>JANXZS010000137.1 GCA_025355385.1 Acidobacteriaceae bacterium | reverse complement strand
CGGTAGGAAAAATGTCCCTGGGGACTGGATCGCAGCTCCGCGATATACAGCGCCTCGGCAAAGTCCATCTTGAAGAGCGCGCGGTTGCGGGTGCCTAGCGGCAACACGTATTTCGCCGACTCCTCCGCCTCCGGAGCCTGCGAATGGGCAATCTTCGCATAGGCCGCATGGGCCTCCGACATCGCCGCTTCATAGGGACGGCGAAGGCCGGCTTCGGTCAGGCTGTCGGGCACTTCAAAGCCGTGTGCGCTGGTGAAAGGCTGCAGGATCTGGGTGCACTTGCGATGGCGGTGCATGTCGCGAAAGCCGCCAATATCCATCAGGATGTCGAAACGCAAAGACTGCCCGCCAGAATATTCGCGCAGTAGTTCGTCATGCTTGCCGCGTCGCCGCAGACCCATATCCACAATCTCCTCCTGCTCGGCAGCCGTGAGTGCCGCCACGTGCTGCAGGAGTTGGCGATAGGGGTAGTGGCAAACTGCGTAGAGCAGCGTCGTCGCCAACTCCACTTCCAGCGATTCCGTGGGCTCAACCAGGTCCACTACCGGAGCCACGGCGATGGGCTCGTTCTTCATCAGGGCTGCGGCGGCCTGGGCCAGATCGCGGCGCGTCTCGATAGCGTAGGCATTGGGTGTCGCATATTTAACCAGCGTCGGCGCCGTCTTTACGTCGCGCATCAGCAGATCTCGAGCCTTCGCGCCCATTGCAGGATCGAGGAAGGCAATCTCGGCCTGCAGCACGGCCAACTGCTCATGTTGAACATTCCATGCGGCCCCGGCAGCAGCTTCTTTCAGCCTTAGGCCTAATTCCCGAATCTCCGCCGCCGGATGCGAAAGCAGCCGTGACACCTGGCTCTCCAGCGTGCGCGCATTCACAATCTGCCCCAGCGATGTATTGGTGGCCAGGGGCAACAGATAGCGCGCCACGTCAAAAGCCCGCGCCCGCAGAGTGCGATCAAAGGCATCCTGCTTCATCTCGTCGGGTTTCGCAGTCTTTTCCCGCAGAAAGACGAACATCGCCTCCGCCGTAGTGTGGTACTCGCGGAAAAGAGCAGCCATCGTGTCTTTGTAAAGCTGGCGCGGCTGACCGGCGCTGCCGAACTCCGGCAGGTACCATCCGCTTTTAGAAAAATTCTGGTAGCGCGTCGAGCGCTCCTGCCCGTCCCAGCGCTGCTCGTCCAACAGTACAATCGCTGCCGCCAGCGAAAGCCTCTCGACGGCAAAAGCAACGTGGGCCAGGTCCGCAATCGATCGATGGCCATATTGAAAATAAAATGTGTTGAGGAACTGCTCGGCTCGCTGGCTGCTGATCTCACGCAGCGAGTCCTTCATCGAGAGCGCTGACCGGGAGTACTTTGCCATGGCGTAAGCCAGCACCTCGGGATCGGCGCCAAATACGGCGAAAACTTCGGTCTGATTGCGGGCTTGGGCTGGTTCTTCGGTCAGGAGGGCGGCGTGCGCTGTGGTTTCCTTTTCTGGCATGATCGCAAACAGAATACGGCATGCCGGCAAGGATTTCTCTCCCGCTGTTGTGGAAGATCCTGTGCCAGACGCTGTAAGCTACATTCGAACCACTTCCCCCGGCCTTACTTTGCGACATGGCCGGCTCGGTTTCATCTGATATGCGATCCTTATACGGTAAGCCGGCGTCATGAGCAGCGAAAAGAGACAGGACCCATCGGAAATTCTCTCCAATACCAGCCATCGCACATGGCCCCTCCCGGTTGGACCTTGGACGATGAGCCAGCGATGGAACGACCTCCTGTTTGCTCACTGGCCGGTCCCGATCGAACAGCTCACTCCCCTCATCCCCCCGAAGCTGGTCGTTGACACCTTCGACGGAGAAGCATGGATCGGCATCGTTCCCTTTTGGATGGACCGCGTCCAAATGCGCGGAGTACCGCAGATCCCCGGCACCCATCGATTCCCTGAGCTGAATCTGCGGACTTACGTACGCGAGCGCGATACCAATTCCTACGGGGTCTATTTCTTCTCGCTGGACGCGGCCAGTGCCCTCGCCGTCGCGGTGGCACGGACGCTCTTCCACCTACCCTACTACTGGGCGCGCATGAGCATCGAGCCCCAGGGCGAACGAGGATTCCTCTATCAGAGTGAACGCCTGTTATCTCCCCACCCGGTTCGATTTCGCGCCAGCTATCGCGGACTGGGGCCCAACCTACCGCCAAGCACACCCGGCACGATCGAGCATTTTCTGACCGAGCGGTACTGCCTCTATACCAGCAATCGACGTGGCGAACTGCTGCGGGGAAACATCCACCACATGCCCTGGCCGCTGGAGAAGGCGGAGGCGGAGATCAACATCAACGATCTGCCGGCGGCGCATGGCATCCGTCTGCCCGACACTGCTCCCCTGCTGCACTACTCCCGCGAGCTGGCGGTGTACGTCTGGTCGCTGGAGCTGGCCTATACCATGTCAGCCTCCGCTCGCTCTCCTCTCTCGGCTCCCGAACCTCTATAATTCCGCAGCAGGAGCATCGTCAAACACATGGCATCACTCGAAGCGGCGTCACTCGACGGCAAGACCGCGCTCATAACCGGAGCCTCACAGGGTATCGGCCGCGCATGTGCTCTGCAACTGGCCAAGAGGGGAACGCGGATCGCACTGGCAGCCCGCAACCACGCCAAGCTCGACGAGGTCGCCGCCGAGATTACAGCGTCCGGCGGCACCGCAGAGGTGTTTGTTATCGACGTGTCCAGCGAAGAGTCCATCAAGGCGACGGCCAAGACCGTAATTGCGCAGTTTGGAGCGATTGACATCCTGGTCAACAACGCCGGCATCACCCGCGACGGGCTGATGTTGCGAATGAAGCGCGCGGACTGGGACGATGTTCTGACCACCAACCTCACCGGCGCATTCCTGCTCACCCAGGCCGTAATCAGTTCCATGCTCAAGGCCCGCTGGGGAAGGATCATCAACATCTCCAGCGTGGTGGCGCGCAGCGGCCAGGCCGGACAGGCAAACTATGCCGCCAGCAAGGCCGGATTGATCGGCCTTACGCGCTCTCTCGCGCGCGAACTTGCCTCCCGCGGCATCACCGCCAACGCGGTTGCCCCCGGCTACATTGAGACCGCCATGACCGCCGTGCTCGACGACAAGCAGCGCGAGGCAATGATCGCCCACATTCCGCTAGGACGAGCCGGCACCGACGCTGATATCGCCTACGCCGTCGCTTTCCTGGCATCGCCCGAAGCGGCATACATCACCGGGCATGTGCTGGACGTCAACGGCGGCATGTACATGGCGTGACGGCAGACCCCGCATTGCCTGGATAGCACGCAAAATTGGGTGCCCCACGTCTCGCTTTTGAGACGTGGGTTAAATTGGCTGGTCATATCTGGCTGCCTCCCCGCGCGGCCTGCTATCCACGCATCCTAGCTGTCAACTCCCATTGGAGGCCGCGCGATACCCACGGCTTAGCGCTTGCGGCACTCCTGAAGAGCCCCGAAACGAAAGGAATCCCCGTGAGACGTATCCTGACATTGCTCATTCTGCTATCTGCATCCTTCGCTCTTGCCGCCAACCCCGAACCCCAGAAAGTTTCCTTTGCCAGTGGCGGCGAAATGGCACAGGGCCTCCTCTACCTTCCTTCCGGCTCGGGTCCGCATCCGGCACTGGTCGTCATCCACGAGTGGTGGGGCCTGAATGACTGGGTGAAAGAACAGGCCGCGCAGTATGCCGCGCTGGGCTATGTCGCGCTGGCGGTCGACCTGTACCGGGGCCAGGTAGCCAATGATCCCGACGCGGCCCACCAGTTGAGCCGGGGCCTTCCGCAGGACCGCGGAGTGCGCGACCTGGTCTCGGCAGTCCACTTCCTGAAACAGAGGAAGGATGTTGAAGCCAAGCGGATCGGTGCCCTCGGCTGGTGCATGGGCGGAGGCTACGCCATACAACTTGCCGTGGCGGAACCCTCGCTGCGCTCGGTAGTGGTCAACTATGGATCTCTACCCACGGAGCAGACCTCCCTCGCCAAGATCAAAGCCTCTGTCCTAGGCAACTTTGGCGGCAAAGATATGGGAATTCTGCCTGCTTCCGTCGATGCTTTCGCTGTTCAGATGAAACAACTGGGCAATCCGGCCGACGTAAAAATTTACCCCGAGGCCGGCCATGCCTTTGAAAATCCCAATAATAAATTGGGATATCGAAGCGAAGAAGCGGAGGATGCGCATCAGAGAATAGTTACATTCTTGTCACGTACACTGCAAAAATGACGTGGCTTTTAACAGTTTTGGGGACCGGCAAGTAGCAGGTATGAATGACGGTTCGGGAAGGTTGGGAAAGATTTACCCTCGGTGTCGCAAAAAGTGCTTGATTGCCTTCGACAGTCGTGTTAACCATAGAGTCACTACTAAAATATTCTGACCTTGTCGCAAGGAGAAAGTGCCGTTCAGGTAATAAATATGCAGATCGGGATCACCATTCGGGGCTATCGCTTACAAAAAGGGCTGTCGCAAGGAGATATTGAGAAGCGTACTGGTTTGTTGCGCTGCTACCTGTCCCGTGTGGAAAACGGACATACCGTTCCATCGTTGGACACGCTGGCAAAGATAGCAGGCGCTCTCGACCTGCCGTTGGCGCAATTTTTTGCCGAAGAAACCCTCGGCCGAGAGATGAATACACAGAAGCTTACCGACGATGAACTCCGCTTCCTGACACAGATTCGCCGTTATTCTTCTAATCTGAACGATAGCGACCGAAAGCTGCTGTTAGCGATGGTCAAAAAGTTCGCAGCTACCGCCGTCCGCTGAAAGCACAACAACTGTGTCTCATATCCTTGAGACACAGACATGAAAAGCCCCGGCACAGCCTCGGGGCTTTCTCATGTGTGCACTTTGGCGCGGGCGTTGCCGTCACGGTTCAGGCCGAAAGCCAGAACGACGAGATACCGAAACCAATCACCATCAACAGGACGGCCATACCGTAATATGCCAGGTGCTGACGCTTACGGAACTGTTGTCGAGGTGCCCCAATCCTCGGAACCAGCGGAACGCCCAGGGCAAGGCCGCAAAGAAAACCGCCAAGGTGGGCCATGTTGTCTATCTGCAGTCCCGCGTGGAAGAACCAAGTAGACCCGCCAATGACGAAGTTGAGGATCGCGAAGTTGATTACGCTCTGCCGCAAGCGCTTCACTTCGACTGGCGATACTGGCAGCAGCGGCGATTTGAGAAGAACTATTAGCACACCGCACAGGCCGAAGACCGCGCCGGACGCACCTGCTCCCACCACTCCCAGATGCCCGGGTATCCCGGGATGAACCGCGTTGCTCAGCAGATTACCCGAGATTCCGCTCAGGACATACACTGCCATCAGTCCGATCGGACCCAGCAGTGGCTCGCCCAGCATGCCCAGGTTCCATAAGCACCACATGTTGGTTGCCAGATGAATGATGCCTACATGTACAAAGGCTGCCGATAACAAACGCCACCACTCGCCGTGCAGCATCACCAGAGATCCGTTATTTGCCCCCCACGCCAATAATTGTTCCGTGGTCGGAAGTGTGGGCGAGATACCCTTCAAGACCATCGCGAGGAAGACGAGGCAGTTGATGGCCACCAGCACATAGGTTGCCGGAGCGTAGGCCCAGCGCGACCGGCTTCGCGTCACTCCGCGATCCGCTTCGTCTACACGGGCGGGCTCCCGAAGGCCCACTTTCGGTTCGTAGCCAGGCGGCAGTATTTCGGGTTGCACTTCGACCCGACGCGAGAAGCCGTTCGACCTTGGGGAATCCATATCTTCTAGGCTACCGTGCCTCATCGCTCGTTGACAACTTGCAGCGCCAACTGTTCACGCAACGAATATTTGGCTTGGGAAGATTCAGGAACGAGTAAGGAATGTGGGCGCGATCCGCGATAGTTCGCTTGGACAAAACTATCTGCCGCGCTGAATTTAATACTCCGGCAGACCGGTTGAATGCGAGTTGGCTTTTCCGGATAACTCAGGAATCGGGGCGGAGACTCCACCGATCTGCACCAGCATATCTTCTTTACGCATCACCAGGCTCGTCGCATTGAGCGAGGCCAGTTCGAAATTGCGTCCATGGGTGATCGCATCGGTAGGACACGCCTCCACACAATAGCCGCAGAAGATGCAGCGGTTGTAATCGATGTTGTAGACCTTGGCATAGCGTTCCGCACTTGAAATCCGTATCTCGGCAGTGTTCTCAGCCGCTTCTATGTAAATACAGTTGGATGGGCATGCCGCCGCGCACAGGAAGCAGGCAACGCACTTTTCCAGGCCATTCTCATCGCGCTGCAACTCGTGTCTGCCGCGGAAGCGCTCCTCAATCTGCGCGCCTCGCATCGGCCCCGGGCCATCGGGATAATTCTCCACCGTGGTCGGTTTGAACATCTCCCCGAGGGTGATGCTCATGCCCTTGGCAATCCCGGCAATGTTGCGCACGATCGACATAAGTCAAGTATACGATGCCCTGAGAGAAAACCCCTGCAGGCCCATCCGCAGTTCGAATGTCTTGTAATCACATCACTGCAGTGACACCAACCATTGCCTTAAGTGAGACGCTCGAACCCTCTCCGCTCTGGCCGTAAAAGGCAAGAATCCCACGCTGACGGAGGTCGCTACGCAAACTGATCCTGCGGCTCTGTCGGCGGGATCGCCTCGAACGCCCGGCTAGAGCAGAAGCAGAGTTACTGTAAGGTGAGCCGCAGATCTCTGCAGGCATTTTCATCAAGAAAAGGCCTACATCGCTGACGCTGGATACATCAACATTTTCCCTGCTTTTGTGCTAATGAGGTCTCGACTCTCCCACCAGCGGCTTCGTAAACACCCTCCGGCGACGCGACGAATGCCGGGGCGCCCGTCGCTCTCCAGCCCTCGAAACCTGCTTGCAGCTGGCCGTTTCCTGCCCGGCGGCAATATCCAGCACACTGCCTTCAGCCTTGCACAGCCGGTTCCTCAGCGGCCCAGCCTCGCTCCCTAACACCTGCCGGGATCGCTCCAGCCCGCTGGCCGGATCCACATCGTACTCGAACAGGTAATCGTCGCCTGTTCCCCGCTTCCTCTGTTGAAAGTGCGACCAGGTAGCCAGCACGGCGCGGCCATCCGCACCTACCATCAGCGCGTAGGCCTGATCCGTCTCACCGGGGTTTCCCGGAGCGGCTGAGAACAGGGGTGCTCCAGCCACTTCACGCGGCCAGCGCGCCCGCCACTTTCTCGTCTTCGCATCCAGATAAAATGCCGTCAGAAACGTGGTTGCCCGGCAGTCGCTACAGTCGTCGTAGGTCGCCACCAATTCTGTTTCGCCATCGCGGACAAAACGCAGCCAGTCGCGAAACTGGAGGTGTGTTCCCGTCATCAGTTGTACCGGCTTGTCGCTCGCGTTCTTGAGGTCAACGCTGTACACCGTGTAGTGGTCCTGATCAGGCCTCGCCGTGGGATTCGGTCGCGATGCGGTAATCACCAGCGCTTCGTCGCTCACCACGGCGATCTCTCGCAATACCGTGTACTTTTCGCCTTCGAGCGCCTTAATTACGGCTCCAACTCTGTCCGTCTCTCCGCGCAAATCGGTCCAGGCGAAGCCCTCGACTGCCTGGGCATTTGCCCGCCGACCGCCACACATCATCGTTAACAATGCCAGACAAAAAACGCCTTCGCAGCGCACGCGTGCCAGCGCACTGCTGTCCTTCTTCATCCCACTCCGCATTTACTCGATCCCCAGCTTCTTCCAGATTTCGTCTACCCGCGCCCGCGTCCCCGCGTCCATTTCGATCATTGCGGGCCAGGGCCGGGTAAAGCCCTCTGCCGCCCACTTGCGCGTCGCATCAATACCCATCTTGCTGCCGTAGTTCGGCATGCGCGATGCATGGTCGAGGGAGTCGACTGGCCCCAGGGTGAACTGTATATCGCGCTCAGGATCGATATTATTCGTGACTCGCAGCGTAACCTCGCCCAGGTCCTGAACGTCGCAATCCTCGTCCACTACAATCACGCATTTGGTGAACATAGCCTGCCCCAGTGACCAGATTCCACTCATCACCTTGCGCGCTTGCCCCGCATAGCTCTTGCGAATCGACACAATCATCAGGTTATGAAACACCCCCTCGACGGGCAGGTTAATGTCCACGATCTCGGGAATCGTCAGCCGCATCATGGGCAAAAATATGCGCTCGACGGCCTTGCCCATCCAGGCATCTTCCATGGGAGGCTTGCCCACGATGGTGGCAGCGTAAATGGGTTCCTTGCGGTGCGTGATGCAGGTAATGTGGAAGACGGGATATTCGTCCTCCATCGTATAGAAGCCGGTGTGATCGCCGAACGGCCCTTCCGTCCGCAGCTCGTCCAGGCTCACATAGCCCTCGATGATGATTTCTGCGTGCGCCGGAACTTCCAGATCCACGGTCTCGCACTTTACCAGTTCGACTGGTGACTGCCGCAGAAAACCCGCTATGACAAACTCCTCCACCTCTGGGGGCGCCGGGACGATGGCCGAAAAAGTGGTCGCCGGATCAGTACCGATAGCTACTGCCACTTCCAGGCGTCCGTCCTGCGCTTTGCCCAACGCTACCTGGGGAATCCCGCCCGCCATCCGGGTAATTCCGCCACCTGTCTCCGCCATCACGCGCACTCGTGCCGCGGCGGCATCGCCCACCGCGGTCCGCTCGGCCGCCGCACGCAGACGGTCGCGAAAGTGCTCCGCAGCTACCTTCTGGCGTTGCCAGTGCATACCCGTCGTCTGCCCGTCGTAAACCTGCATGCGGTACATGCCCATGTTGCGCTTTCCCGTCTTGCGGTCGCGGGTAATCACGCAAGGCAGCGTAATAAACCTGCCCCCATCCAATGGCCAGCATTGCAACACTGGAAAATCCAGCAGGTTGATCTTGTCGCGGTGGATGACCTGCTTGCAGGGGGCATCCTTGACGGGGATCGTCCTGGGGAAGTACTTGCCCACCTCCGCCAGAAGAGGCAGCATCTTCAGCTTGTCGAAGAAGCTTTCCGGCGACTTGAGGTGCATCATCCCCTGGATGCGCGCTGCTATCTCATCCAGCGAATCGACCCCGAGCGCCATCTGCATGCGACGCTCGCTGCCAAACTGATTCATCAGGACACGGTGTCCTGGGTGGCCCTTGATGTTCTCGAAAAGCAGAGCCGGGCCTCCCGGCGCATACCTGCTCGTTGCGTCTTTGCCCGCCGCCGCCCGCCGCCCGAACTTTGACACGCGATCCGTAATCTCGGTGATCTCGAGAATAGGATCCACCTGCTCCCGCACACGCCTCAGCTCGCCAGCCTTCTCCAGCGTTCGAATCCAGTCCCTAAGATCGTCCAGAGCCAAATTGCATCCCCCACGCCGCTTTGTGCAGACGGTCCACCCAGATTTTCGCGGCTGCTTCCATACTAGAGCTTTTCACTGTTACCATCGCCGATCCAAGCAACTCACATCGCAGCTTTTCTTGACGGAAAAGCTGCATATTGCCTTTCTAGAAAGTACACAGCAACAGGGAAAATGATCTAAATGTGCGCCGCCATAAACCGGTCCATCTGCGTCTGGGCGCAGCGTGCTCCACATAGATGTTTCACATCGGAGCTATGTGCGAGCAGGAAATTCCACGGGGTGAGCCGGAGGACAGGCTGGGCCGGCATATTCTCCGTGGGCGTGATGAACTCTCGCCACGCCAGCCACCAGTCATCCTCTGTCTCTTTTTTTGACTTGTTACATACGTCGCAATGATAAGTTTCGGTCCACGCCATCAAGGTCCCCTTACCCAACGAACGTCGGGCAAATTTCTCTGTTGTGCGAAGTTATAGCAGGTTGCCGGACTTGTGTACGTTAGCTTCGCGAAACTGACTCCTCAGGAACCGCTTGAGCAGAGACCGCTTGCTCTTCCTCGAGGTCGACCAGCGGGAAACCAAGATTCTTCCAACCGTCAAACCCACCCCGCAAGGGGCGTACCCGCTGGATCCCCAGCTTGCGGATGCTCATCGCCGTTTTTGCCGCCGTGGCCTCGCTAGGGCAGGTGCAGTACAGAATAATGTCGCGGTCGCGGGGAATATTCGCGCTGTTAGCCAGCAGGGATGCCGACGTATAGCGTACAGCCCCCGGCAGTACCCGGGGATCAGGAAGATAGTCCAGCGGATGACGCAGATCCACGATGTAAACTGGCTCCCCGTCGTCGAGTAGACGCTTTAACTCCTCCGGCTCAAGGCGCGAGGTGCGCAGCTCCCGCAAAAACGCCTGCTGCCGCATCACCCGGTAGAGCACAAACCCAATGACCGCCAGTACAAACAACGCGCCGAATGAGTTCCTCACCCAGGGCAACGCGACCGGGTCGAGCTTCACCACATCTCCGAAAAACCTTCCTGACAGCGTCAATGCGAGAGTCCAGATCAGCGATCCCATAAAGTCATACATCAGAAATGAGCGATAGGGTACCTTCGATTGGCCGGCAATAGGGGCCGCCAGGGTCGTGAGCCCGGGAATAAACTTCGCCACCAGCAAAGCCTTCAATCCATGCTTCGTGAAATAGTCTTCCGTTCGCCGTACGCATGTGGAGGACTCCAGAGATAAGCGGCAAACCAGCCGCACCATGGCCCCGCCATACCGTTTGCCCAGGAAATACCATACCGTGTCGCCGGCAATGCAACCAGCTACCACCGCCAGAATCACGAGAGGAAGACTAAGGCGGTGCGTCGCCGTCAAGCTACCAGCCACAAGCATCAGCGGAGTGCTGGGAATGGGTACGCCCAGCATTTCCACCATCACCCATACAAACAGGATTAGGTATCCGTATTGAACGACAAATTCGAGGCTCTCCGGCATAACGCGCGACCAATCGATTTCGGTTTGCGTATAAGATGTCACGAATTTTGGAAACGGTGCAGGTAGATTTTTCGAATAATGCGGATCCGGCAGCTGTTGCCTCTCAAGAGTTTGGATCCACCTAAGCGAAAAGGCCGGAGCCCCTTGTGGGAGTCCGGCCCTTTGTATCCTTCCAACTACGCCGTGGTACGAGATCTACTCCGCGCGCACCAGTGGCATATCCACTGTATGTTCGCTCACGAACCAGACCTGCAATTCATTGGTGCGCACCACGTTGCTGACAAGAATATCGTTAGTACCGTCATCGCCCCTATCGTCGGCCATTTTGGCGAGCTTGCGGGCGTTCTCGAGGATCAGCTTGTGCGCCTGCAGCAGACGAGAAATCTGCACTGGCACCTCTTCACGGTCACGGGGTGGGCGCTCAAGGCGCGTCATTTCTGCAACGTCAGGCGCCATCGCAATGCTCACTCCACCCAGGGTTTGAATGCGCTCCGCCAGCAAATCCACCAACTCGGACTGTTCCTCATGATGCTTGTCAAAAAGTAGATGAAGCTGGTAAAACGTTGGCCCGGATACCTGCCAATGCGATTTTTTGTACAGGTCGCGCATACTCATCGTGTCGGCCAGCATCAGGTTCAGTTCTGCCGTCATCTTGGTGCGAACCTCTTCGCTCAAACCGAGAGGAAGATCGGCGATCACAGTTCCAAATTTCTGGATTGTGCGGGCGCTCTGATTTTGGATTGGAGTGATGCGGTCGCGGGTTTTCGAGGGCGCTTCTTTAAGGCCAGTGCTACTCATGAATATTTCCTCCACTTCTCAATAATTGGATGCACTATACACACGGGAGTGGTCTGATTTTGTAAATTTGCGGGAACTCTCCCAGCCCCGATGAAACGGGCCGTCCTCAAAACAGCATGCTCCTGCCAAGAGGCTGGTCTATTGCTTCACGCGCACGCTGGGGACCACGGACAGCCCCGGTCTCAGCAGATGATCCCGGTTGTCGTTGGGGTTTTTTAGATCGATCCGCACCGGGATGCGCTGCACCACCTTGACGTAGTTTCCCGTCGCATTTTCCGGGGGAAACAGGCTCATCATTGACCCGGTAGCGCCACCAATCTGCGTAATCGCTCCATCATATCTGCGGCCATAGGCATCCAGCTTGATATCCACCGGTTGCCCCTGCTTCATATGACGAAGTTGCGTTTCCTTGAAGTTCGCCGTGATCCACACACCATCGAGGGACACCAGTGTCATGAGGTTCTGGCCCACGCTGACGTTTTGCCCTAATTCAAGGCTTTTGCGCGTGATAATGCCCGAGATGGGCGCCACAATCTTGGTATAGCTGAGGTTCAATCTGGCCTGTTCCAGGGCAGCGCTGGCCTGCTGCGCCTGGGCAGATGCCTGGTTGGCCCGGGCGCGCTGAATGGCCATCTGCTGCGGTCCCGTCTGCGCTGTCTTTAGTTGGGCCTGGGCCTGATCGAGCCGCTGCCGGGCAATCCGTACTCCCTGATCGGCCGCTTGTTCCCCCGCCTGGGCATCGGCAACGCCAGCCTTGGTAGAGGCTGCTGCTGCAACCGCCGCGTCAAATTGCTGGCGCGAGATCACGTCCTTTTCTACCAGCGGTGCATACCGCTTCAGATCCAGCTGCGCCTTGTCATTATTGGCGCGAGCCTGCTCCACCCTTGCGTGTGCCGACTCCAGCTGCTTCTGAGCCTGTTCCACACCCGCCGACGAGCCGCGCACATCCGCGCCCGCCGACGTTAGCGTGCTGCCCGTGTTGATGCCGGTGATAGGCACGCTGCCCTGGGCGGCTTGCGCGCTGGCTTCAGCCCCCTGGCGGCTGGCGTCACTCTGCTGCACAGCAACCTCAAAATCACGGGGATCGATCTCGGCTACCACCGTTCCCGCTTCGACATACTGATTCTCCTCCACATTCACCTTGACGATCTGCCCGGCAATACGGGAACTGATCTGAACCAGGTGTCCACTCACCTGCGCGTCGTCGGTGTCTTCGTAAAAGGTGGAGTGCCACCACAAAAGAAAGGCTCCCACCAGCACCGCCACCACGATGCCAAAAATAACGAAGTGACGCCGGGGCCGTGGATGCGGCTTCTCAAGATCTGCCAGGTCCGCGTTATTCGTCTCCCCCAACTCCAGGTTCTGCTCAGCCACCGTTACTTCCCTCCGACGTAGTCCTTGTAGTTGGTATGGGCCACACCCAGGGCACGCGCCAGGGCGAGTTTCGCCACGTTGTGCTGGTACAGGCTGCTGACATACCGGTCATCTGCCTGGGCTACCGATTGTTGCGCCTGGGTAACCGCAAGATTATCCGAGACTCCTGCCGCATAGCGCTGTTGCGCCTCGCTCAGAACCTCAGTTGCGAGCTGGACATTGCTATGCGCCACTTCGACTTGTTTCGCGGCAGCCTGTATGTCGAGAATACTATTGCGCACATCCGCGTTGATCTGGCCGCGCATGTCATTCAACTGCGCTCGCCGCTGTTCCAGTTGCGACTGCGCCAATTGCGCATCTCCACGCAGCTTGGGCTCAGCAAAGATCGGAAAGCTCAACGTTCCCAGGGCGTCCCCGGTTCCGTGAGACTTGGCGAAATTGACACCGATATCGCCGTAGTCTCCCTGAAAACCCAGCGTGGGATACCGTTCCGCAGTCGCGGCAGACCGCCGCTTCTCCGCGCCCATAACCTGCTGCTCCAGCGCCTGCAAATCCTTGCGGCTAGCCAGCGCCTGCTTTACCGCGGAGTCCGCATCCACATTCTCCAACGCCGCGTAGGGAGCCTGCTCCGTCAGTTCGAGCCTCTGATCCAGCGGCAGGCCCATTGTCCGCGCCAAGGCGATCTTGTCTTTGGCATATTGATTCTCCGACGTGATCAGCGTCTGCTGCAGCGATTGATAATCCACGCGAGCCCGCAACTCATCCAGCAGAGGAGCCGTGCCTGCCTGGTGGTTGGCTGCCGCCTGGTCTAACGAGAGCTTCGCCGTATCCACCTGCGCCTCGACGCTGCGAATGCGGGCCGCATCCGAGATCACCAGCAAATAAGCGTTCCCCACCGTCAGCGTGACGAGATCGCGCGCGTCTTCGGCGGATAGCCTTGTGCCTTCAAAATTGTGCTTCGACGCCAGATAATTCTGCAGCGCCGCGACATTTACCAGCGACCAGGAGAGAGAGCCACGCAGGTCCGTGTACCCATAGGGACCGATAATCGCCGGAATTCGCGGTATGCGAAGTCCCTGCGCCTGCAGGTCGGTCTGCATTACCGCTTCCCGAAGCGATCCATTCACCGTCGGCAGCAGGGCCTGTAGCTCTTGCAGCTTCTGCCCGGCGGCGGCCTTCTCGCTCGCCCCACTCAAAATGACTCCGAGATTCTGCCTCAAACCACGCTGTATAGCTTCATCAAGGCCGAGCGACAGCACCCCCGCGGTAGCCTGACCTTCCACCACGCTGCCTTGGAAAGACGAAGCACCGCCCTGCGACGGCGCGCCCGAGGACGCACTGCTTCCTCCGGTTCTAGCGGCATCCGATGCCGGCATCTGCGCCCGCGCAACAATAGGACCGCTGACCATCAGCACCAGGACGGCATTCCTTCGCCATCCCATTCGCGCCCCAGCCCAAAACATGATGTCCACCGCGATCAAGACCTCAACGACCTGCGTCTTGGATGCAATGCACCCTTCTGAAAGTTCAAAAAGTCGGATGCCGAATGGGGCTATCGCCCTTTCGCTTCAGACCTTTGCAGGAGGATGCTCCGAAACAGCAGAACTGGAGTGCAGCATCGAAGTAGCCAGGGAGCATAGTGCCTGGCGATAGACCTGGCTCACGCCGGAGGCTTGCCAGCCGGCGACGCCCGCAGCCCCAGTGGCCCGGAGAGCTTCGGCTGCCGCCTCATTGCCCCACCCAAGCAGCGCCCGCAGAACAAAAACAGCGCGCAGGGCGGGGGACAGGCGGTCCAGCCATTCGCGAAGTCGCCCTCGCCCGGAGCCCTCCAGCAGATCTTCCAGCTGCGCCGTAGTAAACCCGGCTGCCGACAAGTCATCGCTCTCAATGCAGGTACCCGGGGAAACTCCTCCCGCCGCCAGCTCAGCATCCAGCCCCCCGGCAGGATACTGGCCCATCCGCTTGAGTGCCGCCGAAATCACGCGCTCGCGTGCCTCGCGATGTGCCGCGTCCGGTTCGCAGCAGGGATCGACCTCCGCGCCAGCCACTACTTCCTCCACCACGCTCACCGCCTCCTGCTCCTGACCAAGCAGCATTGCCGCGGTCTGAAACAGTTCAACAGCAGAGTCGTGCACGGTTGTCGCTTCCACCGCACCCCTGTTGCCGGGATCCCGATCATTCATATAGATCTCCTTCCGCCAGCGCAGTAAGCTGCGCAATCGGCGCTCTTTCATCCTCATCGACTGCAACCCGGGCGTCAAATACTTTGCGTCCTGCGCGCAACAAACCAAACTTCTTCTCCGGTCTGTTCAGCTTGCGGTAACTTCTGCAGCAGCCGAGTTTGTGTAAACTGCGACCAGGCTATCTTGGCAGCAGCACCCTTATGACTACAGTGCAAATTCGACGCAAAAAGCTCTTCATCGGCCGCGACGCCTCATGGCTCAGCTTCAACCGCCGCGTGCTTGAGGAAGCCGAGGATGCGAGCAATCCCTTGCTGGAGCGGGTCAAGTTTTTGGCTATCACCGCCAGCAATCTCGACGAATTCGTTGAGATCCGCCTCGCTGGCATCTACCAGAGGATAGAAGACTCCTATAAGGAGCCGGGGTTCGATGGACTTACCCCGCAGGAAACGCTCGAGGCCGTCGCCGATGATGTACAGGCCTTCGTGGCGCAGCAATACCGCTGCTGGAACGAGCAATTGCTCCCGCAACTCAGCGCCAACGGTGTTCGCGTGCTCCGCTGGCAGGACCTGACGGATGAGGGCCGCGGCCACGCCACCACCTTTTACCAGCGCGAAGTCGATCCCCTGCTGACCCCGATCACGATAGATCCCGCACACCCGTTTCCCCGCGTGCTGAACAAGGCTCTCTGCCTGGCCTTGTTACTGCGCCGCAAGCGCAAAGGATTCTCCGGACCGGTGCTGGGCGTGGTCACCATTCCTCGCACGCTGCCTCGACTGGTGCCAATCCCCTCTGACAGCGGCACAGCCGACTTCCTGTTTCTGCATGACCTGGTGGAGCGCAACGCGGCAGGCATGTATCGCGGCTATGAAATCCTGTCGGCGGCCGCCTTCCGCGTCACCCGCAACAGCAACCTCTACTTTCAGGAGGAAGAAGCGCGCAGCCTGCTCGAAAGCGTCCGCACCGAGCTGCATAACCGCCGCAAAGGCGATGCCGTGCGGCTGGAAATTGAGCAGACCGCCGACCCCGAGGTCATCGATCGCCTGCGCGTCAACTTCGAACTGGAGGAGTTCCAGATCTTCCGCACCGCCGGGCCGGTGAACCTCTCCCGCCTGATGAACCTCTACAGCGACACCCCCCGGCCCGACCTCAAGTTTCCCCATTTCACGCCGCGAGCGCTTCACCTGGCGCGCCATGCCACCGACCTCTTCGAAGATCTGCGTCACCGCGACATCATGCTGCACCATCCCTTCGATTCCTACGACCCCGTGGTTGGCTTTATCGAGGCGGGCGCGCTCGATCCCAACGTCGTCACCATCAAGCAGACGCTTTATCGCACCAGTGTCGACTCACCCATGTTCCAGTCACTCACCCGCGCCGCGCAGACCAAGGAGGTCACCGTCGTGGTGGAGCTGATGGCGCGCTTTGATGAAGCCTCCAACATCCGCTGGGCGCGCGACCTCGAGGATGCAGGCGTACAGATTTTCTACGGCATCGTCGGCTTGAAAACGCATTGCAAACTGGCCATGCTCGTGCGCCACGATCCCGATGGAGTCACCCGCCGTTATTGCCACCTCGGCACCGGAAATTACAACCCCAACACCGCCCGCTTCTACACCGACATCAGCCTGCTGACGTCAGATCCGGAGATTACGGCAAGCGTCCATAGCGTATTCAACTACCTCACCGCCCACTCGGAGTCGGACGACTACTGCCCCCTGCTGGTAGCCCCACTGACCTTGGCCGAAACCTTGATTCGCACGATCCATCGCGAGGCTGAACACGCAGCCGCCGGTAAACCCGCGTGCATCATCGCCAAGATGAATTCCCTGCTGGAGCACGGGGTCATCGAAGCACTCTATGAAGCATCGCAAGCGGGCGTGCAGATCGATCTCATTGTTCGCGGAATCTGCTCCCTGCGACCGGGAATGAAGAGAATCAGCGAGAACATCCGGGTCCGCTCCATCGTCGGCCGATTCCTCGAACACAGCCGCATCTTTTACTTCTACAACGATGGAAAAGAAGACATCCTTTGCGGCTCCGCCGACTGGATGCCCCGCAATCTTTTCGAGCGCTGCGAAGTCGTCTTCCCGGTCAAGGATCCTCTCCTCAAGGCGCGCCTCCGCCATGAGATTCTGGCCGCGTATCTCGCCGATACGGCAACGTCGCGACTGATGCAGCCCGATGGGACCTACGTGCGCCTACGCGATGGCGCCCCTCAGCCCTTCCACGCGCAGCAATTCCTAATGCGACTGGCCGAAGGCAAGGAATCTATCGAGGGCATCCCCAAGATCGCCACGCCCCAGCCTCACAAACCCAGGCGGAGAGCGCCGAAGCCTGTCCTCGTCTAGCACAATCCTGGCCGGCGCCCCGCCCCCACTCGCCCAGACGGGTGAAATCGGCTGTCGCGATGCCCCACGTCTCGCTTCCGAGACATGGTTTTCAATGCGTCACGGACGATCTCCCTGTTTCCCTGTCGAAACAATTGTTACAATTGTGTAAATATTGCTCCGACTTCTTTGGGGCCCTCCCGGCACCATACCCTCCGGTGAGAGAAGCTGAGGACCATGAATCTGTTCGTGCTTCGTCATGCAAGCGCCGGCACGCGGCGCATCAATCCCAAGCTGGACATCAAGCGCCCTCTCGACAGGGACGGAAAACAGCAATGCATGCTGCTTGGGCGCTATCTCAACGCCCTCAATTTACAATTCGACGTGATCGCTTCGAGCCCCCTCAAGCGCTCCTTGCAAACTGCTTCGCTGGTCGGCACCGAGATTGGGTACGAGGCTAAAGTGATTTCGACCGAAGCACTCAGTCCGTCCGCTTCCTTTGCCACGTTCAAACAGTTCCTCGACCAGCTCTCGAAACACGAAAACGTGCTGGTAGTGGGCCACAACCCGAGCCTGCAAAACTTCCTCGCCTCTATGGTCGGCGTTACCGGACGCTCCTGCTTCAGACTGCGCAAGGCGGGCATGGCACGCCTCGATTGCACACAAAAGCCGGCCACGATGTACTGGATGGTTGAGCCTCGTCTGCTGCGTTCGGTTTATGCCAGCGCCACCAAGAGTGCTCGCCGGAAGATCACCTCGCGGCGGAAGACCTCAAAAAAATGACTGACTGCTCTGCGCTCTGCGTCAAGGGCAGAAGCAGGGTTACTGTAAGGTGATCCACAGATCTCTGCAGGCGTTTTCATCAAGAAAATGCCTACATCGCTGACGCTGGATACATCACACTTTCCCTGCTTCTGCGCTAGATCCTTTCCCTGTCGGTGTAGACCGGAGAAGCAAGGAAGATGCAGAAGTGAAGATGATGGAGACGCTTAGACGCGATGCAGGGCGCGCCATTCGCCCACCAGCCTGCCACGCATCCGTTCCGTAACCCGCTTGGCCTCCTCAAAGCTGCGCTCCACCTCGACGCCAAGCATCCCGTTCAGCTCCTGTCCCTCGCCGCCGAGAGCAAGGTCTGCCTCCTCCGCCAGGCAGAGCCAATCATGCCAGTCCCCTATAGCGTCCTGAACTCTCTTGATGACTCGCCCCACCGCCTTGGCATGTACATCGTCGCCGCCAGCCTCGGTTACGTAGCGGGCCTTCTTCGCGCCCTTGCGAAAGTTGTGTAGATTGCCCGCGTCGAGCAGCGGCATCCCGTCGGACAGCTCAACAAAGACCTCCAACCCGGCCAAGGCTGCCTTGCGAAGCGGTCTTCCACGGCCGTGCCGCGTCTGCCACGCGGTAGCAAAGTCAGACGCCAGTCCATCAAGTTTTCCGAGACGCCTCGCGATCTGCTTGGTCAGCTCCAATGCGCGTTGTTCGCGGGAGTGCTTCAGCCACGCATCCAGCTTCTCTGCCTGCGCTCCGACCGCATCGTGAATCTCTGGAGGACCCTCCCGCTTCCCAACTTCGCTCTGCTCAATCCCAGCCTGATCTTTGCCCCCTGCTCTTGCCACCCTTGCGAATTTCTCGATCAGCTGCCGATGCACATCCAGGTCGCGTACCGGAGCAGCCGCTCTGCGGATCCGCCTCAACTGTTGGCGCCACTTGGCTGCCGCTTCTCTCAGGGCAGGATTCTCTTCCGCGGCTTCGCCCGTGAGCACGTCGACCATCGCCTCGACGCGGCGAGTGCCGGTACGGATGCGATGGACCGTCTCCACACGGGAATCCTCCAGACACTTCTCGAGCTCCGCCTTCCACTCCGCTGCCATACGGGCAAGGTGCGTCAGGCGTGGATCCGCCACTCTCCGCCGAGTAAGAGTGCCAGCACGGCGAACTGCTGTCCGCTGGACATCGTCGGCTCCAACGCTTCCTGAATCGGTGTTCACCGGTTTCTCAACCATCACTGCTATTCTGCTACCTGCACCCCAAAGACTGCCAAATTCATGTCGAAATATCCTTTCGTGGCTGAAGACGTCACGTCGTCGAGTCCCTCCGTCAGCCCCTCGCCGCTGCAATCCTGGGCGATGCTGCTGCTGTTTTATCTCGCCATTCATGTTGCCGCACTCTTTTCGCCCTCCTTGTTGGACGACGCCGACGCCACCCACGCCAATGCGGCGCAAGCCATGGCGCAGAGCGGTGACTGGGTCACCCTCAAGGTGAACGGCCTGCGTTATCTTGAAAAGCCGCCCCTCCCCTACTGGATTATTGCCGCCAACTATCACGTCTTCGGCGCGAACGTGTTCGCGACGCATCTCCCCCTCACTTTGAGCGTCCTCGGCTGCGCCATCCTGGCGTGGATATGGGCTCGCAGAGCCTATTCCGACCGCGCCGCGTTCTATGCAGCGCTGGGCGTGCTCACTTCCATCGGAGTCTTTCTCTTTACCCGCATCTTTATCCCCGAAGTCCTGCTGACGCTCCTACTGGGATCGGCCCTCTACTGCTTTCTCACCGGGATGGAGGATCGCAAGCCCTCGCGTATTTATTGCATGTGGGCGCTCCTGGCGCTGGCGCTCCTGGCCAAAGGACTCATAGCCCCCGTCTTCTTCTTTGCGGCGGTGCTGCCATATCTGGTGCTCAGCGGCCAATGGCGGCGCTGGCGCGAGCTTCGCCTGCTCACCGGGGGACTCCTCTTCCTCGCCATTGCCGCCCCCTGGCACATTCTCGCCGGACTGCGCAATCCCGATCAGGGGAACCCAGTGGGGAACATGCCCACACCGGGAAATGTCCACGGCTTCTTCTACTTCTACTTCGTCAACGAACACGTGCTCCGCTTCCTGGGCAAAAGATATCCCCACGACTACAACAAGCTGCCAACATTCCTCTTCTGGTCTCTGCATCTGGTCTGGCTCTTTCCCTGGAGCCTTTACTTCCCTGTCGCCTTGCGTCGCGCCTGGTACACCCGGCGCCGCTGGCTGGAGTTGCTTCGCCCCGCACCCGCGCAGACCGTCGACTTCTACCTGGGCGCCGCCCTCACCTTTGACCCGGCAGCCATCAGCGCCGAGCGAAAATTTCGTAGCCGCACCAACTGGCTCCTGAGCATCTACGCCGCCGTCATTCTCATTTTCTTTTCTCTGTCGACGAATCAGGAGTACTACACCTATCCGGCCTACCTGCCGCTGCTCATCATGACGGCGGGCGCCCTGGCCGGCGTAGAAATATGGTCATCCCGCGAGCCCGCGACAGCAGAAGTTGACGACGCGGGAGCCCTGTGCTGGCTCAACGCCGCCCACGCTATCTTTACAGTGCTCGGCGTCGCGGCCGCAGTCGCGCTCGGCTTTGGATTGTGGGAGTCGCGCCGTCTGCCCTTCGTCTCCGACATCGGCACGCTTCTGGCCCATCGTGGCGTGGGAAACTACTCGCTGTCGATGTCCCACTTCTTCGATCTGACCGGGCCTTCGTTCGCGGCTCTACGCCTGCCCGCTGCCATCGCTGCGATTGCACTGCTGATCGGTCCGGCGATCGCCTGGATTTATCGCAGGCGGTGTCAGCATTTGGCTGCCACCCTGTCGGTCGCGACTACCGCAGGCGTGTTCCTGATCGCTGCCCATATCGCCCTGCATCGCTTTGAGCCGATGCTCTCGTCCCGTGCTATAGCCGACACGATCAACCGCCTCTCCGCCCCGCAGGATCAGTTCCTCATCTACGCCGACCAGTCCGATGCTTCCTCGGTAATCTTCTACACGCACCGTCAGGCCCTGCTGGTCGAGGGACGCACCACCTCCATGTTGTGGGGATCCTGCTATCCCGACGCTCCGCACATTTTCCTCGAAGACGCCGACCTGGTCCGCGTCTGGGGACATGAACATAGGAAGTGGCTTTTCGTGCCGGGCCGCAACCACCAGCACGTCGCCGCGCTGCTTGGCAGGCAGGCATTGCTGGTACAGGAACTATCGGATAAGTCGCTCTATACCGACCGCCCACTCGCGCAGTGAATATCTGCAGCCTCGGTCAGATCGGGTCTCCACATCTCCGGGATAAGGTGCAAGTTGGGTGCCCCACGTCTCGCTTCTGAGACGTGGGGCACGATGCTCGCCAACCCGACATTTTCCGTCATCAGAAGTCGCACTTCGCTACCTTCAGGTCGACGCAGCAAAAAGATTGATTTTCAGTTACCCTGAGCCGTAAGCGCGGGCTCCGGCTTTTTCGGCGATTGGCCTGAGGTGCTGCGCATTCTGCCGCCCGCGATTAGTCGGTAAATCTCGCCCCGCCAGACAATCTTGTCGCTCAGATAGCTGGCCGACCAGTAGCAGAAGCCAAGTAGATCCCGCAACGGGTAGATGAGTCCGAGACGCAGCAGATGTTTCTCGCCGACCACCGCAGATCCCACCACCATGGCCAGCGCCGCGCGACTCAATACACTCCAGCCAAGCAGGCCAAATCCCAACCACGGCATCCGCAGTGCCAGCGCCGCGCCCCCACTCAGCAATCCAAAAGGCACACTGAAAGTAAGTACTGTTCCCATGTGTCCTAAGGGCCGCGAGAACCGCGTACTCTTCATCCAGCGAACCTGGTGTTTGACCGAGGAAACGAATCGTTCATTGATCACGATATGGTCGATAATGTGGTCGCTGAGAACCACCTTGTGACCATTCTCCGAGACCAGTTTTCCCAGTACGAAGTCATCCGCGCAATAGTCCCCTAGAACCCCAAAACCGCCAATCTCCTGCACGCATTCGCGGCGGACGACCATGGTCGGTCCCAGGGCAAAATGCATGCCTTCCGTCAGGTTTGCTACCAGAACGCCGGAGGTCATCTCAACCGACATGCCCGCCGCCTCCAGGCGCGACCAGATTCCGTTGTCGGCAGCGACGCCGCGATACAGGCAGGTCAGCAAGCCAACCTGGGGGTCAGCGAAGGGCGCAAGAATGCGGCGCAGATAATCAGACTGCACCCGCACATCGCTGTCGCTGATCACCAGCAGCGAGTGACTGGCGGCAGATTCCATGCGCTCAAGCGATGCTACCTTCGCATTGATGTATTTCGGTTCGCCAGTGGTCAGGAACCTGACCGGAATAGCAGGAAAACGAGCAGCGACCCGCGCCGCCGTCTTGAGCCCCTCATCTTCACTCTGCCGGGCGCAGAACAATATCTCGAAGGTGGGATAGTCCTGCTCGAAAAAGGTGGTGAGGTGCTCTTCAAGATTTGGCTCAGATCCGTGCAATGGCTTCAGCAGTGTGACCGGAGGAAGGTACGACGACACTGCCGTCCGCAGGCGCCGCTTGCGCATACTGACAAACCTCCACAAGCCCGTGGCTGCCATGGCGGTGAAGATGGTGGATGTGAAGAGGCCAAAAATACCCAGGCCAAAAAAGAGCTTTATCATTCGGTCCAGCTAAGCTGAAAAATCCTCGAAATAAAAACGCCGCTTGCCTCAAAAAATCGGAGCGCGTGCCGCGGTATGTACTGTTCAGCGCTTCTTCTCACCCGGGCCGGAGCGGTGGGGCGGCACAATCACCGGCCTCCTTGAGGGTACCATCGCGGAGGCCTGCCCCGTAGAACCCTGCTGCATATGCGTCAACATCTCCGTGCGCACGTAATCCACGAAGCTTTGCATCTGGCGATTCGTCTCTTCCATGCGCTCGCGCATCTGCAGAATAATCGCGATTCCGGCAATGTTCACGCCCAGATCGCGCGCTAAATTCAGGATGAACTCCAGCCGCTCTAGATCTTCCTCGGTATACAGGCGCGTGTTGCCCTCTGTGCGGGAGGGCTTCAAAAGCCCCTCGCGCTCATACATCCTCAGCGTCTGAGGATGTATTTCATACATCTCGGCGACGGCCGAGATCATGTAGGCGCCTTGGGATTTCCGCTTCGTTGCCATACGTTGCCTGGTTTCCGCCCCGAGCTTCCGGATTGCACTCCGCTTGTTAGTCAACCAGCTTGCGCCCGCAGTGTATCTGCGTCCGCGCGACTCAACTGGTAAATGCAGTGGTCGTATCACCTCCAGAACAACACCTTATCGACGGTGAGTCCATTCTTTTCTGCAACCCGGCGGGAAGCAAAGTTCTCCGGACGAATCAAGGAGATCACCCTGGGTGGCTGAAGTTCGCGGAATGCATAATCGATCGAGGCCCGCGCCGCCTCGGTGGCGAGACCGAGATTCCATTGATCGCGACGCAGATGGTAGCCAACCTCAATCTCCCGCCCGCCATCCACTTCCTGCTCCACCGTGCCGCAGTCGCCGATCAGCTCGCCCGACGACCGCAGGCACAAAGCCAGAAGTCCGATCCCACTTTCTGAAAATAACTGGCGGAAGCGTTCAACCCAGAGAACTACCTCCTCACGAGTCAGGGGACGAGGATAGTAGCGCATGACCTCTGCGTCGCCGAGAATAGAGAACAGGGCCAGGTCATCCCCACAAACGAAAGGACGCAGGTAGAGCCGTTCCGTTTCCAGAACAAAGCTCATTCCTGCGCCCTCCTTAAAACCCTGCCCTGCCAGGCATGTCCTAAAACGAAACCCGATCCTATTGTGTCCCCGGAAGAGAGCCTAGTGCGGCTTCGCTAAACTGAGAAGCCGCACCGGACTGCTGCGTCGGATACGCCAGAAGCGGAACGCCTTAGTTGAGTACAGCGATGGGGGTCTCCCAAAGCATGTGCTTGACCGCTTCTACCCCGGGTGCCGGTTTCAAGTTTTCCATCAAGTCGTTGCGCACCTGAATGCCACAGGTTAACTGCCCGCGTGCATCCTGAGCGTTGGGAGCAGCCCCGGCAAAGCAGGCGTCCTGACAATCCTGAATCCACGCTTCGCGCAGCCTGTGATCGCTTTGCAAGCCTTCGGGCAGCTCACGAGTCAACCCTATCAAGGCCAGCATCTCTAGTCCCATGGCTGGTCGAACCTCTACGTTAAATACTTCGGAGAAGCGTTCCGCTCGGTAGGCTTCGACAAATGTGTCGACCACCTGCGCACGAACCGCACTATCGGCTGGCTGTGCCTCACACCACGCTTCGTAGACTGCTTGCGAACTGCGGAGGTATTGCTGGAGAACACTATCAGTAGAAAGTTCACCGATTTTCGCGTTCTGCCAGCCCTCATGGTTTTTATGAAATATATCGCAGCTGGGCGTCAAAGCATGAAGTGAAACAGAGCCCAACACCAGGAACATCGCTGCTACAAATAGCTTTCTCATCGTCTTGGGCCTCAATTCCTCCAAGGGTGTCATTGCTATCCCCCGAAGGTGTTACGAAGCTACCACGGACGATGGGTAATAAACGTCAAAACTTTAGTACTTAAATGTCTTTAAATAGGGCAGCGCGGGGATCTTCGGGGTTTAATTGGGCCATTTGTCTCATGATTTCCTTGGATTTCTCATCCCGGAGGTGCGGGATCACAACTTGCACAGTCGCGATCTGATCTCCGCGAGCGCCGTCCTGAGAAGCGGATGGCACGCCCCTTTCCCGCAGTCGCAGCTTTTGGCCATTTTGCGTGGCTGGCGGAATCTTCAATTGCGCCCGGCCATCGATCGTCGGCACCTCGATCTTTGCACCCAGCGTTGCTTCTGCCACAGTGATAGGCACAGTAATGTGAATGTTGTCGAGAATGCGACTGAAGACCGGATGGGTACCGATCTTGAGTATCAGGTAAAGGTCGCCAGCCGCGCCGCCATTGACGCCGGCATTACCCTTCCCCCCGAGGCGGATACGCTGCCCATCGCGAGTTCCAGCCTTGATGCGGAACTCGACTACTTCTGAACGCGTCACCGTGCCTTCTCCATGACAGGTACGGCAGGCGTTAGGCGCCTTGCCACTGCCACCGCAGCGCGGGCACTGAATATCGAACTTCATGCGGCCGCCCATCTGCGTTACTTGGCCCGCGCCGTTACATTCGGGACACTGTGCCTGGCCACCACTAAAAGCTCTCCCGTTGCACGTCGAACAAACTTCTCGCCGCTGAATGTCCAGTCGCGCCGTGCCGCCGCGAATCGCTGTCCAGAAATCCACCTGGACCTGGTACTCCAGATCCGTGCCGGCTTCAGGGCCGCGAGCCTTCTGCTGGCCCTGGTTAAAAATCCCTGAGAAAATATCCTTGAAGTTTCCCCACCCAGCTCCCTGCTGGCCGTGGCCAGCAGGCTGATTTTCCAGATCAGAGAAATCGAATCCGCCAAAGTGCACGCCCTCGTCGTGACGCCCCGCTGCCCGGCCATAGCCACCGCGCGAAGCAGCGTCCACCGTCGCGGGATCGATCTGGTCAGAATAGAAGCCAAGCTGGTCATAGACCTTGCGCTTCTTTTCATCGCTCAGCACATCGTTGGCCTCCGATATTTCCTTGAACTTCTCTTCGGCCTTTTTGTCGTTGGGGTTGACGTCGGGATGATACTTCCGCGCTTGTTTACGGAAGGCCTTGCGAATCTCGTCCGCAGTGGCCGTCTTCTTGACGCCGAGTAATCCGTAATAGTCCTTCTGTTTTGTCGTCGCCATGGTTTTCCGTGCAGCGTGGAGTCGCTTTTTCTATCGAAACACCAGCCTTACAGGTCGAGCCTAGCACGACCGCCGCTAAGCGCCGCCGCTTCGCGGCGCCTGCCGCAGCCTCTCAATTCCATATCTGACTCGCCTGCACGGCCTCCACATTCCACAACAGGTCCGGTTCCACATGACGCATCTTCCGGGCGAACAACTCAGCCTCTTCCTGGGTGTTGAACACAACTTTGTTGTAGACCTGGCCTGCGCGCCACTGCTCGCATTTCCAAACGGTATCGGTCATCCGTTCCTCCCTTTGCTGCCTTAAAGATTACGGGGCGCCCCGGCTACTAGCTCGAGACACGCCCCGTAGTCTCCACTGCCAGAGATCGCAACTGTAACAGTTACGAAATCCTGTTCTGTGCGGTTCCTCTTACTTCTTCTCGTCGACGTCCACGTACTCGGCATCGATGACGCCTTCGTCTTTCTTCTCCGCGCCTTCGGGCGGGGTATTTCCATCCGCTCCGGGGGTTGAGCCCGTCGATGCGGCGGCTGTCGCCTTGTACATCGCCTCGGCCATCTTGTGCGAGGCCGCGGTCAGCTTGTCCCTGGATGCGTTCAGTTCCGCTACGGTTGGAGTGCCTTCGAGCGTCTTCTTGGCCTCAGCCAGCGTTGCCTCTACATCCGTCTTGTCGCTCTCGGAAACCTTGTCACCGCTCTCCTTAAGCATCTTCTCGATGTTGTAGACGAGGTTGTCCAGGCCGTTCTTGGCTTCGATCTCCTCACGCTTCGTCTTATCCTCGGAGGAGTGGACATCGGCTTCCTTCGCCATGCGCTCCACTTCCTCCTTGCTCAAGCCGCTGGACGAAGTGATTTGGATTCGCTGATCCTTACCCGTCGCCATATCCTTCGCCGTCACGTTCAGAATGCCGTTCGCATCGATGTCAAACGTCACCTCGATTTGCGGCACCCCGCGCTGGGCGGGAGGAATTCCAGCCAGCTTGAACTTGCCCAGCGTGCGATTCTGAGCGGCCATCGGTCGCTCACCCTGTAGCACGTGAACTTCAACCTCAGTCTGACTATCGGCAGCCGTCGAAAAGACTTCGGTCTTCTTGGTGGGAATCGTCGTGTTGCGCTGAATCATGGTCGTCGCCACGCCACCTAGTGTTTCGATGGAGAGCGTCAGCGGAGTTACGTCCAGCAACAGCAGATCCTTCACCTCGCCTGCCAGCACGCCAGCCTGCACCGCCGCCCCAATGGCAACCACTTCATCCGGATTCACACCCTTATGAGGCTCCCTGCCAAAGAGCTTCATAACCAGCTCCTGAATAGCCGGCATGCGCGTCTGGCCGCCAACCAGTACCACTTCGTCGATTTTGCTGGCGTCGATACCGGCGTCTGCCAGAGCCTTCTTGCAGGGCTCGATCGAACGCTCGAGCAGGTCCCCTACCAACTGCTCCAGTTTGGAGCGCGTCAGCTTTCTCACCAGGTGCTTCGGCCCAGTCGCATCCGCCGTGATGAACGGCAGATTGATCTCTGTTTCAACGGTCGTCGATAACTCGATCTTGGCCTTCTCCGCGGCATCCTTCAGCCGCTGCAGAGCCATTTCATTCCCCTTCGAATGCAAGTCCAGGCTCTCTTCCTTCTTGAATTCGTCGATCAGCCAGTCCACGATGCGCTGATCAAGGTTGTCGCCGCCAAGGTGAGTATCCCCGTTGGTCGACTTCACCTCAATCACGCCTTCGCCAACCTCCAGCACCGATACGTCAAACGTACCGCCGCCGAAGTCATATACCGCGATAGTCTCGTCCTTTTTCTTGTCCAGACCATAGGCCAGTGCGGCTGCCGTCGGCTCATTGACAATGCGCTTCACATCGAGTCCGGCGATTTTGCCTGCGTCTTTCGTCGCCTGGCGCTGCGCGTCATTGAAATAGGCTGGCACGGTAATCACGGCTTCCGTCACCGACTGACCGAGATAGTCCTCCGCTGCTTTCTTCAACTTTTGAAGCACCATCGCCGAAACCTCGGGCGGCGTGTAGTCCTTGCCCTGGGCCTCGATAACCAGGTGGTCGCCCGCCTGCTTCACCTTGTAAGGCACCATCTTCATCTCATCGTTCACTTCGTTGAACCGGCGACCCATGAACCGCTTGATCGAATAAACCGTGTTCTCGGGATTGGTGATGGCCTGACGCTTGGCTACTTGACCCACCAGGCGCTCCCCACTCTTGGTAAAGCCCACGATCGAGGGCGTCGTCCGGCCGCCTTCCTCATTGGCGATTACCTTCGGCTCGCCGCCTTCCATCACTGCTACAACCGAATTGGTCGTGCCGAGGTCGATTCCTATAATTTTTGCCATGTGCTCTTCCCACCCTCAATTTGCGCTCTAACTGATCTTGGCCTTGCAGTGCCAGCATTTCACTTGAGTCACTTGCTGTCAAGGTATCTGATGCCAACAATCACTCTCGCGACTCAAAGTCTTGTAAAGCTCACTTTATGAATCAGTTGGATTGTTGCCTTCGTCCAAAGGCAGAACGGGAGTTCCTGCCTCCGCTCAAGCCCGGCTATTGGAATTCGTCAACCGGCCCCGTAAACTGTTCTTTTATTTAGGATTGCTCAATGGTTGAACCGTCCAGCGGATCTGCAAAAGCCGCCCTCGTCGCAAACCCGTGGATGGTCGCCATTTCCGTTATGCTGGCCACGTTCATGGAGGTGCTGGATACGGCCATAGCCTCCGTCGCCCTGCCCTACATTGCTGGAAGCCTGTCGGCGAGCAACTCCGAGGCGACCTGGGTTTTGACCAGCTATCTGGTGGCCAACGCTATTATTCTCCCGGCGAGCAACTGGTTTTCCCTCCGCTTTGGCCGCAAGCGGTTTCTCATCATCTGCGTAATCTTGTTTACCATTGCCTCCTTCTTCTGCGGGGCCGCTCCTTCTTTGGCCCTTCTACTCGTAGCCCGTGTCATACAAGGCGCGGGCGGCGGAGCCTTGCAGCCCATCTCGCAGGCTATTCTGCTCGAAAGCTTTCCCCCGGCAAAGCGCGGCATGGCGATGGCGGTCTTCGCCTTCGGGATCGTGGTCGCACCCGTACTTGGGCCAACGCTGGGCGGATGGCTTACGGACACGTATAGCTGGCGCTATGCGTTCTACATCAATATTCCGGTAGGCGCGTTGGCGGTTTTCATGATCAACCGTTACGTGGTCGATCCCCCCTACATCAAGAACGCCAAGGTCCACCCCTTCGACAACCTCAGCTTTGGACTGCTCGCCGTCTGGACCGGGTGCCTGCAGATCGTGCTCGACAAAGGGCAGGAGGACGATTGGTTCAGCGCGGTCTGGGTTCGTTGGGCCGTCTTCGCCCTGGTCATCTCCCTCACATGGTTCATCGTCCGTTCCTGGCGAAATAAAAACGGACTCATCAATCTGCAGATACTGAAGAACCGCAACTTCGCGGTAGGCTGCCTGCTGATCGGCCTGCTCGGCGTGGCAATTTACATCACCATCACCATGCTGCCGCTGTACTACCAGGAGGTGCTCGGCTATACCGCCTTCGCCGCTGGCCT
Source organism: Acidobacteriaceae bacterium (assembly GCA_025355385.1). Lineage (GTDB taxonomy): Bacteria > Acidobacteriota > Terriglobia > Terriglobales > Acidobacteriaceae > JANXZS01. Next base: position 23,575 of record JANXZS010000137.1, on the reverse strand, counting down.
GGTGGTCGGTCCGCGGGGCATCGGATCCATCCTTGGCATGCCGGTCATTGGCTGGCTCTCCAGCAAAGTCGACAATCGCATCCTGCTCACCCTCGGCTTTGTCGGCTTCGGCATCTGCTCCATGATCTTCGGAGGCGTTAATCTCGATATTGGACCGAGGACACTGCTGATCCCGATCATGGTGACTGGTTTCGCGCTCAGCTTCGTATTCGTTCCCATCTCATCCATGGCCACGGCCACCGTCCGCAATGAAGACATGGGCAACGCCACCGGCATTTTTAATCTGCTCAGAAATATCGGCGGATCCATCGGCATTGCCGGAGCCCAGACCATGCTGATCCGGCGCGCGGCTTTCCATCAGAACCAGATCGTGGCAGCGGCGCCCAGGGTCGGGGCCATCTATCAGCACTCCACTCAGCAATACACAAGCTTCATTGCAAGATATCTCGGCAAGGCCGCGGGTAGCTCAGCCGCCCAGGGTGAGATGTACCGCCAACTCAATCAGCAGGCGCTGCTGTGGTCGTTCATCGACGTCTTTCGTTGGACTGCCGTGCTGGGTTTTCTCGCCGCCATGCTGGTCTGGCTCTTCCGCAACGTAAAGCACAAGAAGGGTGCCGTCGCGCTGCACTAGATGAGAAGCAGGGTTACTGTTAGGCGAGGCGCAAATCTCTGCAGGCATTTTCATCAGGAAAATGCCTACATCGCTGACGCTGGATACACACACCATCCATGCTTCTGCTATAGGGATAAGCCCAGCCTCGCTGTGATTAGGAAACTATCTGACTTGGAGTTTCGGAGATGGACTCTTCGCGCAATTGGTTTAGCTTCCGAGTTTCCCGTGATTCAACGTGAACCTGAAGCTTAGGGATTCTGGCTCCGGAGATGGTCCAAAGCGATTCAGCGATTATGCAGTTAATCTAGTAGGAACGGAAGTCGCCGCTCTCAAGGCTCGGCAGGAGAGCGAGGGCATAGAGATCAGTCGATTTTATGCCGAAGCTGCGCGTCCGGCGATTTGCGCTGCTGATTTGAATTTCTTCTGATTCCATCAGAGGTTCGAATCAACGTGATTCTCGACGGCTCGCGTCATAGTGCCTAAACAACTCTGTCAAGATCGAGGATTCGAGCGGAATTGGTCTGGGACCGGCTACCAGATCGGGAGATTTCTTACGCAATTCTGCCCGCCGTTTCAAGTCGGCTTTGAGAGCCTCGCCGTCGCAGAATAGGGCTTTGGTTGTAGCTGCCTGCCACAATGTCTTGTGTAGACGATCACTCGAAACAAAGAATCTGCAGAATGGCGAGTAGTAGAGGTACTCAAGATCTGACATGTCACTACGTCTAGGTCCAAAGAATCCTCTCAATAGACACCATATGTAGGTAAGCGCCAATCGCGTTATAGAGGTCGCGAATGGCGCATAGTCCTTTATTTTTCGTATTCGGCCCGCCTTCATCAACGCGCGTGGACTTTGCATGAACACTTCAGTTGCCCCAAGCCACTTTGCGGTAACCTCGAGGATCAATTCTTGAGCATGCTGGTCCGGGTCGTCGATCAGCCCGTCAACTTTAGCGATGATTTGACTAACAGTCTCACATTCACCGAAGTGTTTTTGAGCTGTCGGCCGCCACTGCTTGCAAAAGGCTTCTAGATCGTACTCCTCACTTGAGCGGCGATACGATGCTGCAAGAGATCGTTCCTCGTCTGTGAAGGAGCCCTCTGCCCATCGCTTCCAATCCCATTGAAGCTCCCGACCATCGTAGTGTATGCCTCCTACTCCCATTCTTACGTGCGGCGCAGTTGAGTCAATCAACATCGCTCCATGTAGAGGTATAGCCCTGCCACTTTTCAGTTCATGCAGGGCTGCCTTCCTGTATTCCATCGGCTCAAGATTAGAGTGAGACATTTTCGAGCAAAGGCTTCCCACGATGAATAGTTGGTTCCGCTCTTCAGTTGATTTCTTTTCGAGATCAGCCAGAATCTCTTTGCGAAGTATTGGAGTATTAACAATCTCAAAAAAAACAACTAATTCAAAAAGCTCATCCGAGTTGAGCGTTTGAACAAACGACTTGTCAAAAATCAGAGTTTCCATCGTCCCGCCATCTAATCAATTATTCTCTTTGTCCAGAGAGCGAAAGTGGCATAGCTCTCGCCGCAGCTATCTGGGTGCTCCTTAGAGGTCAGTGATTCTACGCCGATTCGTATGGGCATGGCCCTGACCTAACGTGTACAGGCCGTAGCACTCAGGGAGGCTCGTTCAAAGCCGATGCTGCAACGCTTCTAGCCGGTTTTCCGGTGCATCAGGAAGACAAGCGCGAAGTGACCTTGGCGCATTAGGCCCCAAGTTTGCCGGTGGAGTGATGACCATGCAATTCGAGTTTGTTGACGGCGCAGGTCATTGCCAGTTGCACGTGACGGTCGAGGTTGACTGTGACCGCCGCGAGTTGTTTGCAGAACGCGTCGAGATGCCTGGCGTCCTTGAACCTGCGGCGCTCGACCGGTTTGTGGGACGTAGCTCCGCGAAAATGGGGTTATAGCTAACTTCGTGCACAGATTGCCCTTGGCGACAGCAATGTCGGGTATGCGGCTACTCTGCGGTTGACCCACCCAGGGGAACGAACTTCTTCAACTCCAGGTCGTAGGATTCGATAGTCCCACTGAGGATGTCATAGAACCAACCGTGAACCTCAAGCCTTTGTTGTTCCAAGGCGGCGGAGACCTCGGGATGAGTCTTCAGATTCTCCACTTGCGCGATGACGTTAGCGTGAATCAGCGCAAGGAGTTCGGTGTCCGACCCGCGCACCGAGGGATCGACGAAGTTCCACGCACTCTCGACATAGCGCAACCAGTGGCGCGCCGACGGCAGCGATGCCAGCGACTGCTTATCCAGCGCCGCCTTGATTGCCCCACAGTCCGAGTGGCCGCAGATGATAATGTGCTTGACCTTGAGAACCTCCACCGCATATTCGATGGTGGCGGAAACTCCACCCTCCATCTCGCCGTGGGGAGGGACGACGTTGCCAACGTTGCGACCGATGAAGAGGTCCCCGGGTTCGGTCTGAAGAATGAGGTCGGGTACGACCCGCGAATCGGCGCAGGTGAGGAAGAGGGTCTCCGGAGACTGGCCCTCAGAGAGTAGATGAAAATGATCCCGCCGCTGGGGGAATACATCGCTGTGAAAGCGCAGATATCCTTCAAGTAGTTGTTTCATCGCTCCTCTCAATCATTCCCAACTATGCCATCGGCCGTATCGAATTGCCGACGCCATGTCGATCTACCTTTGTTGCATTCAACTCAAAAAGGCGGCCACGCTGTGTAGTAGCCCTCGTAAAGATACTCACATTTCTCTGTCCGCTGCGTACCATCGTGAACCATAAAGCTTCGCGGCTTACCGTCAGGGCCGGTGCTCCAAAGCGAACAGCCCGCGTAGGCTCCATCCTTACGCAGAACAAAATAAATCATGTCGAGGTAGCGAACCTTTTTCATGTCACCGTTATAGATGCGTACCAGGCGACGCAGAGCCTCCAGGCCAGCCTCCCGGGGAGAAAGCCCCTGGCGCATCAACTCCACAATAGTAACCGCCCCGGCAATTTTGACGTTTTCTTCGCCAGAGCCAGTCGCTCCCGCCGAGCCCACATCCTGATCAGTAAAACAGCCCGCGCCAATAATCGGTGAGTCGCCCAGCCGTCCGGGCAACTTCCACGCCATACCAGAAGTGCTGGTTGAGCTCGACATCTGTCCTTTTGTATCAACCGCTGATACATGAACGGTTCCCGTCGTCGGCCACAGAACTTCTTTCACTGCATTCCATCGCTGCTCCAGAGGAATGCCCAGATCAGCAGCCATTTCTGTGAGTCTCTGCGAGCGCTCCCGGATGACGGGCGTCCACTCCGGCCCCGGATGTCTCGGAATTCTTCCATGCAAATTTGACTCGGGGGTCTTGCCATCAAACGGATCCTTCCATCCCGGGCTGCCCATACCGGGACCCCACCAGTCTGCGTTGGAATGGTTCTCCTTCCAAAGCAGCCAGGCCTTGCGCGCGTTCTCCGCCAGCAGGTCTTCGCGCTTCAATCCTTGGGCAACCGCGAAACGCTCCGCCCCTTCTCCCACCAGCATCACGTGGCCGGTCCTGTCCATCACCATGCGCGCCAGCAGGCTGACGTTTTTGATATTTCTCACTGCGCCCACAGCGCCCGCACCTCGCGTGGGTCCGTGCATGCAACTGGCGTCCAGTTCCATCACGCCTTCTTCATTCGGCATCCCGCCGAGCCCTACGCTGGTATCGTTCGGATCATTCTCGCAATCGACGCAGATGTAGAGCGCGGCATCCAGCGTATCCACCCCATCGGTGAGCATTTGATATGCGGCATCGAGAGCCTTTGCGGGACCCACCTTGGTAAGAATCACCGGCTTGGCAGGAAGTTTCAGCCTTTTGACCGATTCAGCCGCAGTGTCGGCCCTGGCCTCAGCCGCCACTCCATTTTCGCTGAGTATGGCTGCTGTACCCAACGCAGCCGCAGCGAGGCTGCTGCGGGATAGGAAGTCGCGTCGCGTCGTGGGCATCGCTCAATCTCTCTTCTTCTGCGGTCACTTCGCGGTGATTCGCGCAGCATGATTTTTTCCGAAAGCATAGCAGACGCGGTCAGACATGGAATCTTCCAGACACTCTCACCCACGTTCCGCATCAGCGCACCTGCTAACCTGCATGCAGGAATTCCTGGAGTTGAGCTCATGATTCTGCCGCACTCCCGTCCTTGGATTGCCGCCCTTCTCGCGGTTGCATTCGCTACCTCGCTGCACGCACAAGTAGTCGACACGCTCCCGGCGGATCTTCGCGGCAAAATCGATGCCGTAGCAACGCGGGTCCTCGATGCGACGGGTGTGCCGTCCGCTTCTATTGCCGTCGTTAGAGACGGTAAGGTGGCATATACCCATGCCTACGGCCTCGCTCGCCTTGCGCCACCGCTGCCTGCTGATCCCTCGATGCGCTACTCCATTGGTTCGATCAGCAAGCAGTTCACCGCCGCAGCCCTGCTGATGTTGCAACAGGATGGCAAACTGAAGCTGGACGACCCTGTTTCAAAATACCTGCCCAAGCTGACTCGCGCCAACGAAGTCACTCTGCGCATGCTGCTCTCCCACACCTCTGGATACCAGGATTTCTGGCCCCAGGATTATGTAATGACGCCGATGCTCAAGTCCGTAACAAGCGGAGAGATTCTAGACACCTGGGCAAAAAAGCCCCTCGACTTTGATCCTGGAACTAAGTGGCAATACTCCAATACCAACTACGTGATTGCCGGCGTCATCATTGAGCGGGTCAGCGGCATGCCGGTCATGAGTTTTCTTCAAGCGCGCGTCTTCACACCGCTTGAGATGAAATCCATCTACAACTCTGACGAAGCGCGGCTTACATCGACGGACGCAACCGGCTACTACCGCCATGCACTGGGGCCGCTGCGGCCCTCTCCCAAGGAAGGCAAAGGCTGGATGTTCGCCGCCGGTGAGTTGGCCATGCCCGCCTACGACCTGGCCCTGTGGGACATTAGCCTCATCAATCGCTCGCTGATGACGGCCGCCTCTTACCGGGAAATGTTCGACGAGGCCAAACTGAAGGATGGCGGCACCACTCACTATGCCCTGGGAGTGGATGTAAGTGCCCCGGGTGGACACCTGGTGCTCGAACATTCTGGCGAAGTCTCGGGTTTCGTCTCCGACAATATCGTGTATGCGGACGACCAGGCAGCCGTTGCCGTTCTCACCAATCAGGACGCAATCTCGGCGGCCAGCAGCATCGCCCGGCAGGTGGGCCGACTACTCGTCAACCTTCCGACCGATGCTGGAACGAAGGAGGAAATACGGGCCGCTGGAATCTTTTCCGATCTTCAGGATGGGAAAATCGATAGAAAGCTCTTCACGAACAACTGTAACGATTACTTCAACGATTTAGCACTGCAGGATTTTGCCCAAAGTCTGAAGTCTTTAGGCACTCCCGACAGCTTCCGCCAGGTGCACACCGCCCTTCGTGGCGGCATGACATTCCGCGTCTTCCGCGTGGTCTTCCCCCATCAGCAGTTGACGGTGACCACCTACGAAATGCCCGATGGAGCTATTGAGCAATACCTTGTGATGCCAGCCCAGTAGCCGCCGCGCAGTGTAATCTGTTGCGGGAGATCTGAAACGTATGAAGTATCGCGCGCTAGGCCGCACCGGATGGAAGGTTTCTGAAATCAGCTTTGGCACCTGGGCTATTGGCGGCGCGTGGGGTGCTGTGGACGACGAGGAGTCTCTCGCGGCCCTGCGCCAGGCCATCGATTGCGGCGTAAACTTCCTCGACACCGCCGACGTGTACGGGGACGGACGCAGTGAGCGTTTATGTGCGCGAATCAAGCGCGAACGCAAAGAAGAGATCATCATCGCGACCAAGGCGGGACGCCGCCTGGATCCGCACACTGCCGAGGGCTATAAAGATTTGACGCCTTTCATCGAGCGCAGCTTGAAGAATCTTGAAACTGACTCTCTTGATCTGTTGCAGTTGCACTGTCCGCCGACCGATGCCTACTACATGCCGGAGATTTTTGATGCGCTCGATGAACTGGTAAAGGCGGGGAAGATTCGCTACTACGGGGTGAGTGTCGAACGAATCGAAGAAGCACTGAAGGCGATGGAGTACCCCAACGTGCAGACGGTTCAGATCATTTTCAATTGCTTTCGGCAGCGCCCCGCTGGACTGTTCTTCGAGCAGGCGAAGAAGCGGAAGGTGGGCGTGCTGGCAAGGGTGCCGCTGGCAAGTGGATTGCTTACCGGCAAGCTCGGCCGTGACTCCCGCTTTGCTCTGGATGACCATCGCAACTTCAACCGGCATGGCGAAGCCTTCAATGTGGGCGAAACCTTTTCCGGTGTCGATTACGACCGGGCCCTGGATTCAGTGGAAGAATTGCGGGATCTGCTGCCGCCGGATGTAAGCATGGCGGAATTCGCCTTGCGCTGGATACTCATGTTCGACGCCGTCACCTGTGCCATTCCCGGCGGAAAACGCGCCGAGCAGGTCGTAGAGAACTGCCGCGCCGCCGACCTGCCCCCGATCTCCCCAGAGGCGATGGTAAAGGTTCAGCAAATCTACGACCGCCGCATCCGACCCCTCGTCCACGACCGCTGGTAAACTAAGGGCTGACAATTATGTTTGAGAATCTCTCCGAAAAACTGCAGCGCGCCTTCAAGAGTCTTCGCGGTCAAGGCATTATCACCGAGGAGAACATCGGCGACGCGTTGCGCGAGATTCGCGTTGCGTTGCTGGAAGCTGATGTCAACCTGAATGTAGTGAAGGAACTGGTCGAACACATCCGCATCAAGGCCATTGGGCAAGAGGTGCTAACGGCTCTTTCGCCTGCCGAACAGGTGATTAAGATTGTTCGCGATGAGTTGATGACGCTGCTGGGCAAGGACACGGCGCGCTTCCAGTTCGCCTCGCGGCCGCCGACTGTGATACTGATGGCGGGCCTGCAGGGCTCAGGTAAAACGACCACCTCCGGCAAGCTCGCCGCATGGCTGCAAAAGGGCGGACACCGGCCGATGCTGGTTTCTGTGGACGTCTATCGTCCAGCGGCACGGGAGCAATTGAAGGTTGTAGCCGCTTCGATTAAAGCAAGTTTGTATGAGGGAGATTTGAAGGGCGAGGCTCCCGGATCCGCGTTAGTCGAACGGCTGGCGAAAGAGGCTCGGCGTGAAGCGGTCAACTCCGGATGCGACACGTTGATAGTGGATACCGCAGGCCGTCTACACATCGATGAAGACCTGATGGATGAAATGCAGCGGTTGAAGACTCTGCTGAATCCGCAGGAGATTCTCTTCATCGCCGATGCCATGACGGGCCAGGATGCGGTGCGTTCGGCGGAGGAGTTCCACAAGCGCCTGGCTTTGACGGGAGTGGTGCTCACCAAGATGGATGGAGATGCTCGCGGCGGTGCCGCGCTTTCCATTCGTCAGGTCACGGGTCAGCCGGTGAAGTTTATCGGGACCGGCGAAAAGCCCACCGCCTTTGAACCATTCCACCCCGATCGGATTGTCGGCCGCATTCTCGGCATGGGCGACATCATGACGCTGATTGAGCGTGCCGAAGAGACGCTGGATAAGAAGAAATCAGAAGATTTCGCTAAGAAGGCCCTTTCGGGCGATGGCTTCTCATTGGAGGATTTTCGCGACCAGCTTCGCCAGATCCGCAAGCTGGGCTCGTTGCAAAGCATTATGAAGATGCTGCCGTCGGTCGGGCCTTTCCAAGGCATCCAGCAAATGGCGGATCAGGTGGACGAAAAGCAGTTTGTGCGCGTGGAGGCGATTATCAACTCGATGACTCCAAAAGAGCGCAACCATCATGAGATCATCTCTGGAAATCGCCGTAAACGCATCGCGCGCGGCTCGGGCACTAGTGTGCAGGAAGTGAACCAGCTCTTGCGCCAGTACGCTCAAATGAGAAAGATGTTCAAAACAGCTGGCAAGGGAGGCGCACTGCAGCGCCGCTTGATGGGAACGATGGGTGGAATGCGCGGCATGGGTAGGTAGAGAAGGTTAACGAGAGAACACAGAATCGGATCAGCGTCATGGAAAACGTTTTGAACTTGCAGGACCAACTCGATGAGATTACGGCAAATACCCGGCTCCTGGTGCAGCCGGAACGTCTTGAAGTAAGCGAGCAAGCCGTCACTGACCTTTTCCGTTCTGGGGCGGAAAACAGGATCCTCTCGGTAGGGGCGAAGGCTCCGGAGTTCGCCTTGCCTGACTCCACCGGGCCCATGGTGCAGAGCAGCGACCTGCTGGCGCTCGGTCCGCTTGTTGTCGACTTCTTTCGTGGCCGCTGGTGTCCCTACTGCGTCACAGAGCTGGAAGCGTGGCGAGGACTCTACCCGCAATTGCGCGAACTGGGTGCTCTTATGGTTGCGGTTTCGCCGCAGACAGTCCGCCAGAATGATTTCACCGCAGGACAACACTCGCTTCCTTTTCCGCTGCTGGCCGATGCTGGATGCGAAGTGGCAGCTAAGTTCGGCATTGTTTATCAGGTGCCAGAGTTCCACCAGCAGTACTATCGCAGCATCCTGGTAAATGTTCCGTTTGTAAACGGAGATGAGAGTTGGCGCCTGCCGCTTCCGGCTACATATGTGATCGACCGGGATGGCACGGTGCTATTTGCCGAGGCGCATGCCGATTTTCGGGTTCGTCCTGAACCTACTGAAATCCTGGACCTGCTGCGCAGCGTAGTCCGGTAAGCCTCAGGAATATCTAGCTGGATTAAATCGGGTACCGCCCTCATCCCGCTACCGGTGGAACGGCTGGCGCATCGCACGCGAGGTCTCTCTCAGCCGGGGCACCGTTAGCCGCATCCTCTGCCGCGCCGGCCTCACCTGCCTGCGCTCGCTCTACCCGCCCCCGCCTATTATCCGCTACGAACAGAAGCGTCCCGGCGACCTGATCCGCTTCGATACCAAGGGCATGGCCCGCATCGTCAAGCCTGGTCATCGCATCGACGGCAATCGTACCCGCGAGACGCGCGGCGCTGCTAGCCTTTGACCCTAACTTCCCCGCTTCCCGATCCGCCGTGACTAGGAACAACCTCCTGAGCCACCACAGCTAGTCTCTCTAAATTTGCGGCAGGGCGCCTGTAACAAGCATTGCGCACTGTGTGTGGAGTCTTGCCACCGTTGATGCAATGTGCCGTTTGACCCGCCCCCCATGCCATTGTTACTATGGTGGTGCGGGGTGGAGCAGTCCGGTAGCTCGTTGGGCTCATAACCCAAAGGTCGCTGGTTCAAATCCAGCCCCCGCAACCATACGAAAGTGCAATCCCGGGTAGGCATTCTCCTCAACATGCCTATCTGGTCGATTCGCAGGCATTCCCTAGTCGCCTTCCTCCAAATAGACGCGTTCACTTGCATGCCCTCGGGGTCATCTTGATCGATGAGACGTGCTGCTGGATCTTCGCCCTTGATCGGACAGGATCTTCACCCAGAAGTCCACTTAGGTCTTGGAATTCTTCCAGTACCCGGCGGCGAATCCATTCTGCATCTACACCAATAGGAGGTCTTGCAGAGCTAAGAACTATGTCAGACGTGATGGATGTCAACTCCTGCTCTTTGAGATTGAGTCTCTTCAGGAGAAATTCGGATTTTCGCTTTTTTCTATGGCGCCTGCAAAGTTGTTCAGTTCCATTTCGATTTCTAACCTTCGTGCCGCCAAGTTCGCAGGCTGCTGCGATTTCGTATCCATTCGATCTGATACCGACCTGACGGTTTCGGACACACAGTAGTCCGTCGCATCACTTTTTGAAAGCTCGTCCGCCAACCCAGCCAACAGTTTATCTTCGATCCGGTCGCGCCGCATACGCAGGTCATTGGAACATGTACCCCGATGTAGATGATGCGGGCACCCATGCGCAGAACCCTTGTGCGTTTTGCCACGGCCGGTCAAGATTGTCAGGTTAGCTCCGCATACACCAGACTGCAGCAATCCAGAAAACAGGTACTTGACGCTTGCAGAACGCGTAGTGATGCCAGGCGCTTGGCCCGGAAATAACTCGGCCTTACGTTTAATCTGTTGCTGTGCTCGCTCCCACAATTATTGAGACAAGATCCGGAGACCGGGAGCGTCGTTTACAACCCACTCCGCTCGATGGGTTTTCTTGGCTAGTTCCCTGATATATAGGGAGTCCACCAACCCATTCACCGTCATCATGACATCTGATTGTTCGTCGTCCGAGTCTATGTTTTGTGAAACTGCTACGAGGCGCACTTCGAGAAAGTTGAGCTCCTCGCGAATGCGAGCAGCGTCAGCCATGCTTCTGGAGATGCGACTCGTGTCATCCACAAGGTTTTCGTCAAACGGACGTGGAGACCTGCGAGCAGCAGCCAGCAAATGCTGCAGCCCCGGTCGATCGGAGCCGGAACTAGAAAGGGGTTCGTCTGCAAAGATGAAGTCGGGGTCGATCTGCCAGCCCTTCTCCTGGGCATAGCGGAGAAGATTTCGTTGCTGATCGACTATCGAACTGGTGCGTTGTTGATCTGTGCTGAAACCAGAATACGTTGCACAACGGAGGACTGGCTTCATGCTGCTTGCAATGCCTCCATTTCACTGAAAAGCTTCTTGGTCAGGAATAGGAATGATGACAGAATCCAACCCATCTTTAACTAGTGAGCTCATGCCATTTTCTTCATTCTGGAGATTCCGGTCTGAGGCTCTCAAGCTGGACGTACTTTCTACCTCATTACGATGGGACTTGCGCAACTTCACCTGCGCACGGGCTAGTTTTGATGGCACAGCCACCAACCGTGTTAGCACTAACCGAAATCCTCCTCCGTTGCGCCTTATTTTCTTGTGGTCACCTTCCTATTCTTTCCACTTGATCGCCGCGCTTTCTTCGCGAGGCTCTCCTTTAGTGCGAAAGCTAATCGTGCAAGGACCGTAGCCTCACTTTTCAGCCGTTCTGTTTCGCATGCAGCACGTGTGCTCGTGTAGGCAAGCACCGCACCTAATTGACGATCTAGTCCGATCTGCGCTTGTGCGGCCAGCGAGGATCGATCCTGAGCGGCCCGCTCCAGGAAGGCAGAGATACTTGGTGGTGGATGAGTGTAATGAGCAGCCATATCGCAGATCCGTAGAATTTCGTCGAGGTCGGCCGATACTGCGGTATTGGCGAGGTAGTGCTTCCAGCCAGTCCGAGCCTGTTTTTCGCCCTTAACCGTCAATCTGTACACATGACGAGGCCGATTTGAGACAGTCGACTCTTTTTCCCGTTTGATCAAGCCGGCAGCGTTCAATCGGCGCAAGGCAGGAACCGTCGCACCCAGAGATAGGCCGGCTCTGCGCAGAAGGTCGTAGGGAGTCTCGAGTCCACGGTCCAGTTGAGAGAGAATGAAGAGATCCGATACGGACATAGTTGTCGATTGGTCCTTAGACATATCTCACGTATATCTCGCTATGCGGGGTTCAAATTTCTTCTTCGCCACTGGTACTGTTAAAATTTGGCACGATGCCACTCAACTTGCAACCCTGGCCCTAGCAATGCGCGTCTCCAGCAACCTTCCTAAATTGAAAGGTCTTTCCAAGGTTGGCGATCGTGCTTGACATCGTAGGCGCAGGATCAGCTCTATGACTTGCGTCTGATGGCCGCCCAACGCGGGTACGAGATCGCGCATGAATACACGGACAGATTCTCCGGCACGAAGGCCAAGAAACCGAATCTTGATGATGTGATGCGTGACGCCCGCCGCGGTCGGTTCGATGGGGTGCTGGTGTGGGCTTCAGACCGCGTGGCCCGCTCCGTCCGTCACTTCCTCGAAGTGCTGGACGAGTTGAAGCGGCTGAACATCGAGTTCGTTAGCTTCCGAGAGAATCTCGACACGGGCGGTCCACTGGGCCGGGCCATTGTGGTGATCATCGGAGCGATCGCAGAACTGGAGCGCAGCCTGATCGTCGAGCGGGTGCGCGCTGGCATGCGGCGCGCCAGGCTCGAAGGACGCCAGATCGCACGAAAGCCGGTCGAGCTCGATCACTCCGCCATCTTCAATGATAGGCAGCGGGGACAGAGTCCTGGCCAACTTGCCAAGTCTTACTGCGTGTCCCGTGCCACCATCCATCGCGTGCTCGCAGCACGCGCCATCAACCCCTGAGCACATCGCATGAACAGACGTCATGCTTTTCTTCTATGTCCGGCCGCTGTTGCCGTCGGTATCACCCTTCTTCACTTAACAAGACATCGAGAACCTTCTCCTCTCACGGTCAGCGAAGCCGGAAATAATCTCCGACAACTGCTCGCCGAGGCTCGAGCTCTTCATCGCACTTTACGTCGCCAGCGAGGTGCCATCAACGACATCCACAAATACCTGATCGCTGTTCCAAAAGGGTCTTGAAAACACTCCCCATAGCCCATATCAAATCAACAGCCAAATCCCTTCGATACGGCTGTTACAAAAGGTGTGGGTTCTGAAACAGATTGAGGATAACGCGAGTCATCGTGCGGAAGGAAGCACGGCTCAATGAGTGACTCGGCCTGTTATCGGCAACAATTGAAAACCGCATCCACGAACTGACCAGCTTTAAGGTAGGCTTGGAAGAATCGATACGCTCTTCAGGCTCGCGGAGACATGATGCGCCTATTCGTCATTTTGTTATTCCTCTTTCCAACTTTCTTAGTAGCGCAGGATGAACACAATCATCCAGCGCCTGAAAAACTGGGCATGGCGTCGTTTCCTACTTCCTGTAAACCTGGAACGCAGCCGGAATTTGATCGGGCGGTCGCGCTCCTTCACTCCTTCGCCTACGCGGCTGCCGAAGAGGCGTTCCGAAGTGTGGCTGCGCAGGACTCTCAATGCTCGATAGCCCATTGGGGCATCGCGATGACCCATTTCCATCAGCTATGGGAGCCGCCTCTTCCCCTTGCAGGGATTCCCCTAGGACAGAAGGAAATAAATCAAGCGGAAACGCTCGAAGAAGCCTCCAAACGCGAGCGGGGTTTCGTCCATGCGCTCAGCCTGATTTTCAAGGATGCTTCCACTGTCCCGTACAGCACACGGGTATCGAGCTACGAGACCGCCATGCGGGAACTTGCCGCGGCGAACATGGGCGATGTTGAGGTCCAAGTGTTTTACGCGCTGGCGCTGATCTCAAATGCGTCTCCAACGGACAAGCAACACGTGAAGCAGAAACAGGCTGCCGATCTGCTGGAGCCTCTTTATCGTGAGTTTCCAAATCACCCCGGAATCCCACACTACCTCATCCATGCTTACGACAATCAGGAACTCGCCCCAAGGGGTCTTGCAGCAGCAAGGGCGTACGCCGACATTGCGCCATCGGCCCCACATGCATTGCACATGCCGTCCCATATCTTCACCCGGCTCGGTCAGTGGGACGATTCCATCGCCTCCAATCTTGCTGCAAGAAGCGCAGCACATCGGCAACGCGACACAGGTGAAGAATTCCACGCCATGGACTACCTGGTCTACGCCTACCTGCAGAGCGGACGCGACCAAGAGGCGGCTCAGGTGATTCAACAACTCACGGCAATGCAGAATCTGGATCTGGGCGATTTCAAGATCGGATACGCTGCCACAGCCATGCCCATCCGTTGCATCATCGAACGCCATCAATGGATCGACGCCGCGAAGATCGTCGATCCGCCCGGCTCGGTTCAGCCGCATGTTCTCGCAATCGCCGTCTGGGCTCGCGGGCTCGGATTGGCTCGGTCCGGTCGCGCCCAAGAAGCGGGCCACGAATCCAAGACGCTGCGCGGGATTGAGGAACAGATTCGAGCCTCGGGAAGCGGCTATTGGGCAACCCAGACAAGCATCCAACGTCGAGAAATTATGGCCTGGTCGGCACAGGTTGAGCATCGGCCCGACGAAGCCGTCACCTTGATGCGCAGCGCAGCCGACGACGAGGACGGAATTGAAAAACTCCCCGTCACGCCGGGACCGATTGTTCCAGCCCGCGAACAACTGGGAGATCTGTTACTGGAACAGGGCGATGCTGCTTCAGCATCGAAGGCATTTGAAACAGCATTAGTCAATGCACCCGGCCGGCGAGGAGCATTGCAGGGTGCCGCTCGAATCGCCGCCCGCGTCGCGAACAAATAGTCGTCGCGGTGCGCTGCTTTGAAGCAAATACGGATGCAGCGGCGGTATGCTCTCGGGCGCAGGAGCAGTGAATTCGTATGTAACGCGAGTGCACGATGGCCGCTGCCCGCCGCAAGGAGACCTCTGTGCGCGCCGCTCTGGGCGGCAGCCGCTGGCGTCTCCTGCGTGGCGACTCTTCTGCGACGAGTTACGGGCAGTAGGTCGCATGCCAAGTTGGAGATGACATGCAGCGGGCGCTAGGCAATGTAGTAGGTTGTTCGAGCATGACAAGCTGACATACTATTCAGGTTGAGGTTTCCCGATGCTGTCGCGTCGTTCATTTCTGCAGTCTGCTGGCCTGGCCGGTGTGGCCCTTTGTTCTAGCCCTCTAGTTTTTGCGGACGAGGAAGCATCGATACTTCTGAGCGAATTCAATTACGGCGACGTTGAGCTGGCGCCGGGGTTGGCACAGACACAGTTTGAGCAGACGCAATCGGTGTTGATGTCTCTTAACGAAGAGAGCCTTCTGAAGCCCTGGCGATTGCGTGCAGGACTGCCTGCGCCGGGTCCCGACCTGGGGGGCTGGTACGACGAACTCCCCCTAGACAAGACGGAGAGCGGTGGCCATGGCTTTGCGCCGGGACACTCGTTTGGCCAGTGGATTTCCGGGCTGTCTCGTGGATACGCGGTGAATCGGGATGCCCGCACTCGTGCGAAGATCGAGCTATTGCTGGGTCTGTATGCGCCTGCGATCTCGGGCAGCTTTTACACGAACTTTCGTTTTCCTGCGTACAACTACGACAAGATGGTGATTGGGCTGTTGGATGCCCACCGGTACGCGGGCCTCTCACAGGCGTATCCGCTTCTACATCTCACCACAGACGCAGCGCAGCCCCACCTGCCCCCGCGAGCGCTCGACCGCGATGCTCCCCAGAAGCAGTGGCGCGCATCGGTCGGTGAGAATACGACGGACAATTACACATGGGATGAGTCCTATACGCTGCCGGAAAATCTTTATCTTGCGGCGCAGCATGGCGCGGGCGAGCGCTATGGGCAGATGGCGGGCCGTTATCTGCTCGACGAAACTTATTTTGATCCCCTTTCTGAAAACAAGAACGTGCTTGCTAATCACCACGCCTACAGCTTTTGCAACGCGCTGAGTTCTGCGATGCAAGCCTACATTGTGACCGGCAGCACAAAGCATCTACGTGCGGCGACCAATGCTTTTGAGATGATCACGTCAACGCAGAGTTTTGCTACTGGTGGCTGGGGCCCCGATGAAAGCTTCAGCGCACCGGGAAGCGGCGCTCTCTACGCCAGCCTAACCCACTCACATCGCGGCTTCGAGACGCCCTGCGGCAGCTATGCGCATTTCAAGCTCGCACGCTACCTGCTGCGCGTTACTGGTGATGGCCGCTACGGCGACAGCATGGAGCGCGTGCTTTACAACACGGTACTTGGCGCGAAACCGCTAGAGCCGGATGGTCGTTCTTTCTACTACTCTGACTACAACGCAGATGGAAGCAAATCTTATTTCCCCGATGCCTGGCCTTGCTGTTCCGGGACGTTACCGCAGGTCGCGGCAGACTATCGCATTATGGCTTACTTCCATGTTGTCGATGGCATATATGTGAATCTCTACCTTCCATCTACAGTCAAGTGGATCTCTGCCAATGGCGCACAAGTTGCTTTGAGACAGTCAGGAAATTATCCGATGGAGGGCAAGATCGCGATGGAATTGAGACTATCGCGTCCTTCGGAGTTCGGCGTGCGCCTGCGTATTCCTGCCTGGAGCGGTTCCACTCGAGGAGCGGTGATTCGCGTGAATGGCTCCCCTGTTCCCGCATCTGTCCGTTTAGGATTTGTGACGCTGCGCCGCAGATGGAAAGATGGCGATCGCATTGAGCTTGATCTAGTATTGCCGATGCGTCTGGAAGCGATCGATGCACAACATCCCGACACCGTTGCTCTTCTGCGCGGTCCGCTGGTTCTATTTGCCATGACAGAAAAGGCTCCGCGCGTCTCACGCAGGCAATTGCTGGCTTCTTTCCGTGTCCCGGGTCAAGATGTCTGGAAGGTAGAGACGGCTTCCGGGGGGCTAAGACTGCTTCCTTTCACCGCCATCGGCGAGGGTCGCTATCGTACTTATTTAGCTGTGAGCTGATTCGCCATTTACGCAAAAGCTCTCCCCGCAAATAAAGTCTTTCGCCCACTCCTCTCACGGGTTGATTTGCAAGATGAATTGTCCGTGACAGACGTCACATCGAGTGATGCCCCGGGAACGGTAGTATACGCATCCGAAGGAGCACATATGCCGAAGCGGCTACTTATCCTTGCTTTCGCGGGACTGACTGCACTCACTACTTTCGGTAACTCCCAGCAAGCACCTCAGGGAAACACCACCCCGGGAAGGCATACCTCAGCAACATCCGGGAGAGAGATGTATGCCGCCTATTGCACCATGTGCCACGGCAGGGACGGCAGGGGCACCGGTCCGGCGGCACAGGGGCTGACCACCCACCCAACGGATCTGACAACACTCGCCAGAAAAAATGGCGGTAAATACCCTGCGGATCACGTAGCAGACGTGCTTCGGTCGGGAGCCCATGGTTCGCAGGACATGCCCACCTGGGGCCCGGTGTTTCGATCCATGAACAAGGCTAATCCAGCAGGCGAAGAACAGAAACGGATCGCCGCCATGGTGGAATTCATACGTACATCCCAGGTGAAGTGAGCGCTGATCTGTAAGTTGACACGGCGTGAACAGAGGCGCGGGATGGTCGGGGTGTGGTGCGTCCATTCGCCATAAGAGACGGCCCTGGTGCCTGCTACCACTCCTAATCAAATGTCCAGCGCGAACCAATGATCGCGAGAATCCCTTCGGTCTCGAAACATCCAGGATTTCCGCCAATTTCTTGCAGGAGAACTTCGCCCAAAAGCACCGTTCTAATTACACGCTTCGATAGGCGTTAGAGTGTGCGCTTGAACAGCGGAGTTGCTATCAGCAGCGCTGCAATCCCAAACCCAAAGAGAAACAGAAGATCGCTCTGGATCGCCTTGAATCCGCCATCTTTTAGCATGATGGCCTTAAAGCCATGTACGGCGTAAGTAAATGGGTCCACAACGGCGATGGCCTGCAACCACTTCGGAAAAGCGGAGACGGGAGAGATGGCTCCGCTGGGAAAAAACAGCAAAGTATTCAGAACACCAAACATCGCGCGCGGTACGAGGGGATCATCCACGCGCACCATCAGTAGAAACATCATGCCGTTGAATGCGATGGAAGTCGCCACTATCAGCAGAGAAAGCTGAATAACTTGAATGGGGTGAAAGATGACACCGATTCCCGCAAGCAACGATCCGATGACCGTCAAACTAAGGCCCGACATCAGGGCCTTGATGGCACCAGCGAGATTCAAGCCCATAACCAACTCTAGTTTTGTGATCGGTGTTACCAGGTACCCTTCGTGGACTCCACGAGCTTTATCGTCGATATACAACATGCCTCCTCCGATCATGACGGAGACATACATGGCGAGCGCAATGGATCCCGGCAGCAAATACTTCATGTATTCGACGTAGGGATACAATTCCACAATCTGTAGAGTGATTCTTTCGACCACCTTTGGCGTGATAGTGGGCCTACCCAGCGCATCGACCAGTGATTGCATCTCCGCCTCGAGGCTGCTGCTCATGAATTGATCGGAATTATCCACTACCAATCCAAGCTTCGGAGAGTCGCCGGCAAGTACCCGGCGAGAATATTGCGCGGGAATGATAATCGCTCCATCCAACTTACCGGTGCGCACATCCTCGCGTGCGGCGTGCTCCTCGTCGTAAGGGACAGTAGTAAAAGTGTGGATGTTTACCGCCACGGCGGCGAATGCCTCGCAGACTTTGACCGCTTGTGAACCGTGGTCGTAATCGACCACCCCCATACGCGCGCCTCGAATTTTTCCGCCAAATGCATTGCCCAGGATGATCAGCTGGACCAGGGGAAGAATCATTGACACCAACATCAGAGTGGGTGATCGAAAAAACTTCCTTAGTTCGCGTTCTACTATTGCCATCATTCTGGTCATGGTCGCATTCCCGGTCGTGGCGGCATTTCAAAGCCATGCGCCTTGACGGTTTCATCGCGCAACTGGCGCCCTGTGTAATAGACAAAAACATCATCGAGAGTCGTATTCTCAACACTGAGCG
Organism: Acidobacteriaceae bacterium; assembly: GCA_025355385.1. Classification (GTDB taxonomy): domain Bacteria; phylum Acidobacteriota; class Terriglobia; order Terriglobales; family Acidobacteriaceae; genus JANXZS01. The sequence goes on along the minus strand of JANXZS010000137.1, from coordinate 4,783 downwards.
ACTTGATTGTTTCTGCGCTAGCGGAGACTAACTCTACTAACTTGGTGGTTGTCAGGGGGCCGTTCGAACTTAGTAGTCTGTACCTGCCTCCACTTTGCGGCTCTACTCCGGTCACACCTGGTAGTCGCTCCAGCCTTAACGGCCAATCGGTCGATTCTTTTTCAAATTGTACTTCCACAACGCTGCTGCCCGGGACGCTAGCCTTCAGCGCCATGGGAGTATCCAGTGCAACCAGCTTGCCGTGATCGATAATGGCAATACGATCGCATAGGTGATCCGCCTCATCCATGTAGTGAGTTGTGATCAACATAGTTAGTCTGCGATTGGCTCTAAGCCGGTCCAACATTTCCCAGACAGCCACCCGTGACACCGGATCAAGCCCAGTGGTCGGCTCGTCGAGGAAAAAGATACGAGGGTTATGGATCAAGCCGCGAGCAATTTCAAGGCGTCGACGCATTCCACCCGAAAGAGTTTTAGTCTGTGCCCCGCGCCACTTTTCCAAAGACACGGCGCTAAGAAGTTCGTTGATGCTACGCTCGCGTTCTGCCTTGGGAACTCCATATAGTTTTGCATAAATGGAAAGATTCTCCTCAACGCTAAGATCAATGTCACTGGTTAGCGCCTGCGGAATAACGCCAATCGCCCGCCGTACCGCATCGGGCTCTCGTGAAACATCATGACCAGCAATAACGGCCTTACCCCTGGTCACCGGGATTAGTGTTGTCATCATGCGGATCAGCGTACTTTTTCCCGCTCCGTTAGGGCCTAGAAGTCCGAATATTTCACCGTCAGCGACCTCGAAGCTGACGCCACCTACCGCCTCAAAGGTTCCATAACACTTGACAATATTTTCAACAACGATCGCGGCAACCGGAGCAGCGGGCTGGACGGAAGCCGACATCATCGTGTCACCAGCTTATCCTTCGGAATGTAGACTTCAGCAGTCATTCCCGGCACGAAGCGCATGCCGGGATTATCGATCAGCAGCTTCAGTCGCACCGTTTTGATGTCCCGCTTGCGACGGCTCACATCCCGCTGCGTAGCAAAATCCGCCTCTGTAGACTTAGCAATGATTGTCCCCTGAATCGACGTGCCGCTCGGCATCACTACTCGCAAGACATCGCCAACCTGCACACTATCAGCCTGTGTTTCAGGGAGCGGCGCGTAAATCCAGGTCTGGGTCAGGTCCATGACGGTGACTATCGGCGTGCCCGCAGCAACGACTTCTCCCTGCCGTGCGGCACGCACATCCACGATGCCGGCCACTGGCGAGAGCACCTTAGCATATTGCAATTCGATCTGCGACTGATGCAGCATCGCCTGGGCATGCTTCATTTCCGCCAGGGTCGCCGCCGAAGTATTGGCAGCAGTCTGCACCCGGATTGTGTTCGCAAACGCCATCTTGAGCGAAGCCTCTGCGGCAGCCACACTTTCGCGTGCTCCGTCTACTGCGGCCTTCGATGATTGCAGCGAAGTCGTAGCCTCATCTCGCGCCTGCTCGCTCGCTACTCCCTGATCAGCCAAAGCAATGGTGCGCCGTGTATCCGCCGCCTGGCGATCGTACTGGGCCTGTGCCTGGAGCAGCCCGGCCCTGGTTACCCGCAACTGCGCCTCGGCATTCTTTACCTGACTTGCCGTTTCGCCTTGTGCCTGGCGCTCGGTATCGCGCGATCCCGAAAGCTTGAACTTTTGACTATCCGCGGTTGCAGATGCGGCTCTACTTGCCGCCTCGAGATCGCCGCTTTCGATGGTTGCAACCAATTGTCCTGCCTGTACATGTTGGCCTTCATCCACCGCCAAGGTCTCGATACGGCCCGGAATTCGCGAGCTTACGACCACTTCATTTGCATCCACCGTACCAATCAGTTGCAGGTCTCCGGATCGCTGAGTTGAGAACCAGTACCAGCAAAACGCAATAATTACCAAAGCGCCGAGCAGGATAAATACACGGTAACGCCCCTTCATACGGTCTTACTCCGATCGGAAAACCTTTTCATCTTTGGCAGCGGCGTGTTGGCCGATGCCTTGCCAGCCAAGCACCGTGGCCATGACGGACGAATCGCCCTCACATGAGGCGACACCGTCGATGCAATGGCGATGTTCTGGGGTTGGATCGTGTACGCCCCATGCAACGCGACGCTCCACGAATCGAGATTTCCCACGATGAGCCCACTATCAAAACTCGCGCGAGCCTGCAATATGCATTGGGAAAGAATACAGCACACCCAATTGATTGCTACTTTGACTGAAAGAGTAGCGGCGCAAAACTAGTCAGATTTTCTCGCCACACCATCCATGCATGCATACCGGGCGTTTCAATTGCAGTAGGCTGCAATCTCCTTTCCTTCAACCACGCGATGAAGTGCTGATTGGGAGCTAGAAGGTGATCTTCCGTTCCGCAGGCGATCCAGAGAAGTCGCAGCTTCGCATTTAGTTGTTGCGCTGACTGCGGCGTGATACCCGGGAAGGCAGGAGCGTAATCTCCGTTTCCCAAGCCTCCTGCGCTGAAGCCGCCAACATATGCAAATTCGTCGGGATGATTTAGACCGACCAGCAAACTTTCCGCACCGCCCATCGACAGCCCGGCGACTGCGTGTTCTTCCCGTTTCTCCGAGAGGGGGTACTGCCGCTTAACCAGGGGCATTACCTCCTGAAAGAGCACGTCGGAGAACTTTGTGAAGTTGCGGATAATCAACTCGGGGTCCTGCCAGGCAGTCCAACCGCGGGTGATGACTTCCATCGTGCCGTAGCCGAGAGGCATCACCACAATCATTGGCTTGGCCTTGCCTTGGGCAATCAGGTTATCGAGGATGACGTTGGCCTTGCCCATAAACGTCCACGCGCTAGGGTCGTCGCTGTATCCATGAAGGAGGTAGAGCACCGGATATTTCTTCTTGTCCTTTGGATCGAAGTTGGGCGGTGTATAGACGTAATACTCACTGTTTACATCAACGATATTCGATCGATAGTAGTGATGATGCACTGCGCCACGCGGAACGCTCGCCGATTCCCAAGGCATAGCCGGCTGTCCAGGAACGAGGAAGAGATTCTGAGTGCTGAAGAAACTGGTCTTGAGCGTCGTGTTGTGCGGATCGAGAACATCGGTGCCATCCGCACTGAAGGAGTAGCTGTAGTATTCGGGGAGAAGTTTGGGCGAAGTGACGGTCCAAGTGCCATCGCCGCCCTTCGCCATTGGTAAAGGTTGTGCAGTTCCTTCCAGATGTAACTCCACCTTCGTGGCGTTCGGCATGGCAAGGTGGAAGATTACTGTTCCATCCGGTTGTACTTCCGGGCTGGTGGGGGGCGCGGGCACGAGCGCGACCGGCGCTGTCGATTGGGCCGAAGCCTGGGTCGCCTGAGCTAGTGTCGAGCAAGGCGATACACCGATGAAGAGGGCGCCTACAGCGGCCACAGACGACAGCCAAATCATGCGCGAAATGCGTGACATTAAATTTCTCCACGAGCTTGGATTGGTGCGGCCCTAAGTCTACAGGGATAAGGATCGGACGGCCAAATCGTCAGATACGCTTGCACGATTCACGTCAGGAAAATTCGACGTGTCAGGGACGGCTAGCGTTTGGTTCTTTCTGGCGGCACTCTCAAACGCAACAGCTTTCATCGGCCCAACGGCCGGGCGCGTTGAACCTGATTCTCGTCCACAGGGCGCAACGCAGCTGACAACCCTTCGTTCCGGAATCAGTCGCGGTTCATCTATCTACTTTCTTGCTGGCGTGATATCCGTAACCGGAAGATCCCAGTGACCAAGCAGGATCTCGAAACGCCGCTGCTCCTCACGCTGATATTTGTCCTGGTCAGGCCAGAGTTGTTTGATAGATGAGTCTTCCTGGGGGTCCGCGGTCGTCGCGATCGCGGAGTTCTTGAACAGAATCGTCACGCGATAATCCCAGCGCGCATCCTCAGTCATGTGGTTCGATGGAGTTTCGATTTTCACCGAAAGCATTCTTCTCCCCTGCACCCCCTTCTGCAGTAGCGGGTAATGGTTTCTGAGAAAGAGTTGAAGAAACTCCTGCTGATGCCCCCACTGGACTTTGTAGTAGTACTCCATTGTGTACGGGTGGTCCGCTGCAACCTGCGGAGGAGCTCCCTGTGCGAACGACGGCACGGTAAACAACCAAAACAAGAAGGCAATCAGCACGTTCTTCATCTATCCCTCCGAACACCTGAGACTTTGATTGTAGTCAGCATGAGAGCACGGGATGATTCGCGCTACAAAGTTTTGACCACAGAATTGAAAAGGGAGGGGTAAGCGCGGCGCCCGAGACCGCTCTGGATGACTCGCAAGAATACCTCGACGCGAATCATGACCTTGCGGTGTTCACTCCGTCGAGATTGTGCAAAAATGAGGATGTACACTCCCATGACTAACCCAAACACACCTGAGTCTGAGCCCATCTCCGAGAATACCGAGTCCTTTGGCGATCTTCTTTCGCAATATGAGCGCAGCCATTCGCGCAAGACCGGGGACGGCGGGAAGCAATTGCAGGGCACCGTCATCTCGGTCTCCGCGGAGTCGGTCTTCCTCGATATCGGCTTTAAGAGTGAAGGTATCCTCCCCCTTGCGCCATTCCAGATCGCCGGGGAGACCGTGGACCTTGGCGATACATTCCAAGTCTCGGTCAAAGGGCGCGATGCCGACGGCTTCTACGAACTGTCCCGCTTCAAGACCTCATTGCCAAAGGACTGGACAGCCCTGGAGCAAGCTTTCACAGATAAGGCGACGATCATGGGGACTGTGACCGCTCTCGTCAAAGGCGGTCTGAAC
>JANXZS010000136.1 GCA_025355385.1 Acidobacteriaceae bacterium | reverse complement strand
CACGGCGGACACCGCGATCATGAAAAACAGCGTGCGTTCGATGCCCATATAAGTGAGGGGCTTATGCAGACTCTTGAAGACTCGGTTGTGGCGCTTCTGAGTGATTTCCGGCATAAACCCCTCGCTGTGGAGCGTCGTTGGAGGTGAAGTGAATTGGATGGAAAGACGATGGCGGCGGAAGGGCTATCAACCCCAAAGCCATGTCAGGACGTTGGTCGCCATGATCGCAATTCCGGTTCCAGCGGCGACGCCCGCAAGCGTCTTCTTCGCACCCGGTTCTCCGTGCGCGAACGTATAGCCGCCGATCACGATGGCGATAAGGCTGGCGGCCTTGGCAATCGTTCCGGTAAAGAGGGTTTGAATTGAGCTGATGCCCGTATCGAATGGCGAGGCATGAGCTGCGAGTGGGAAGATCAATACGCATAGGAGCAGGGCTGCTCCGCGTACAAGATAGAGCTTGGTACGCTCAATCGTTGGTGCTGCGATGATGATTCGGATACGTGTCATTGACACCTCCAACGACCGGGATGGTCGTAATAGGCATGACACTAGGCCGCGATTCCTCTCACGTCCAATACAAATATCCAATACCGATTTCAGCCCAAAGCGGCTTTGCTATTGGAAAATCCGATAGCAACCTTTAGCCGAAAAGAGGAAGGGTTTTACCACCGATTGATGGTCGGACGGACCGAACCGGTTTGGCTGGTGGCAGCTTCGCCAGAGCGCGGAATCTCCTTCGCAGCTCCTTGACCAATAGCGGTAAAGTCTTCTGCGATCTTGACCTTCCAACAATCAACGCGCTATCGACGGTCCAAGTCACTCCAGCGATGGGCCGCGTGACAAGTCCATCCTGCAAATGTGAACCTTCCGGGATGAGCGCGCAGCCGCGACCCGATTCAACCATCCATTGAAGATCGTGCGGCGTTTTATTGGTGCTTGCGATGTCACTACTGATTCCAGCAATATCCAACATCTCCATCAAACGCTCATGCGCTTCGGGATGCTGCTTGGGTTCACGGAAGATGGTCAGTTTGGAGCCAAGATCCGCCGGTGTTAGCTCCTTCAATTTGGATAACGGGTCATCGGATTTCATGCACACTACGAGTCGGCTCTGCGTGAAGGGATGTGCCGTCAGTCCTGCACCATTGGCGGGTAGCGTGACCAATGCAGCGTCAATCTCCCCCTCCTGGAGCAGACGAAAAAGGTCTACCGGGTCGCCACTCTGCGACATGATCTCGCAAGATGGGAAGAGTGATTTATGGATCGTGCAAACCATCTCGTACAGGTCGTGGTCTACAAACGAGGAGAAGCCCAGGCGCAAGGGTAGAAGCGGTGCGTTATTGATGGAGCGCGCCGCAGTCAGCAAGTCATCACAGAGCTTGACGATCTGTTTGTTACCCGCAATCAGAATCTCTGCGGCGGGGGTTGCGTGAACTCCGCCGGGATGCCGAACCAGCAAACAAACCTGAGCAGCGACCTCGAGTTGCTTCATCTGCTGGCTAAGGGAAGACTGCGATATGTAAAGGCGGATGGCGGCGCGGCTGATATTGCCTTCCTCAGCGACCACGGTGAGGTTCTTGAGATGACGGAGTTCAATCGGATCAGACATAGCGGGAGTCCCTCTCTGATAGCGCCGTGCGCGAATCCGGAGAGCGGCTCAAGCCGCAATGAAAGTCAGGCCCGAAGTCAACCTAATTGTGGGCGCATGTACCAGCAAAGTCAATGCGGTGCAGTGCCGCGATGGCTCAACTTGGCCTGAAACGAGGCCATCGGAAAAGCCAATGGCAAGTCGGATTTTGCCATTGGATATTTGAATTGGACGGCGGCGGATGGCTGCCCCATCATTGAAACATCCTTCACTGGATATCGCACCACTCGATACCGCAGAAACCCCACGGAGTCCCGCCAATGGCAGAAATAAACTCAACCGAGCGAAAGAGACCTAGTCGTGCCATCATGTCTGCCGATGAGAAGCTGCTGGTCGGAATGGAGAACGCCGCTGAACTGCTTCCCCTCAGCCGAAGGGCCGATGATGACCTTGGGACGACAAAACAGCTCATCACACGACCGAACCTTCAAGATGAAGTTAGTTTCCTGCGTCTACCAGAACTGAAGTCGGTGACGGGTCTTTCAAAGTCCAGTCTCTATGCATTGATCCGGGCGAAGAGTTTTCCTTCGCCCGTTCAACTCGGACCGCGAACGGTTGCTTGGGTAAGATCTGAAGTCAGACAATGGGCCGCAGAGCGCATATCCAACTCACGTTCCGCGTCTCCCTCCACCGGGGACCGACGGACACCACAACGCGCGCTAGGGGAGTCTTGGGCAGCATCGAAGAAGTATGCTTAGGCCGCTATTTTCTGCCTGCCCTTAGCAAGCTGTGTATCCAGATAGTCGGCCCACCACTGCATCATTACTGTGCGCTGCTTCAGATACTTTGCGTGATTGTAGGCCGCAGACACCTTGTTCCGCTTCATGTGGGCAAGTTGCAAATCTACATGCTCATCATCAAAGTCATTCTCGTTGAGGATCGTCGAAGCCAGTCCACGGAAACCGTGTCCCGTCATGCGGCCTTGGTATCCAAGCCGATAGAGCGCATACAGGAGCGTGTTGTTGCTCATGGGCTTCTCCTTGTCCAGTGCCCCCGGGAATACCAGCTTGCCATTTCCGGTTAGCAACTTGAGCGCCCGAAGCACCTCGACGGCCTGGCGTGACAGAGGAACGATGTGAGCGGTCTTCATCTTCATGCGTTCCTTTGGAATGTCCCATCGCGCTCTGTCCAAGTCGAACTCGGTCCATGGCGCTTCGATCAGTTCGCTGGTGCGAGGAAAACAGTAGGCCAGGAGCCTGAGCCCAAAGCGTGTGAGCGCATCTCCGTTGTAGCCATCCATCTTCACCAGCAATTCGGGCAGATCTTTTTCGTCTACATGGGCGAAATTTTCTGATTCGGTTGCCGCCAATACGTCTCGCGGCCTGAAATCAGCCGCAGGGTTCCGACTCGCAAGTTCCCGCGCGATTGCAAAGCGGAAAACCTGCCCGATGGACTGATGTGCTCTTTTGGCTACATCGCTCGCGCCTCGCGTCTCAATCGTGAGCATGATGTCCCGAACATGGGTCGTTAGTACGGCATCAATGGGCAAGTGCCCGATGACGGGAAAGACATCTGCCTCAAGCCGATTCATCAAAGTCTCGGCGTGCCTGGGCGATTTACCGATCTTCCACCACGCCCACCACTTTCGGGCGACCTTCTCGAAGCTGCTGTCAGCCTCACGTTGTATCGCTTTGACTTGCTGCTGCTTCGCCTCGGCCTCTGCTTTGCGTTCGGACATCGGATTGGTGCCAGCAGCAAGTAGCTTCTTGGCAGCGAAGTGAAGGTCACGGGCATCCTTCGGGCCGACATGTGGGTAGTCCCCAAAGGTCATGTTCTTTTCGGTGCCCTCGAACCGATAGCGCCAAAGCCAGAATTTTCCGCCCCACGGCTGGACGACGAGACACAGACCGCCACTGTCCGCCAATTTGTATTTCTTCTCTCTCGGTTTCGCGCTCTCGATTTCCTTGATCGTCAATGGCATGGGCAGGCTCCCTAAGGTGGGGATTTTTTCTTTCCCCACACTTTCGCTAATCCTACCCCACATCTTTCCCCACAGATAGGGCGGGCTGTCCTCGCACCAACTCGCACCCCTTCAGACGATATTTTTTGGAGAATGCCGGAGTATTATCATCGTAACTTATTTATTGTGAGAGGCTTAGATGAGTTCAGGGAGGTGCGAAGAGGTGCGCCGAAGGGCAAAGAAAAACGCGCCCCGGAGGCGCGCATGTAGGTTTATGGTTGCCCCCCAGGGATTCGAACCCCGATATGCTGCTCCAGAGGCAGCTGTCCTACCATTGAACGAGGGGGCAATGCTCACTCACTGAAGGGCGCAACTAACGCATCAACCTTCGTCACCATATTAAGTGCTGTCATGTGTTCGGTCAACGGGCCGACCCCGCTGCCGAGATGCAACTGCTCGATGATGGCCTTACGATACGATCCGTCATGAGTGAAAATTTCATCGATTCCCCCTTGGTTGACATTTCCCCTGTCATCGAACGTCGCATTGAATTCCCTACTCTTCTCGAAGAATCTCCAGCGGCTTCTGTCCGAGGATGTGGAAACTGGCGATCCATCCCGTCCCGACTGCGAGAACCGCTGTCAGCAGAATCGCCACCAGCCCCGAACGCCAGTCCACGTGGTAGACCACCTCGAGCTTATGCAGCAATATTCGCGTCAACAGATTTGCGAAGATCGCCCCGACTCCTCCGGCCAATAGTCCCAGCACGAGAAATTCCGTGCTGAAGACTTTTACGATATGGCCTCTCCTCGCCCCGAGCGTCTTCAGGACCACAACCTCTCGTATCCGCCGGAAGCGGGTACTGGCTACGCTGGACGCTAGGATGATCACACCGGAGAGCATCGAGAAGCCGGCAAGAAACCGTATCACCCCATTGATCTGCCCCACGAAGCCCTGGATAGTGTCGAGCACATCCGCGATGTTGATGACTGTAACCGTCGGGTAGGCCGCAAACAGTGAGCGTTGCATGGCGGATACCTTCGGCCCATCTACGTGGGCTGCTCCGTACCACACGACGGGCAATCCCACCAAGTCCCTCGGCTGCAGGATAAATTCGCTTCTTCCATATACATGCTGGCCGTCACTTTTGAAGATTGCTCCCACCTGCAGCATCAATGTTCTCTCGCCGCTAACCAGCGTAAGGTGTGAGCCAACTTTTAGATGAAGTCGCTGCGCACTGTGTTCGCTCACCGCAAGCGAATCTACCGGCCCATGATTCCACCATTTGCCAGTGAGCACTTTGACCCCGTCTGGTTCTTTATCCGCCCATGTCAGTGCCACTGACTGAAGCATCCGCTTAGGAAAGTTGGCCAGTTTTAATTGATCTGTCGGCACGCCGTCGACCGCGGTGATCCTTCCGGAGACGAGCGGCAGCGTCTCCAATTGGCCTCGAACGCCCACCTGCTTTGCCAGCAGGCTACGGACCCCGTCCAATTCCTGAGTACTGATGTCGATTAGAAATACGTTCGGAGTGGAGGGCGAGGCCGACAGTTTCATATCTTGTATAACGGACTTCTGCATAAGAAAGACGGTGAGAATCAACATGACGCCTGTTCCCAATGCGGCAAGGACCGCTGCAGACTGGTTGCCCGGGCGGTACAGATTCGCGAGGCCATGCCGCAGTGCGGAAGGCAATTGCAACCGTGTCCGTGACAATATCAACCGTAGGGCCCGTAACGTTACCGAAGCCAGCGCCAGCAGCACTATTAAGGCCGTTGCCAGCCCTATAGCAAACCACTTCCCGATCACTATCGAATCGGAGAGTGCGGATGCGATACCGGCAAGACCAAGCAATACGATCCCTGTGGCGACCCCTTCGGCGCGACTGTTCTTGAATCGCTGCCAAAGACTTAGTCTGGCCTCTCCACCGCCTCCGTCCACGGTGCGGCGCAATACCAGGCTGGGACGCACGTTCCGAATATCGAGCAACGGGGGGAGACAAAACAGGAGCGTAGTGAGCACTCCGGTCCCGAGGCCCGCAAGAACCGAACGGAAGGGGATGTGAAGCGGAGGTCGCATCGGCAAGAGCTTCCCCAGCACCATCGGAAAAATCCACTCGACACCCATTCCCGCAATCACGCCGAGCACTCCGCCAGCTAGACCCAGCAGCAACGTTTGAAATAGGTAAATTCGGAGAATATCCGATGACCGTGCACCTAACGACTTCATGATCGCGAGAACATCGATACGCTGCTGAAGGTGTGCGCGCATGGCCATGCCGACCCCGGTCGCGCCGAGGACCATCGCGACCAGGCAGATCAAACTCAGCAGTCCAGTGGAACGCTCGAGCCCCTGCGTCAGCGCCGGATTACTCTCACGAAAATCAGTGACCTGTGCATCCGGCAGGATCTGCTCCACCTGCTTGCGCACTTGCGCAATCGAGCTCGCTGTTGGCGGTAGCTTGAAAAGGAAGCGCTCCCCGGAGCGGCTCCCAGCTTGTAATAAGCCAGTATTAGCCAGGCCTGCGCGAGTAATCATCACTCTGGGCCCCAGGCTCATGGTCGCGCTCATTCGATCCGGCTCACGCACCAGGACCGCGGCGATTCTAAAGTCCCGGCTACCAATGCGCAGAGTCTTCCCTATCGACGTGTGCAGGCGTACCAACAGGTCGTCAACAACTACGACCGAAGAATCTGTAAGCACGCTTTTCAGGCTTGCACTCGGCTCCAGTACAGCCGAGCCATAGAAGGGATATTGAGTGGGATCGACCGCCTTGAGGGAGATCAGCAGGGGCTGCGGATTCTCCGGTAGCCAAGCCATTGTAACCATCTCGGTTACAGTTGTACGTTCAATGCCTTTGGTCGATAGGTCATTTAATCGTTTATCTTCTTCTGCACTAGGTTGGCGAAACATCCGCGCCGACAGATCGGCGGCCATGATTGTGCGAGCCTCGGTAAGAAGCGTTTGTTGGAAAGACTCGCTGAATCCGCGAACCCCTGTAAGCGCGGCAACACCAATCGCCACCGAGAGCACCACGAAGAAGAATTTCGCGCGCGATGCATGCACCTCCCGCCAGGCAATTCTTGATGCGACAGACCACGGCAGCGCGGGCTTAACGGTGGTCTTCATTCGAGTGGTTCACCCTTCTGTCGTCGGAGAGTATCAGGCCATCCCGTAGCACGATGCGCCGGTCTGCGCGATCGGCGATGGCAGGGTCATGCGTAACCAGGACAAGCGTCGTAGCAGTTTCGCGATTGCGGTCAAGCAGTAAAGACAACACATGTTCGCCATTGGTAGAGTCGAGGTTTCCCGTAGGCTCATCCGCCATCACGATAGGCGGTTCCACGACGAAGGCCCGGGCCAGGGCTACACGCTGTTGTTCACCACCAGAAAGTTGCACAGGATAATGGTGCATGCGGTCACCAAGCCCGACTGAGCGAAGCAAATTTCTGGACCGTTCCAAGCCGTCACCCGATGAATTCAGTTCATGGGGAAGTAGAACATTCTCTAGAGCGGTCAGCGTTGGAATCAATTGATAGGACTGGAACACGAAGCCAATCTTCCGCCCACGCACTTGCGCCAATTCATCTTCCGCCAGGTGGCTGATTTCGGTCCCGTCCAGCAGAACCTGCCCTTCCGTAGGGGTATCCAGACCAGCCAGCAAACCCAGCAGCGTGCTCTTGCCGCTGCCTGAGGCACCCATGATCGCAATGAACTCTCCAGCAGGAACAACAAGGTCGATCCCTTTCAGAATCTCCACTGTTCGGGTGCCGTTGCGAATCGACTTTTTCAAACCGCGAACTTCAATCATTCAAGCAATCCCTATCCCTTCCGCGTTTGCTACAGTTACCAGTGTGACCTTGTATCAAATTAGTGCGGTGCCGATCCTCTTTTTCCTACTCTTCCTTGCCGTCCTGGTTGGTTGCCGCGACGCGCGGCCACCCGAAACGCCGCCAGATGTTCGCGCCGAAAATACTGCGCCGGTTCCTGCCGATCGAACGCCTGTCAAAGTGACTGGCGACAGCCGTCCCGTGATCCTCGCATTCGGAGACAGCTTAACTGCCGGATATGGCACCGAAGCGGGACAGAGCTACCCTGACTTTCTCCAGAGACTGCTGGATGAGGAACACTACCGGTATCGCGTGGAGAACCTGGGCATTAGTGGCAACACTACTAAAGACGGAGTGGAGCGACTAAAAGACGTCATCGCGCTCAAGCCCGCGCTCGTGATAGTTGAATTTGGTGGAAATGACGGTTTGCGAGGACTCCCCATCACCACCACCCGCAATAATCTCGACACAATTGTGCATGTGCTCAAAGAGGCTGGCATTCCAGTGGCACTGGCAGGCATTACGCTTCCGCCAAACTATGGCGTCGACTACGTCGATCAGTTCAACAAGACCTACGTCCTGATCGCGGAAAAGTACAAAGTGCCGATGCTTCCTTTCTTGCTCCGAAGCGTCTACGGCGTACCTGGGTCAATGCAAGAAGACCAGACCCACGCCACCGCCCAGGGGAATCAGCAGGTCGCTAGGAACGTACTCGCGCTGGTGAGTCCATTGCTCAAGAGGACGTAGTTCAAAGCAAACCGATATCTTCCACTTCCAATGCGACCGGGTAAGACGAGTGAAGTGCGGCTTACTTCCGGAAGAGCCACAGCTATCTCTGGCAGTTTCATAGACACCTGAGGTTGAGTGGTTTTAGCCTAGGACAACAACGGGTTGAAACAGCGTCCCTGCCACGCGCTTCCCGATTGCCAGTAGGATCTTCTGACCGCTGAAGATCTTCACCATTGGAGCATCCGAGAACTCGGGAAGATTCACCGCGCCGCCATTGCGAATGCGTCCCGCCGTCACCTCGTCAGTGCCTATCGATGGTAAAGCCGGCAGAATGCTGCGCGGATGCGGTAGCCCTTCTTCCAGTGCGGCTGCATCGGGCAGGTTCGCCATCGTCTCAAAATTCAATGCATCCTTCAGCGTAAAGGGACCTGCCTGGATTCTTCGCAAGCTAGCGAGATGGGCGCCGCACCCTAGCCTCTCGCCCAGCTCGTGGGCCACCGACCGAACGTACCCACCTGACGAAACACTTATGGTGAACTCTGCACGGTCTCCTGAGAAGGCTGTAATTTCAAAGTTCAAGATCGTGATTCGCGCAGGCCTTAGCACTACAGGCTTTCCTTCGCGCGCCGATTTGTATGCTGGCTTACCAGCGATCTTCTTGGCGGAAAAAGGTGGCGGCGTCTGATTCATTTCTCCCTGAAAATACGAAGCCGATTCCCTCACAAGATCGAGCGACAACGATACTGCGCTTGGGGATGAGAACGCGGTGCCTTCAAAGTCGTAGGTGTCCGTAGCAAAGCCGAAGCGAATCGTGCCGGTATACGTCTTGTCCATGCTCCCGAAAAACTGGGCCAAGCGAGTGTACTTACCAAGCAGCAGGGGCAAAACGCCAGTTGCCATGGGGTCGAGTGTCCCCATGTGGCCGACGGAGGATTCGCCCGTAAAACGGCGGATGCGATTGACGACATCATGCGAGGTCATCGCGGCAGGTTTATCTACTATGAGGAGCCCGTTCACATCCCCAACTATAGTTGCTTCGCTGCGGAAATGTTGCCGTGCACCATTCAGAAGCTCGTGGACGTTCGTTCCCGCACCAGGGACAGGAACTCACTCCGGGTCTTCTGCTCCTGAAAGACTCCTACCATCGCCGACGTCACAGTGGAGGAATGCTGTTTTTCGACGCCGCGCATCATCATGCAAAGGTGGCGCGCTTCGATCACCACGCCGACGCCTTGCGGCTCGACGGCTTCCTGAATCGCATCCGCAATCTGGCGCGTAAGGCGCTCCTGCACCTGCAACCTGCGGGCGAAAACTTCGATCAAGCGTGGTATTTTGCTCAGGCCGATTACCTTGCCCTTCGGTATATAGGCGACATGTACCTTTCCGAAGAATGGCAGCAGATGGTGCTCACACAAGGAAAACATCTCCACATCCTTCACGATTACCATCTCGTCATAAGCCACGTCGAACAGCGCACCACGCAAGATCTTGGTCGGGTCTTCCTCATAACCCTTGGTGAGAAAGGTCATCGAATTTTCCACGCGTTGCGGCGTCAATTGCAACCCGTCGCGGTCAGGATCCTCGCCAATGCGAGTAAGTATTTCGCGATAAAGTTCCTGCGTACTATGTTCGGCGAGGATGCTCTTGGAGCCGATCCGCGAGTTGTTTTTTGACACGATTGCTGGTTGAGCCATCAGTTGTCCTTTTCCGCCGCCGTTCTACCGGCAGCCTCCTCATGCTCAGACATCACGGTGACCTGCTGCGTCTGTGCTGCGTGTATGGTTGCCGCAATACTCGAAAAAATTGTTCGTGGTCTCCTCTATGCGCACGCGCACCAGCTCAGCTTTCTTGAATCCCCCGGAAACGAGATCATAAACCGCGATACACAGATTCTCTGTTGTAGGAACCAGTTGATGAAATATTTCGTCGAGATTCAAATTTGTGTGATCGAAACGCGTCACCACTTCCTTTTGTATAAAGCCGTCCAGGTCTTTCAGATTGCAAACTATTCCAGTGGCTTGATCGACGTGGCCCGCAACCGTGATTTCGACAACATAGTTATGTCCATGCCCGTGGGGGTTGTTGCACTTGCCATACACGGCCTGATTGCGCTGCTCGTCATATGCTTCGCTGTGCAGGCGGTGCGAAGCGCTGATGCGATAACGGC
>JANXZS010000065.1 GCA_025355385.1 Acidobacteriaceae bacterium | reverse complement strand
GTCGTGGACCGAGTTCCCAAAAGCAGCATCGGGTTCAAGAATGCCGGCGTTACCCAGCGCAATGCGCTTTCCCTCGTCCGTGGGCACATCCAGCAGCGTGCTGGTGATAATGCCCCCTTCCACCTTCACACGAGCTGCCAGTATCTTCTCCGGCGGAATCTCGAGCCCCTTCAACCCCTCTTCAATCACCCAATTATTGGTCGAGCTGACAGCCCAGATCCTTGATCCCGCGGCGCGCAGTCGGTCGAGCACGGTGCGCATCACTGGGAAGATGTTGCCTTCGATGTACGTGCGAAAATACTCCGCCGCCGCTTGGCGAATCTCTCCTTCACGAAGCTCGGCGTAAATTTGGACCATCTCGCCGCACATCGCCACCTCTGAGACTTCGCCGCTGCGGTAGAGCCGGTAACGCGAATCTATCCAGTCGCTTGCATTCCTCGACACCAGCCCCTGATCGAGCGACCAAACCATAAATCCGTAGCCCGCATCGCCACTCCACAACGTACCGTCACAATCAAAAACCGCTATCGCCGGATTCACAGCAACCACGGTGTCAATAAATTCCGCATCCGAAAGATGAACGAGCTTTGTATTTTGGGTACTGGTCAAACTGGTACTACTCCTCTTTGCTTAATTCGCTAACTCCATTGTGACGGATGAGCACGTTTTTTGCACGAGAACCTGCAGTCAAGAAGCCCCCGCCGCCGGGGGAAGAAAAAGTAGCGCCTCTTCCCCGCCATAGTGGCTGGACGGGATCACGATACCTCCTGCATCCCCATCCCGGAGCTCCGGCATGTGCGCTCTCGGCGATTCGTCAACCTCTTAAGCAATGATATTGTCGGCAATCCATCCAAGTTTTCCTCGTCCTCGAAGGTCAGTTTGGTAACCTTAATTCTGATTATCGCAACGCTCAGGGCCGCAATTGATCTCCGGGGTTGAGGGAGGCAGAGATTTCCGCGCAGGCGCTCCGCCGATAGAGTCTGCCCACTTCACAGCAACAGGAGAAATGCTCAAGATGCGGGAACTGAAATACGACACTGCATCTACCCTTCATGGTCTGCGCGTCATCACGCTCGATAACGGGCTACTGCGCCTCCAAATACTTCCCGAGGCAGGTGCCAGGGTCTGGCAAATCTCCTACCTGCCGCTCGGGGTCGACCTGTTATGGAACAATCCTGTCATTCCGCCCTCGCGTCACTTTCTGCACGATAGCTACGACGACGTATGGAGCGGAGGATGGGACGAACTTTTTCCAAACGATGAAGAGATGATGATCGGTGGGGAGAAATTCCCTGACCATGGTGAGCTCTGGAGTGGGAATTGGCAGGCGGAGCCGTTCTCCAGCCACAACGAGGTCGGCTGCAAGCTTTCTTTCAAGACGCCGCTCAGTTGCGTCGCAATCGAGAAAACTGTGACCTTACGCCCTGATCGTGCCAAGGTTTACTGCCATTACAACTTCACGAATCTTGGTAGCCGGGGCTTTCCCTTCCTCTGGAAGCTGCACCCTGCCCTGTACGTTACCCCCCAGCACCGCATCGACTTTCCGACCATGCATGTGGTCCGGGAGCCTGCGTTCGCCGGCACACTGGAAGAGGCCCCACTGCAATTTCGATGGCCCTATGCGCATCTTGCCTCGCGAACAGTGGACCTGCGCCGCGTTCCCAGCGTTGCTGAACGCGAACTCTACTTCTTTTACGGCACACAGATGGAAGGCGGGTGGTGCGCTCTCACGAATACCGCAACGCAGCTTTCATGTGGGCTCAAATTTGATCCGGAATTGTTTCCATCCTGCTGGCTCTTCGCCAGCTATGGCGGGTGGCGAAACTACGACGTCGCCGTTCTGGAACCGTCTACCGGGTACCCACTCAATTTCGATGCGATGCTGTCCGCCGGCCGGCACAGAACGTTGGCTCCGGGCCAAACTCTCGCCACCGATGTGCTCTTCACCGTGCAGCGGGGTGTCGCGTCCGTTTCTCATATCGATGACGACGGCGAAATCTTCTCAGAACCCAGGTCAAATCGCTCGTAATTGCAGCCCTACTTGCCTCCGGCCGTAGCACGGGTCGCCGCGCTGAGCCGAGCTATGGTTGCGGCGTAGAAATACCTGTTGCCGCAGGAGACTCCATCGACAACAGGATCGCAGCAGCAATCGCGAACACAATCCCTACGATCTGCAAAGGTGCCAGCCGCTCATGCAGGAACAAAACTGCTATGGCTACAGTCAACAGCGGGTAGAGCGAGATCAACGAGATGACAATCGAGGCCTTCCCTCCTGATTCCAGTGCCGAGAAACTGGTCAGGGCACCCAGGCCATTCAGCGTACCCCCCGCGATGCAAAGCCAAAGCGTCAACGGATGCAGGTGCCAGCGAATAGGTAGGGTAATGGCCAGTACGATGGCAATCGCGATCATCGCGTAAGCGAACCAGAGGAAAGACAATTCGCTTGAAATGCGGTTGGTTGACAGCTTTTGGGTGACGCCGGTGACGCCCCAGAACACCAGTGCGATGGTTGCGAAGAATAGCCAGGTGGGAATGTGAGTCATGATTTACCTACATGCTCAGCAGATAGATGGCAACGAGCGCAAGCCCGAAACCGCACTTCTGCTGAATGCTGATACGTTCTCGTAAGAAGGTCGTGGCGAGGATGACGGTAACCAGCGGAAAGAGTGCAGTGGCGGGCGCTACAATCGAAATCTTGCCTCCCGTTACCAGTGCATGAAAGAAGGCCATGTTGCCGGTGCCGCCGAGAATCCCGGTAAGAAAGGCCCATGCAACCCCTGAATAGCGCCGCCCGCCCACGCCCAGCCGCGGTGATCGCCACATCCATACGATCAGCGGAAGCAGACCAAGTGTAAAAAGAACCTGATTGCTATTAGCATCTACCTCGGAGGATGCAACCTTTGACACCGCACCCCAGGCACCCCACAGCACAATCGTGATGAGCGAATAAGCCAGCCATGCAGGCATGCCGGCAATGGTGGTACGCATTCCCGGGGTGGCTGGGGCTAACGTGTCTGGCATAAGGCCCACTGAGAATACGTGCTCGTCCGAGCGCATAGCAAGCCGCTTGTGGCTACATCGCCATCGGGATTTTGATCCTTCTATCGCTTTAGCGAGTAATGGCGAATTTACTCGGCATGAGTCTCCCTCCGGCTCTTATCATCAGGCCGAAGGCAGAGGACTCTCTTTGAAAATCACTGATATTGAGGCCATACATCTTCGTGTGGAAGATCCAAACATCGACTTGTTTGATGGCTCCTACGACGACTGCGTCATTCTCGTTCACACCGACGAAGGCCTCACTGGGACCGGCGAGGTCGAGTCGTTGGCTCCCGCCGTTCAGGCCATCGTCAATGGGCCTTCAGCACACACCCATGCGCGGTCGCTCAAGGATGTACTCATCGGCTGCGACCCGTCAGATCCAATTGAATTGTGGCAGCGCATGTATGAGGCGACAGACTATGTAGGCAGGCGCGGAATAGTCATGCACGCCATTGGCGGTGTCGATCTGGCCCTATGGGATCTGCGCGGGAAAATCGAGGGCAAGCCAGTGCATGCGCTTCTCGGCGGGGCCAGACGCGACCGTCTGCCCGCGTATGGAACGATTTATCCCATCGATCGAACCCCGGACGGCGTCAAGCGCCAGGTGGCGGCCGGCATGGAGCGGAATCTGCGCGCCTTCAAGCTCGTCGCTGATCCTTGGTGGATGGAGGACCTTTCACTCACCGCCAGCCTGTTGCAGGCAGCCCGCGCAGAGGTCGGCCCAAATGCAAAGTTGTTAGTGGATGCTGCACTCTCCTACCGCACGGCAGATGAAGGTCTCCGACTAATTCCCCTCCTGATCGACGCAGGAATCTGGTTTCTGGAGGCCCCGTTGCCCCTTGACGATGTGGAAGGCCACGTAAGGATGTCAGGCCATGGAATTGCGTTGGGAGTCGGCGACCTCGGACTGACAAACGTCCGCGAGTTCATAGAGATGATGGATCGCGGCGGCGCAGATATCTGCCAACCGGACCTCACCCAGGTTGGCGGATTTACCGGCATCCTGCAAGTGGCCCGGGCGGCTGACGAACGCGGCAAGCGAGTCATCACGCATGGATACAAGACTAATATCGAGCTAGCCGCCAATCTCCACTTCCTGGCTGCGCAGAAGGATGAGGAGATTCTTGAGTATTCACTCAGCTATTCGCCGCTGCGTTGGGGGACCACCCTGGAGCATTTCCCCGTTGACATAGACGGCTGCGTACGTGTGCCACAGGTACCCGGGCTTGGTGTATCGCTTAATCCCGAGATCGTCGCCAACTATCGCTGGCCACACTAGAGACATTTACTCAGATCTATCCGCTGCACCGCGCGGGTATCCGTTAGGTCGCCGCTGTATCTTCCGGGTGGGTTGACGACCCCAGCGGCTTCCACATGCTCGGCTGGCTGGCAAACTCCCGAGGCGTGCAATGCGCATATTTCTTGAACACTGAAGCGAAATATGCCGCGTTACAGAAGCCGCACCGTTCCGCCACTTCCGCAACATTCAGTCTGGGATCGAGCAGTCCCCTCTTAGCCAGTTCGACACGCTGGCGTATCAGGTATTCCTCCAGTGTCATGCCCGTCGTGCGGCTGTAAACCCGGCTCAGATGTCCCGACGAAAGGTGAAGAGCATCCGCAAGCTCCTGGATCGTGACGTGTGCCACTCCACGCTCTTCCACAAGCTGGCAGACCGCGAGCACGATCTTGTTCTCACGCTGGCTGAATGTCCAGGCAACCTGTTGTGTCAGGAACTCCGCGAACCGCCGGAACACTTCGCTGATACCGAATCGGTTAGGTGCACACAGTATCTCGCCGAGGAATTGCTCCTTCTTCTTCGTGACCACCTGGGAATCAGTGCCCAGGCTGATCATCTCCAGTGCGAGATGTTCCATGGCCCATGTTAGGAAGGCCCGAGACTGTTGCAGCTGCGCCGCTGAGCCATTGGCAGGCATAGCCTGCGTGAGAAATTCGCGAATAGCTGCCTCCACTTTAATACCTTGCTGGATCGCTTTCGCCAAAGGCGCCAGCGACTGGCCTGGGCTCACCTTCAATGGCGCGGACTCTTCGAGAAAACAAATCGCTTCGTCGCCTCCGTCCAACGCGGAACACGCTTCGTGATATGCGCACAGCAGCTCTTCCGGGTCAGCATGAACTGCGCTGACTCCGAAGCGAGCCGAGGTGAGACCCTGCCCCTTCACCGCGGTCAATATCGATCCCGCCAATTCCTGTAGAGATATGCGCTCATGGCTCGGATTGCGGGAATCCTGCCCGGTAAAAATGCATAGCTCACCCGGACGAACGGAGATGGCCAGCGTATTAGGCCAGTTTTGACACAGGTCCTCAACCATGTGGGAAAGACGGCTCATGGTAATGTTGTGGGCCAATTGCGGCTTTAGATCTGTCAAGTCGGGTCCCTGTTTCATGCGCAGTACCAGCGCCCGGTCCGGTAAGCGATGCAATCCCACGTTGGCGGCCAAAGCGCTTAGTTCCTGCCTGTCCACACCCTCGCCTGACAGGAGGATCGCCGCTAGTTCCTTGCGGACAAGTGCGACCTCGCGGTCACGCATTCTTTGAAAGTCACCCATGATTTCGAGGCGCTTCCACGAGTTTGCGATGTACCGCGCAAATAGTTCGAGCACATGCACCATTTCCGCCAGTTGTTCCCTGGTGACCATGGGGACGCGATAGTAAGCGTCCTGCAACTGGTCAAAGTCGATATGTGGCTGATTCACGAGGGCCGCTCGTACGAACTCAAAACCCTCGGGGGTAGGAGGCTCGGTCAAGACCTGGCCGGAGAACAGCGTACCAAGATATTGACCGTCGCAGATTACCGGGACTGCTATATCCGTCAAGCCAACGTGGCAACCATAGACCTGGGTGCAGCCCGAGGCGCGGCAGCGGGATTTGGCTGGAACATCAGAACGTCCGCAGGTCTGTTCTTCGTGGGCGCCATACCCATGAACCAGATCGCAGAATTGCGTGCTCGGCGAATTCCTATTGGATAGCGTGCTGCCGCCGGGTTGCAATTGAACCAGCGCATCGTCGGTGTTGACTCGCTCTTTAAACTTTGGCTTGAGCGGATTAAGTTCCTCCAGCCACATCAACTCGACGTTGCGAATTGGACTCGAATTGTTCAGAAGAAGGAGGAAATATTTGAACAGCTCCAGATCTTTCTGGAATTCCTGCTTCAGGGCTCCTCGTAAGACAGCCTCTTGCCTTCTCATCAGGATCGCTCCGGTTGCTAACTTGAGACGTAAGCTTCGCATGCTATGGTAACGGAATTCCAGCGCCACTCAGTGGTTTTTTGATTTACTTGTCGGAATTGTGATGACGAATTTCGTGGTGGATTAGGTGTGCGTACGGATTGTAAGGCCACCGTCAACAACGAGTTGCGTCCCGGTAACGAAGGAGGAACAGTCCGTTGCTAAAAACAGGGCCGCATTGGCCACGTCCGCAGGTATGCCGCGGCGGCCCATTGGGTGAAGATCTGTCACCTGCTGTGCGAGTTCATCCCCGTCAGACGACGTACGCAGGTATTCATCCCATAAGCGGGTATCGATGTAGCCGGGACAGATGGCATTCACGCGGATGTTGCGTTGGGCCAGTTCCAGCGCAAGATTGCGGGTCAGCGCCACTAACCCAGCTTTCGAACAGGCATAGGCAGTGGAATCCGGGAACGCGTGGGTGGAGTGTATCGAACTGACATTGATGACCGCGCCTCCATCCGGAGTAAAGAGGGGTAGAAGTGCCTGGGTCAGGAAAAAGGGCGCGCGCAGATTGATGGCGAGAATCCGGTCCCAGAGTTCGACGCTCATCTCTGGGAACGCCCTATCAAGTTCAACACCCGCGTTGTTCACAAGGATGTCAAGCCGGCCATACGAGCTTTGCATTGAATCTGCGACCGTCCTGATTTCATCCGGCTGTTCCAGGTCAACCCGAAGAAACGTTACGGGCATAGCGGGACTGCGGTTGGTTAATTCCCTGACAGCCGCCTCTCCGGTCTTGACATCTCGGTCGAGAATGCACACCTGGGCACAGGCTTGCTGAAACCGCTCTGCAATGGCCCGACCTATTCCCTGCGCGCCCCCCGTGATCAACGCTACGCGTCCTGACAAGCTACCTGAACACTCAGCCGAACCCTCCATTTTTTTCATCTCGTTCATCCAAAAGGGCGAAAGAAGTTCGCTTGAGTTATAGCCGACCGAGCAGAGCCCGGCGGGGCTGTTCCTCTAAAATCAACCAGACTTCGCTAGTCTTGGAATAACACAGCAGAAGTGGAATTGCCTTAGTTCTTTAGTTCACTTATACGAATCAGCTCCGAGCTGTTCCCATTGGCCAGATTCACCGTCAATCCTCTCTTCAGTAGTTCAGCGCCCGCCGCAGTCGTATCGGCAGAAGTGTTGTCTTGAAAATGAAGCTTGTATTTCCTGTCGGGATGAAGCCCCTGGAGAATAAAAGTGTGATGATTCTCGTTCTTGCCGGCGCCGCGAAAAGCATAAATCACACCTACGCCCCGTTTGACGTCAAAATATTCGATCCCATCCCAGTGGATACCATCCGGGCGCTGCGATATGTGGTAGAGATCCGCATCTCGAATCAATGGACGCAGCTCGCTTTTGTAGAACGCAAACTCCTGCTTGGCGGTGGCGTGCTGTCGTTCGGTCCATGCATTCGTATCCTGCATAATGGTGAGCCAGCCCATCATCCCACTACGCAGCATATAGCGGAAATTCTCCACCGTCGGAGTCGGCCATTTCTCCACGTAGTCCTCTAACATGGCCGCAGGCAGTACCTGGCTTGTGTCATAGAATGCCTCCCGGTTCGACAGGGGATCGTACGTATCCGTGATCGAAAAATAGTCGCCGTGAGACGCACTGCCGAAATCCACCATCCGCCCCCCATCATTGCAGACTTCCAGCAGTAAGTCAGGATGTTGCTGGCGCAAGTGCGAATAGATGTCGTAATAAGCGCGCACCGCGTGGTAGTTCACGTCTGTCGAGTTAGCAGCATCCACCATGCTGATGCCGCTGCCTTTCACCGTCGACATCAATGGAAGCTTTTGGGCTGCATGGGGATGATCGGGGCGGGCACAATTCTTAGCTACAAGGTAACCATCATGCTCAAGCATGTCGAGGTGATAATCGCTGACTATCCGCATCAGCTCGTGTTCTGCATACTCACGGGCGGCAGGTAGGCCTAGATCTGTGGTCCTGCCAACAAATTCATCAGGCTTCCAATCAGGCGGAACATCGGCGACCAACCAGTCATGAGTCTTTGAGTCGTGCACGTTCAAGGCTCCGGGTGCGC
The DNA here is from genome assembly GCA_025355385.1 of Acidobacteriaceae bacterium. Classification (GTDB taxonomy): domain Bacteria; phylum Acidobacteriota; class Terriglobia; order Terriglobales; family Acidobacteriaceae; genus JANXZS01. The sequence goes on along the minus strand of JANXZS010000065.1, from coordinate 896 downwards.
TGCTGATTCCCGCCTGCGCCCAGTCCACCCAGATGCCAAACTTGAGGCCATTCTTATGCGCCTCCTCTGCGAGTGCGGCGAGGCCATGGGGAAACTTCTTGGCGTCGGGATACCAGTCGCCCACGCCTCGGAACCAACCCGCATCGATGTGAAACATCTCTAGCCCGAGTTCTGCCGAATCGCGGATCATGCGATGCGATAACCCTTCATCAACCTGCATGCCGCTGCCCCAGCTATTGTTGACCAGCAGCGGGTAGTGCGGGTTTTTCCATGCCTCAGGATTAGTAAGCACCTGCCGCACCCAGGGACGCAGAACATTTCCTAAACCGTCGCGGCCGCCGCTAAATCCGCCAACAAACACAGTCGGCGTGTCGAAGCTTTCATTAGGCAATAAGCGCGTGCGGAATGGACCTGGGTTAGGATTTAACCCCGCTGCTCCGTTGAGTGATTTGCCGTCTCGCTGCAGGCTCAACCGTGTACGCCCACTAAACTCGATGCCGACGTACCAGCCATCGTGGGAGCTGCCGGCACGCTCGACCATGAACCACGGAATAATTTCACGTGGCTCGCCATTGTCTGCATAAGAACTCGATGTACCTTCCCAGCGATAACCCACCCGCACCGCCGACTGGTGTGTACCTGTTGCGGATGGCTTACCCGCCCCCTTGTCGACGTAGAGGTGTTTGAGCACGGCCCCAGACCCGACACTCCACTGAAAGCGGAAGCTATCCTGTAAAGGAATTCGGATCTCCTGCGTACTAAGGTTTTCGATATGGATGGTGTGTTCAATCGGTCCAGTTGCTGCGGCAGCCTTCCATTCCCAAGTGAGACGTAACCGGGGTGAAGACGTTTCGTACACGAAGGCGACGCGTTTAGCATCTATATGTCCGGCGTTG
>JANXZS010000055.1 GCA_025355385.1 Acidobacteriaceae bacterium | reverse complement strand
ACAGGTTTTCATAGTTGCGCCCGTTCAGCGGGAGATCATTGATCTCTTTGTTGCTCAGAGTCCCACCCAGACTTGAAGAAGTCATGTTGAGAAGCGCGACCTGCGTCGTGACGACAACCAGCGCCAATGGGCTCCGCGCGGAGGACAATGCTTACATCGTGGATGGCCTCTTCAATAGCGAGCCATTCTCCGGGCAAAGCATCATCAATGGAGCAGGTATCGCTGGAGATTCCGCGACGATTCTCCCGGTCGATGCCATCCAGGAGTTCAATCTGATCGAGAACCCACCGGCTGAGTATGGCTGGAAACCGGGTGCGATCGTGAATGTCGGTTTGAAGTCGGGCACCAATGCGGTGCATGGCACGGCATACGGTTTTGTTCGGGATACCGCGCTCGATGCTCGGAATTACTTCAACCCGATATCCCAGGGCGAGAAGAACCCCCGCACCCTGAAGCAATATGGAGCAACAGTCGGAGGCCCAATTGTAAAAGACAAGCTTTTCTACTTCGGAGCTTATGAGGGTCAACGCTACTCAGTGACCAGCATCAGTCAGTTGTCGACTCCTGCGACAGTGTCGCTGGGAGGTGATCCGCTGGGCAGCGTACCAGACGCTATTGCCGGGGTGCAGGCAGCCGGGATCACTCCAAGTATCCCCAGCCTGAAGATCGCCGGTTGCAAGCTGGGGCCACCAATTACATGCGATGGCTCGGGCTTCCCAACGAACGCAGGAACGAATACAGCAGGGGCAACTACCATCAACTTCGGCCTTCCGAATGATGTCACTACCGACAATGCGGTAGGGAAGATTGACTATCAGGTCAATGAACGCCACTCGCTCAATGCTCTCTATTTCTTCGGCAATAACAACGGTACGGTGTCCGATGCAAGCCAGTTGCAAACAGCATGGCTGACGCAGATTCACACGCGGGCACAGGTGGTGGGAGTGAACTGGACCTGGATTCCCTCATCGCGCTTGGTCAATGAAAGCAGGTTCGGCTACAACAGCCTTTATCAGCCAACCTTTACAAACGATCACGACAAGTCTGCTGCGTCCTATGGCTTGAATACGGGTGTGACAAACCCTCTGTATGGAGGTCTTCCGCGCATCAATATCTCGGACTACTACGTCTTCCCACAGGAACTCGGTGGTTTCAACTGGCCGAAAGTGCAGGGTCCGGACGTGAGATATCAATTCATTGATCACGTCTCCTACACTATGGGCAAACACGCGTTGAAGTTCGGCGGAGAGTTGCATCACGATAGCTTTACTGGTGGTGCATACGGTGGAGTGCGTGGCCGGATTAAGTTTGGTTTTGGGACGGACGCTTTTCCAGGCGCCACATCGCTCGAGGACTACTTTGCGGGAGTTCCGGCGTCTGGAAGCATTCTGACAGGGGACCCGACCCGGCACATTTCAAATCTCGGAGTCGCCGGCTTTGTACAGGACGATTGGCGGATCACGAAAACTCTAACCTTCAATTTGGGTTTGCGTTACGAACTCAACACGGTTGTAAAGGAAGCGAATAACTTGTTGGGTAACTTTGACCCGACACAAGGCCTGGTGCAGGTCGGCAAGCAAATTCAAGCACCATACAACGGCGACCATACTAATTGGGGCCCCCGCTTTGGCTTTGCCTGGGACCCCTCTGGAACTGGAAGGACAGTCCTCCGCGGCGGTGGTGGTCTGATCTACGAAACAGTGAATTGGGAGTCGTTTCTGGCACTCAATAATTCGCTAGGAATTAGCACGATACCGACGGGAGCACTGGGTGTCGGAGCAAACGGCGGTCCGGGCACGGGTACGATCTCTGTCGGCACAGTCAACTTCTCAGGATCGAACCTGAACTGGAACGCCGGGTATAACGGCAATACTGGTACGGTATTTCCGACGGGTACGATCAACTGCGGAGCGAACCCATGCAGCATTATGGGCATGGAGCAGAATTTGCGGACGCCGATGGTCTACAACTGGACACTCAACGTCCAGCATTCGTTTACTGAAGCGCTGGCGCTCGAGGTCGCGTACGTAGGCGGGCATGGCTCAAAGCTTGTTGGCATCCATGACATCAATCAGAATGTGCCGGCTTTGGATACGGCTGGAGATGAACAGTCAGGCCGGCCTTTCAATGCGAAATTTCCTTTCCTGAGCTATATCTACCAGATGGGGAACATCGACAAATCCAACTACAACGGACTACAAGCAACGCTCACGGCAAGGAACTTCCATAACTTTACGTTTGTTGCTGGGTACACCTACTCGCATTCGTTGGATGATGTAGGAGCCAACTGGGACTTTGGGGCAGGGTCAGGCCTTCCACAGGACAGCGCGAATCCAGGGCGCGAGTATGCGAGCAGCGACTTTGACATTCGTCATCGGTTTACTCTTTCGGCCTCTTATGCAATTCCAGATAAGAAGTCCTTTGCGCAGTTACTATCTGGCTGGCAGGCGAACGCGATCGTGAGCCTGTATGGCGCGCAACCGTGGGGCCCAATGGATGCCGGAAATGATCTGAGCCACACAGGAGAGGGCGTGGATCGTTGGGACTTCTTCGGCAAAACCAGTGACTTTACATCGGGCGCGAATCCGACACCGTACCTTCTTGCCGGCACCCCACCGGATGGAGATCCTGCCGGACCTGGCGATCCAGCCTACGCGGTAAATGATTCCATCTGTGTGGCTCACGCACGATCACTCGACTCGTTGGCGTCGGCGGGCTGCTACCGGAAAGGAAACTCAGTCATGACCCCTCCTGCTCCCGGAACATTCGGAACAATGGGGAGGAATATATTTCGCGACTCAGGGTTCAAGAACGTGGATTTCTCTGTGGACAAGAAGTGGAAGTTCCACGATCGTTACACAATGCAATTCCGTGCAGAATTCTTCAATATTTTCAATCACCCGAATTTTGCCAACCCGTTTGGTGGGCAGAATGGCTGGGGGCATAACGATCCCTCTGTGCCTGGCAACGGTGGCTTCGGCTGCGCGTGTGCCACGCCGGATGTAGCAGCCTCCAATCCTGTGATTGGTTCGGGGGGAAGTCGAGCAACTCAGCTTGGCGTGAAATTCCTGTTTTGAACATCTGAGCCGCGTCGTGGTCATGCGAGAGCACCACTGCGCGGCTTATGCCTTGCCGTAACCAACAGGTCGCAAGCTTATAGGAGCTGATTAGATGGATTGTCGATTCGCAAAGCTGTTCGCACACTTGTCAATTGGATCAATCGTGCTGGCTTCAACGTTTGTCACTGCGCAACAGCACAAAGAGCGAACACTGGAAGAAATCAAAGTGGAGGCGGTACATCGTGCGGAGGTAGGGGGGTATCCGCTGATCGGTCTTGACCCGGCTGATGTGCGCGAGGCATTCGAGTCCATTCACACGTCGGACAAAGATGAATGGGCTGCAGGCTTCATGGGTGTAGGTGACCGCTACATGGCGGAAGCGAAGCGGCTAGAGGCTACGGATCGCGCTAAAGCAGATGCCGACTACATCCGTGCCTGGAGACTCTACTCCTTCGGCCGCTGGCCCGTACCCTCGTCTGCGGGAAAAAAGCGCTCCTATGCAAAGGCCATCGATGCGTATCTGACGCATGCGCGCTTCCTCGATCCGGCATTGGAGATCGTGCACATCCCCTTCGAGGGTTCCGAGATCATTGGCTACATGCGACTGCCCAAGGATGCGAAGAAGCCGGTTCCGCT
>JANXZS010000042.1 GCA_025355385.1 Acidobacteriaceae bacterium | reverse complement strand
CTACTTTTACTCCGCCCTTGACACCGGTGGTTGTTCCTTCTTAGTGAGCTCGATAACTGGATGCGCACTCGCAACCACCCTAACTTTGAGTCGCGCGGTGGGAACAGGATGGTTCAGTAGATGGAATCTCGCCAGCGTCATCAGAAAGGCAGTCTCCTCAAACAACGGCGTGCTGACGGCACGAGCGAATGGGTCCTGCGTTACCGGACCACAGCCCCAGATGGACGCCGCGTTCAGCGGCAGTCCGTCGAGGGTTCTACCCTGGAAAACCGTACGGAATCCCAGGCTCAGAAGGCTGCGGATCAAGTACCACTCGCGATCAATTACTCGAACACAACGGCACAAGTGTCGACGGTTGGGATGGCCGCTCAACACTTCAAGCAGGCTGAACTTGATCAGACATCCAGTCGACGCTCCTGGGCAACGAAGCAGAATTATTCAGAAGTGTTGAGTCTCTACATCCTGCCTCGATGGGAGAAGGTGCGCCTACTGGATATCAAAGCCGTCGAGGTCGAAGGCTGGCTACAACATCTCAAGGCTGCGCGCAGGAAGACCCACTTGGCGAATGCAACAAAGCAGCGCATCCGCAATGTATTCTCGGTCCTTTTCACTCACGCGCAACGCTACGAATTCGTTCCCCTAGGATGCAATCCAATCAAATTGGTCAGGCAGAGTGGCAAGCGGAGACGTGCTCCGGACATCTTGAGTGCGAGCGAGGTGAATGCTCTTTGGAACGAGTCAGCAACTCGAGAGCGAGCAATCATCTCATTGGAATTTGGAAACGGCCTTCGAATCAGCGAAGCCATGGGCTTAAGATGGGCCGACCTTGATCTGAAAGGCGGTACGGCGTCGGTCAATAGGTCCATGGTGAAAGGCAAGGTTGGCAACACAAAGACTGAGATAAGCGCCAAAATGGTTCCTCTGCACCAACACCAGATCGACGACCTTACGGCTTGGCGTGCGGAGGCACCCTACGGGAACGACAGCGACTGGGTATTCGCATCCCACTTGAATCAGGGTCGAAAACCCTACTGGCCGGACATGATCAGAGTGAGGCATCTGCTTTCTACAGCGGAACGGCTGGGCATCAAGAAGAAGATAGGCTGGCACACGTTCCGCAGAACCTACGCCTCTCTGCTCAAGGCAAATGGTACCGATGTAAAGGTCGTCCAGGAACTGCTTCGGCATTCAAACATCTCGACCACGATGAATCTCTACGTCCAAGCCTTCAGTGACGATGCTAGGGAAGCTCAAAGCAGCGTCATCGAAAAGGACATGAACAGCCCATTCCAAATACCCGCTGTAGATGGGTCGGAAACAGCACATGGAGCTTAACGTGCGATATTGTGCATGGAAAGAATGGCGGGGATGGATGTAACTGGTTGATTCTAATGGTGGGCGCTGCAGGATTCGAACCTGCGACTTCCACCGTGTGAAGGTGGCACTCTACCGCTGAGTTAAGCGCCCTGAAGCACAAGAACCAAGCTAAGACTATCATTCTGGATTTGCGCCTGCCAATTGCCCAGGCGCGCGAGGCGTTGTCGACAGACCCGTCCGCATAGAGGAGGCGCGTAGCCAATTGCCCAGGCGCGCGAGGCGTTGTCCGGAAACGACTCTCGGTCCAACCTGTAGAATTCTACGACGAGCCATGTTCGAGCCGCATACAGACCGATTTCCAGCGCCCGATCCCGAAGTATCTGGCGATGATCCTCGAGAACTTCGAGGACTGGAGGAGGAATCCAGCACGGAAACCGGTGAGAATGACAATTCCGCGCAACCATCGCGCCCGACGCGGGTTCGAAGAGATATGGCGAGCATGGCGCTGCAACCAGCACAATCACAATTCGCGGCCACGGTGCGGCCCGTTGAGGTTCCGATCAAGCCCGGGGAATTCAGTGACGCCGAACTCATGCTTCGGGTCCGCGATGGCGACGACTCTTGCTATAACTACCTGATCGAAAAGTATCGCCAGCCGATTATCCACTTCATGTTCCGGATGGTCAGGAACCAGGCTATTGCGGAAGAGTTAGCGCAGGAAGTCTTTCTCCGGGTATACAGGTCACGCCAGACGTATCGGGCGGAAGCGCGCTTTAGTACCTGGCTGTACAGGATTGCGACGAATCTAGGCGTGAATCACGCTCGGGATACAAAGCACGAACGATCGGCGCAGACGGTTTACCTGGACGAGCCGGATCCCGAGACCGGTACCACGCCGGATGTGGCTGATCCGACGCCCAGCGTGGAGCAGGATCTGGTGCGGGATGAGCGCATGAAGGCGATCAGCCAGCATGTGATGGCTCTGCCGGAGCGCCAGCGGACTGCCGTGCTGATGCATAAGTACCAGGGGATGGATTACAAGGAAATTGGCGATGTGTTGAAGCTGAGTGAATCGGCCACCAAGTCCCTGTTGTTCCGGGCCTACCAGACGCTACGTGAGCGGCTGAAAGATTTTGTTTAATGGAGCGAGGAAGATCATGACTTGCCGGAAGATTGAATCGAACGTGGCTGACCTGCTCTTTGAGCCGGATACCGTTCCCGCGCCGGTGCAGGCCCATGTCAAGGAGTGCGCCGACTGCAGGCGCGAACTAGCGGACTTGAGATCGACGATAAAGTTGATGGACGCGTGGCAAGCTCCGGAGCTGTCGCCATTTTTTGACACGAGGCTACAGGCTCGACTGCGGGAGGAGCGCAACTCACCACCGGCTGGTTTTTTTGAACGGCTGAGCGCACGCCTTCTATTCAATAGTAATGCGCATTTGCGGCCTATTGCGGCCACGGCCTTGACGGTTGCTTTGGTGGTGGGCGGTGCTACCTATGCTGGATTCTCGGGCTGGCGACAGCCGCCGCAGACCTCAGCCACGGTACGCGATCTGCAGTCGCTGGATAATAACCACCAGGTGTTCCAGCAGTTGGATTCGCTCGATCAGGACGACGACGATGACAGCGCACCCTCGGCGAACTGACGAATGCAGTTCTGAAAGTTGAGACAGTAGGGCGGGAGGCCCTAAAGAAATGAAACGCGAATTGAATTGCCTGAACCCGGCCACGCAGTCTGGTGAGCAAAACCCGGCACCTCCGCCGGCGGGGCGGCGTGACGCGTTTTTTGGATCCGGCTCATGGCTGGCCACAGGGATCTTCCTTGGTTCTCTTGCTGCGTCTTTTCCCCCGCAGGGTGTGACGCAGCGGCATAATCCACCACCGCAGCACGAATTCCAGCATGAGGGCCAGTCCGCCAGGCAACAACAACCGCAAAGGCCACCCCAGCCGCAACGGCAGCCCCAGCGGGGAGATCAGCGTCAGCCGGTGCAACCGAAGGCGCAGCACCTGGGAGACTGGCTGCAGACGCACCAGAGGCTGGCTCCCGCGGAGCAGGAAAAGGCTCTGGAGCGGGAGCCCGGCTTCAACAAGCTGCCCGGAGATCAGCAGCAGCGTCTTGTCAATCGGCTGCATGACCTGAACAACAAGTCGCCGCAGCAGCGTCAGCGCACCATTGACCGCGTGGAAGTCTGGGAGAGACTTTCCCCCGAACAGAAGCGCCAGGTAAGTAACTCTACGATGCAGCTTCGATCGTTGCCGCCTGATCGCCAGATCCCTTTACGCAGGGCGTTCCGCGATTTGCGCGACGTTCCTCCGGGGCAGCGGCAGGCGATTCTTAACTCATCCCAATTTCAGTCACAGTTCACGCCTCAGGAGCGGGGTGTTCTCAGCAACCTGTTGACGGTCGAGCCATACCCGCCAAGTCGTCCTGCGGCCGGGGAATCTGCTGCGCCCTCGGTGCCGGTTCCGTCCTATCGATGACTTGAGGTTTCGAGGCGCCAGAGTCCGCTGCTTAACTTCGGAAAAAGTTCTTAGCGAGGAAGATCAGATTGGCGGGCCGCTCGGCAAGCCGGCGCATGAAGTAGGGATACCACTCTGATCCAAATGGAATATACACACGCATGTTGTAGCCATCGCGTACCAGGGACTTCTGCAGATCCCGCCGCACTCCGTACAGCATTTGAAACTCGAAGCGCCTCGAGTCGAATTGTCGTTCGCGCAGAAAATGGCGCGTGGCCTGGATGATCTTTTCGTCGTGGGTGGCGAGGCCATGATAGGTGTTGCTGTTCAGCAGTATGCGTGTCAGCTTCAAGTAGTTGTCGTCTACATCCTTTTTGCTGGCGAAGGCGATGCTGGGCATTTCCTGGTAGGCACCCTTGCATAAGCGAACGCGGATTCCCTCGGCGAGCAGCGTGTGCAGATCGTTTTCGCTGCGGTAAAGGTAGGATTGAATTACGATGCCCACGCTCGAAGGGTTGACGGCGTGCAGCTTGCGCACCATGTCAACGGTGGTCTGCGTGTGCTCGGAACCTTCCATATCGATGCGGACGAAGTTCCCGCTGGAGGCGGCGTGGGCGACTAGCGCCGCGACGATGTCATAGGTCAGGGCAGGATCGATATCCAAGCCCATCTGTGTCAATTTCACACTGATATTCGCATTGAGGCGGCGTGACTCTATAGCATCGAGCAACTGATGATATGTGTCAGCGGCGCGCCGCGCCTCGTCTGGAGTCGAGACGCTCTCTCCCAGGCTGTCAAGGGACGCAGTGATGCCGTTCTGATTGAGTGCTTCGGCGGCACGCAGAGCTTCCTCGATTTCCATCCCGGCCACGAAGCGCGACGACATGCGGCGACCGATGGAAGACTGCTCAGAAAACTTGCGAACGGAAGGGTTGCGCGAAAGCGCAATAAAGGTGGATCGCAGGATAGGCATTGTCCCTCGTACTTTAGCGCCCATTTTCGCACATGCTACCGGAACAGGCGACGCGGCACGGTGCCAGCAACACATTTCGCGATATCGGATGCGTCCGCTACGCCAAGGCAGGGGCGAGAGCAACCGCAACTTCAGGTCTCTACAAACCACGCGAGCGCAGGCGAATCTTCTCCAGGGGAAAGTGGCACTTTCCTCTTGTGAAATCAGAGTCGAAGTTGAATTGCTCTATGATGTTGCGCATGAGATTCTGCCTTGGCATCGATGCAGGCGGTACAAAGACGGTGTGCGCGATCGGCGGTGAGAGTCGCATACTGGCTCGGACGCTGAGTGGTTCCATCAAGCACATGCGCGTGGGGGAAGAGATGGCTGGCGAGAATCTGCGGACGGTGGTGAGCGAGTCCCTGCATCTGGCAGGAGTGCGTGCCGATCAGATCGAGTCCAGTTGCGTAGGAACGGCCGGCTCACGCATTCCTTCGTTCGCCGCATGGGTGAAGCGATCTCTGGCAGGGCTGGTAAGCGGGACAATTGAAATCTGCGGCGATGATGAAGTGGCCCTCGATGCAGCTTTTCCCGGTGGCGCGGGTGTGCTCGTGGTTGCGGGGACCGGCTCCAACATCGCCGGCCGCACCAGTGCTGGCAAACTGGTGAACGCGGGCGGATGGGGTCCGGCGCTGGGCGATGAGGGCTCCGGTTATTGGATCGGCCATACGGCGCTCAGCGCGGCCTTCCGCGCCTATGACTGGGGCGAGCCGACGATGCTGTTGCCGAAAGTGATGGCGTTCTGGTCGCTGCCGGAACTGGGCGAGGTGGTTGCCTATGCCAACAAAATCCCCATGCCGGACTTTTCGCTGCTGACCCCACTTGTGGTGGAGTGCGCCGAGGCGGGTGACGCGATTGCTACCCGCACACTGCTGGAAGGCGGAGGTCATCTGGCGGAGTTCGCGCTACTGGCCTATCGCAAGGTGCGCTATGAGGAGCCGGACGGACCGATCCCCGGCTTTTCGTTTACGGGAAGCGTTCTAGCAAATATTGCAATGGTGCGCGATGCGATGATGGAGGAAATTCGCCGTGCTCTGCCGTTGGCCCAGGTGGCGCAAGAAGCAGTCGATCCACTGGAAGGCGCCTTGTGGCGGGCACGGAATGCGAAACCTTAAGCAGAACTGACCGCTCTCTTCACGCGCGATAGGCTATGCGTCCAGAAAGCAGTGTGGCGACGATTTGTCCTTCGGGCGAAAGCACGACGATGTCTGCCCAGCGTCCTTCTTCGAGCGAGCCGATCTTTTGGTCGAGGCCGGTCATTCGTGCGGGATTGCGGCTGGCGAGGGCGATCACTTTCGACCACTCCGCGCCGGTAAATTCGCGGAAGTTGCGAACAGCGCGATCCAGCGTGAGCACGCTGCCTGCCAGCACTCCCTCATAGAGGCACCTGCCATTTTCCACGACCACTGGCAGTTCACCGAGGCGGTAGGTGCCGTCTGGCATGCCGGTGGCGCTCATGGCGTCGGTAACCAGGATGGCCCGATCCGGCCCCTTGGCTTTCCAGAAAAGGTCGACGATGGCGGGATCGACGTGGACGCCGTCGCAGATGATCTCGGCATAAAGCTCATCACTGGTGAGTACTACGCCGAGTATGCCGGGATTGCGGTGATCGAGTGCGCGCATCGCGTTGAAGGTATGAGTTGCGCTACGTGCTCCAGCAGCGATCGCTTTCCGCGCGGCTACGCTCCCGGAGTCGCTGTGACCGATGCTTACGCGGACTCCAAGAGCGGAAGCATGGGCCGTGAGCTCCTCGGCAGAGGGGAGTTCCGGCGCCAGCGTGAGAATTCGGATGTGGCCCTGCGCCGCCTGCCACAGACGGTCAAAGACTTTAACCGAAGGCGGCAGCAGCCAATTCGACGGATGTGCACCGCGCTTCGCATGCGAGAGGAAGGGGCCTTCCAGGTGGATACCGAGCGGACGAGCTCCATGAACCTTTTTGTCGATGAACTTGGCCAAGCCTTCAAGGGAGTGCAGAGTGGCGTCGAGCGGCACCGACATTGTTGTTGGCAGAAAGGCCCCCACCCCGTGGCTCGCAAGGAAATGACCGATAGCGGTAAGCGCTTCGGGAGTCGCCTCCATTACGTCGTGCCCCATGGCGCCGTGCATGTGGATATCGAAGAGTGCGGGAATCAGTGTGCATCCGGGAAAATCAAGGTGCTCGGCCGAGGATGGGATGGCGTCAGACTCGCGGGTGCGGATGGAATCGATAACGCCGTCTTCCAGCACGAGCATCGGCTCCCGCAGCAGTTTTTCAGGACTCAATAACAACTCGGCAGTAAGCACAGTGGCCATGCTCAACATTAGAACATCTTCACAGTTACTGATGTGGTAACAGCCGATTATGTGCGGCGGCTCTTCCACCCAAGCGAATCAGTTCGCCCAAACCCGTTCTACAGCGGAAGGGCGGCGCCGAGAACTGTGGACAAGTTCATCCTGACTGTTAACCGCCTCGTCGAACAAACCGGTCGACCCGCCGGAAAGTATCCCCGGACGAGCGGCTACACTGGTTGTAGCCCATGCCCGACCCTCAGCAAATGCGAACGAAGCTAGACCCACGTCGTATCGGAATTCATCTCTCTACTTCCGGTGGAGTGTTCACTGCGGCCGAGCGTGCATGCAAGATTGGCGCAAACACGTTCCAGATTTTTTCTTCCAGTCCGCGTATGTGGCGTGCTGCAAAGCTGCACCCGGACCACTGTAACCAGATGAAGACGCTGCGCGAGCAGTACAACTGCTCCCCGCTCGTAATTCACACCAGCTACCTCGTGAACCTGTGCAGCCAGTCGGATGACGTGCGGACAAAGTCGATTGCTGCCTTCCACGGGGAAGTGGAGCGCGCTCTCGAACTGGGTGCGGAGTACCTGGTGCTGCATCCAGGCTCGTGGCGGGGATTGACGCGGGAAGAGGGTTTGCGGCTGGCGGCGCAGTCCATCGATCAGGCCCTGGATGGACTAAAGTGGCAGGATTGCGGGTTCAAGGTGTTGATCGAAAATACGGCGGGGGCAGAGTTTTCGCTGGGAGGATCGCTTGAGAACGTCGCCGAATTGATCGCCCGTCTGCGGCCTTCTGCTCCTGTGGGCGCATGTCTCGATACCTGCCACACACACGTCGCGGGATACGACATGGTAAGCGACGAAGGATACGAAGCGACCATGAAGCAGATCGAGTCGACAGTCGGCTTTGATACCGTGCGCGTCTGGCACTGCAACGATGCGAAGGCCGCTCGCGGATCGAAATTAGACCGTCACGAGCACATTGGCGAAGGCACTATGGGTCTGGCGCCATTTCGCCGCCTGTTGAACGATGTTCGATTCAGCCATGCCGCCTTTATTGCCGAGACGCCAGTAGATGCTCCGGGGGATGAGCAGCGCAACCTGAGAGTGTTGCGTGGACTAGTCGAGGTCTGAGACGGCGATTCTTCAGGAGGCATCGCGCGGGCGCGGTTACACTGATAAAGCTATGTCTGGCGAAAAACATACAGAAGAAAATGTCCTTGGGGCGAATGCCGCCGCAAGCTCCGACCACGAAACGGCGCCGAACGAAGTTCGCTACAATCCTGCCGAGATTGAGCCGCGCTGGCAGGAACTGTGGGACCGTGATCCCTCGCTCTATGCCGCGGAATCCCCCGCCAGCGGCAAGCCTAAGTATTACGTGCTGGAGATGCTGCCGTATCCTTCAGGTCAGTTGCACATGGGGCACGTCCGAAACTATGCCATTGGAGACGCGCTGGCGCGTTACAAGTGGATGGAAGGGACCAATGTACTGCACCCGATGGGGTGGGATGCTTTCGGCCTTCCGGCGGAGAATGCCGCGCTCAAAAACAACACCCCACCGCGGGAATGGACACTGGCGAACATCGCCGCCATGCGCCGCCAGATGCAGCGCCTTGGCCTGAGCTACGACTGGCAGACCGAGATCACTACGTGTCTGCCGGAATACTACCGCTGGAACCAGTGGTTCTTTTTGAAGATGCATGAGGCGGGTCTCGTCTACCGCCGTAAAAGCCGGGTGAACTGGTGTCCCCAGTGCGCGACAGTGCTGGCCAATGAGCAGGTGGTGAATGGGTGTTGCTGGCGG
>JANXZS010000038.1 GCA_025355385.1 Acidobacteriaceae bacterium | reverse complement strand
TTTGCACGACCCGGCCGATAAAGGTGCGTGTGGGATATGCATCCACGGTGAAACTGACGTTCTGCCCTTCTTCCACGGTGCCCACATCGGCTTCGGAAACGTTCGCATCGATCTGCATCTTAGCGAGGTCATTGGCCACTTGGAACAGCACCGGGGCGTGCACGATGAAACGGCTTGGGCGGGACGGGTAGCCCCCATGCTTCGCTTCCTGTTCCCATCGCAGAAGAGTTAAACGATCACTTGCGGTGCCAGGAAGCGCAGTCCCGGGTTGCGGAAAGCACTGATTTCGGCAATACTTTAGGAGTTGGGAATGGCGCGGCTGGTCCTAGGGTTGGGCCGGTGGAACTCTTCCCTAGCAGGATAACCCTTACATACAAGTTTGAAAGGATTCTGACCAGTGCTGATGATCCGTTTGGCGCGCTTTGGTGCGCGTAAGCAGCCGTACTATCGAGTAGTGGTGATTGAGAAGGACCGCGCGCGCAACGGCCGCTCCATTGAAGTGGTAGGCACCTACAATCCCCGCACCAGCCCCGCTTCCATTGATCTGAAGCGCGAGCGTATTGATCACTGGACCGGCATGGGAGCCCAGCTTTCTGATCGGGTTGCCAAACTGTTGAGGGTTGTGCCAGCGGAGCCTGCTGTCGCCTAGTAACGTGGCGTCCCGTTTCCACTCACTACAAGGACAAGGTTCAAAACTCAAAATGGTAGCTTTGCTGCAGGAGAATCTCTCTATCCGGCCAGAGCACTCCCCTCCCCCGACGCAAGATGGACGACGGATGGGCTTTTTTATGGCCTCCAGACGATCTGGCTGTCGTTCTTGCGCCCGTTGCTGGTAGTATTGCGCGTGCCTTAGGCGGCAGGATTCCGTTGGGGGTCGAACGATGGCAAAAGCTGAAAATATGCAGGAGTTGGTGGCAGAAATCGCACGCGCGCTTGTCGATGATCCCAGTGCGGTCACGGTTGAATCAGTGCAGCGCGACGAGAACACCGTTCTGAAGCTACGAGTTGCCCCTCAGGATGTGGGCAAAGTCATTGGCAAACAGGGCCGCACCGCACGTTCCATGCGGACCATCCTGGGCGCGGTGAGCATGAAGTTGCATCACCGCTTTACACTGGACATTCTGGAAGAAGACAAAAATCCGGCAACCCACGCCGAGTGACACCCTACCCCGCGCGGCTGCCACATATGGCTGTGAGCCTTACGGATGATTGAAGACAAATGGGTATTGCTGGCACGGTTGGTTCGTCCCCAAGGACGCCGGGGCGAGGTGCTGGCCGATCTGCTGACAGATTTCCCTGAAAAATTCCACCAGCGCAACAGAGTCTTTCTTCTGACACCCACCCCAACGAAGAAGATCGTCGAGCCCCGCGAAATTGAATTACAGAAGCATTGGCTGCACAAGGGCAGAGTGGTGCTCAAGTTCGCTGGAATTGATTCGATCAACGATGCCGAGACACTCCGTGGAATGGAAGTGGCAATCCCGCGCGAAGAGCGTGCCACTCTAGCTGAGAACGAAGTCTTTATAGGCGAGTTGATCGGCTGTCGCGTCTTCGCTGGAACAAATTTGGAAGACATTGGCGAGATCACCGAGGTCGACGTGGAATCGACTTCTGTGCCTCTGCTGGTAGTACACCGCCCACGCGGCGACGAAGTGCTCATCCCCTTTGCCAAGGCCTTCCTGAATCGAATGGACGTTGCCTCAAAGCGCATAGAGATGACACTTCCGGAAGGTTTGCTGGAAGTCAATGCTCCGCTGACCGAAGCTGAACGCCTTGCCGAACAGCAGGAATCTGCCGAGAGCGAATACGATGAGCCGTATACGGAACCTGGGGGCGAATGAGCAACGTGGCTACCAATGCGGATTCGAAGGAACATGGTGGTCGTCAGTTGCGCTTCGACATCATCAGCATCTTTCCCGGCTTTTTCGCCGGTATCCTTGAAAATGGCGTGATAACGCGGGCTATCTCCACTGGCCTTATTGATGTGTGCATCCACGACCTGCGCACCTTCGCGCATGACCGCCATCGAACCGTCGACGACCGCCCCTTTGGCGGGGGCGAAGGCATGGTGTTGAAGCCCGAGCCACTCGCCGAAGCAATCGAGTCCCTGGGCATCGCTCCGAAGAAAGACCGGGACACGAGCCGCGAAACGGTGGTGCTGCTGTCGGCCCAGGGCAGGCGATTCACTCAAGCGACTGCACGGGAGTTCTCGGGAATGGCACGCGTTGCGATGATATGCGGACGCTACGAGGGTGTAGACGAGCGCGTTGCCGAGACCCTGGCCGATCGGGAACTGTCGATCGGGGATTATGTCTTGTCCGGTGGAGAACTGGGCGCGGCCGTCATCCTGGACTCGACGATGCGCCTGCTGCCAGGGGTTCTCGGCAATGAAGCGTCGAGCGAGTTTGAGAGTTTCGGACGCGCCGATGGCCTGCTGCCGACCTGCGAGGAGGGCGGCCCTCCGAGCTGCACTTATGGAGCCGGCGGACTACTCGACTATCCGCACTACACTCGCCCGGCGGAGTTTCGCGGACTGCTGGTTCCCGAGGTGCTGTCGGGCGGCAATCACGAACAGATCCGCAAATGGCGTCGCGAGCAGGCACTCGAAAAAACGCTATGCAACCGCCCCGATCTGCTGGAGCATGCCGAACTGACCCCCCAGGACAAGAAGTATCTGGAATCCCTCAAGCATAGGTTTTAAGTCCCACGCCGCGCGGATGGCAATCCTCTTTCTAGTGTTGGGATGGGTTGACTTTTGCTTCGCGCTCTTTGCGATGCAGTATCATGCAGCTTGTGCTGGGAGATTCCGTTGCAACGTCGCAGCTTCCTGACTTCATCGCTCGCCGCATCCGCCATAACTATGGCGAATCCATCGTGGTCGCAAAGCCCCATTAATAAACCTCGCGAATTCTACGAGCTTCGTAAGTATTATCTGCAATCCGGGCCACAAACTAAGCTGACCGAAAGCTACGTCTCAGACGCTCTCATCCCGGCGCTCAACCGGTTGGGCATCACGCCAGTGGGGGTTTTTCATCTCGACACAGGGCCCGAAACGCCGACCCTTTATCTGCTGCTCCCCTGCAGCTCGCTCGAAACACTTGTTACTACGGAGTTGCATCTGGTGCGGGACGAACAGTTTATGAAGGCGGCGACGCCTTTCTGGAACGCACCCGCTACGGCACCCGCCTTTGTGCGGGTAGAAAGCTCACTACTGATCGCATTTGAGGGCTGGCCGAAGTTGATCGCTCCCCCGAAAACTGACCACCCCGATAAGCGCATATTTCAGCTGCGTACTTACGAAAGCCCGACCAGCCAGGACCATGTTCGCAAGATTGAGATGTTCCACCACGGCGAGTTCGAGATTTTCCAAAAAGCCGGATTCGCTCAGGTCTTCTATGGCGACACGTTGATTGGCGCCAGATTGCCGAATCTTACCTACATGCTGAGTTTTCCCGATATGACGGCGCTCGATGCCCAGTGGGACACCTTTCGCAATGATCCCGAGTGGAAAAAATTATCCGGTTCTCCAAGGTACAACTTCGAATCGATCGTGAGTAACATCTCGAATTTGATCTTGAGCCCGACGTCCTTCTCTCAAATCTAACGCTGGGACGTTTAGCGTTGAATTTGGCTGGCTGCGACAGGTTTCAGGCCTTCGCGAAAAAGCGAATTCCGTGTAAACTAAAGGTTCTGAACTCACGATAGGAATCAGTCATGTCTATTCATCCAGTAATGCAGCGACTGGCAGACAAGCTCCAGCGCACCGATCTACCGGCGTTTGCCGCAGGTGACACGATTCGCGTGCAAGTTAAAATCAAAGAAGGCGAGAAAGAGCGTCTCCAAGCTTTTGAAGGCGTCGTTATTGCGATCAAGAAGGGCCCGCAGGGCAGCTTCACAGTGCGCAAGATGAGCTTCGGGCAAGGCGTCGAGCGCATCTTCCCTTACAATTCCAAGGTTGTGGACAAGGTGGAAAAGGTGCGTTCGGCACGCGTACGTCGCGCCAAATTGTTCTATCTTCGTGGCCTCCGAGGCAAGGCTGCTCGCCTGAAGGAAGTTGAGCGCTCGTAGTTTCGCATTCGGCCACTTCCATCAGGATTCAATATTGAACGCCCCGGCACTGGTAATTACACCCCGGGGCATTTCCGAGTCGCTGCTACTGTCTACCGTTATCCCGCCAATATATGTCCAGCCAGGTTCCGCTGTTCCCGCAGTGGTAAAGTGCTCTAGACTTGACTCTGGGCATGCTTCTCCATTCCAACGCGACGATCTCAGATACAGACTGCGTCGAGCAAGAGCCCGAGGTATCCGCTGCAACGCGCAAATTAAGGATGCTGCGAAGCCTGGTCTGTGGTCACAGATATGAGCGGGCAGCACGAGCCGCTGGCGCCACACTGATTGCGGGGGTAGATGAAGTAGGTCGCGGTGCCCTGTTTGGCCCGGTGGTTGCCGCAGCGGTAATACTACCGGAGGGATGCAGAATTCGCGGATTGCGCGACTCCAAGCAGTTAACGAGAGATGATCGCGAGCGCATGGCCTTGATAGTAGAACGCAGGGCGATCTGCATCGCAATTGAGGAAGTTGATTCAGCTACGATAGACAGGGTAAACATCTACCAGGCCACGCGCATCGCCATGACTGCGGCCGTCTCACGCCTCACTCCCGCCCCCGACCACCTCCTGATCGATGCTATGCGTCTGGACCTCATCTGCGCGCAGACGAGCATCATTTACGGAGACAGCCTGAGTATCTCAATAGCAGCCGCCTCTGTGGTCGCGAAGGTCTACCGCGACAACAGGCTTCGCGAGCTGGATCGCAAGTATCCCCAGTACGGGCTGGCATCGCACAAGGGATATGCGACGCCGGAGCACCGGGCTGCCCTGTTAAGTCACGGCCCATGCGAGCTCCACCGATATAGCTTTCGTCCGGTGGCGCAGTCTTCTCTGCCGTGGGATGAACCCTCCGACTACTGAGAGCGTCCAATACCTGAGGAGATCAACTTGGGCCTGAGGATGATGTGTATCACTGCCCATCCTGATGATGAGAGCGCTGCGTTCGGCGGAACTTTGCTGATGGCGCATGCGCAAGGCATCGTGACCAGCGTCGTCTGCCTGACCGACGGTCAGGCGGCAACGTTTCGTGGCGAAGCAACCGACGGTGCGGAGCTTGGTGCTCTGCGGCGGGAGGAGTTTGCCGCAGCGTCCAGCGAACTGGGTGTGACCCACGCGGAAGTGCTCGAATTTCAGGATGGCAAACTGCCGCGAGTGGACTTTTACCACGCCGCCGGTGAAGTGGTTCGGCGCATTCGCCAGTATCGTCCCCAGGTCATCCTGACGTTTGGGGGTGAAGGAGGCGTGAATCTGCATCGCGACCACACCATGGTCAGCTTACTGGCGACGGCGGCATTTCACTGGGCCGGGCGCAACTTCTATTTCCCCGAACATATTTCCCAGGGGCTCGAGGCCTACGCTCCGCAAAAGCTGTACGCGGTGCATGCGCCGTTCCTTGCGTCGAGCGAGGCTGCGGAGACAACTGCAATCACTCCTTGTTCCTTGAAGCTGAAGGTCGACGAATATAAGCAGAAGAAGCTCGATGCGTTTCTACTCCATCACACGCAGCGAGGTGTGCTGGAACGCTTGCGGGATGTCTTTGAGAAGCACGGTGGGGAGGAGAGCTACCTATTGATCGCTAGCCGACGCAACAGCGCCTCGGACACCTCACTATTCAGTGGGGTGTCGGAAGATTAGGTGATGCTTTGTCGATGAGCACTACGCCATCTCGCACGGACACGTCCCGGCGGGCGCTGCGGAACCTTGTGAAGTGCTGCTGCTCTAGCTTGTTGCTATGGGCATGCATGGGTGCACAGGCGCAGCAGCGAGCCGAGACAACGTCTCAAAGCAATGGCACGGTCGCAGGTCGCGTTTTCTGTTCAGATACTCAGAAGCCAGCCCGCTTTGCCCAGGTGCGCCTGATTTCCCCGGGGGATGGCGCTGGTGGAGGCTTCGGTAGCAGGGGAGTCACGGGAGCAGATGGCAGCTTCTCCCTCGGTAATGTTCGTCCAGGGGAATACTTTATCAGTGCGCAGATGCCAGGGTACATTGATCCCCTGCGGAGTTTTGTTCCGCGCGGGAAACGCGTAGGTGCTGCTGATTTGCCGCAAGCGGCCAAGGCCATGCTGACGAAGGTCACAGTGGCTGCCGATCAAACAGCGTCGGTTCAAGTCACGGTCTTCCGCGGCGCGGTGCTTGCAGGCACTCTCACCTACGACGACGGAAGTCCTGCGATTGGGATCTCCATTTCAGCCCAACGAATCGAGGCCACCAATGCGACCGGCGGTGACGCTTCGGCAGGAGAAAGCATGCGAGATTCAGCCTTTTCCAGCAGCAGTGATCGCGGCGACTTCCGACTGGGCGGACTGCCGGATGGAATTTATATCGTAACGGCCCGGCCCCGGGGAACGAACGGTCCCGGGACACTGCCTGCGTATTACGGAAACACTGCGCGGAAAAACGACGCCAGGCATCTGGAGGTGAAGGCGGGCGAAGAGCGCGATGGCGTCGACATTCAAATTCCCGCGATCAGTCTGCGGCAGGTGAGCGGCGTAGTCCAGGCTGCGAAAGACAGCCACGGAATTGGACGTGCAATGGTCTCGCTGGCGTTGACTGGCGAAGTTGGAGATGCGTTAAATGCTGTCTCGGGCCCGGATGGCAGCTTCCACTTCCCGGGCGTGC
>JANXZS010000206.1 GCA_025355385.1 Acidobacteriaceae bacterium | reverse complement strand
CGCGTCCTACTCCTGATCACTAGGTAGAGTAATTTGTACCCGTCATTTCGATCGCCGCCGCATCTCCCGCAAGGCGGGGCTTGTTCCATAGCGCACTTCGTCGCAGTCCGGGAGCGCATAAGCCTTCTGCGCTCCCGGTTTTAGAACGCTAGCCGGGGAGTATCCAGTGACGGCTTGACGGGATTCCAACCGCCAGGGCAGCCATGTTCCGTCTAGCTTACGTGCTTCAATCGGGTGCAGGGTCCTCTTTCGAGAATCGCTTGGGTAAGTAAACCCGAGCGCAGCTATGGTGACCGGAAACTTGCTGAGATCGATGATTTCGATGCATCCGGTTAGCCAGTACGCCAGCCACGAGTACAGCCACCTGCTTCAAGAGCGCGGCATCACGGCTTCAATGAGCCGTAAGGGCAACTGCTGGGATAACGCACCCAGTGAGGCTCTGTTTGCTTCTCTGAAAGTAGAACGGCTGCACGGTAGGCATTTCGGAACCATCCGGGAGGCCAAGGATGAAACCATGGCGTGGTTGCTCTGGTAAAACCAGACACGCATGCACTCAACCCTGGGCTACGTCAGTCCGATCCACTTCGAACAGCAGTGGCATCGCAGCACCGAAGCTATGGCAAGCTAAACACCATGAGGCAAAAGCAGGCTATGGAAAAGCAGGAAAGCAAAAATGCGCTTTCCAACTTTCCCACAGCTACCAAGACGGGAAAGTATAACCAGTTATGGGATACGGATTCTGAGGGCAAGGGTAGACTGTGTCAAACGTGCCGCCAACAATCCCTCTGCAACTGTTACGTTGAGCAGAAGAATAGTTCATCCAACAATCCCGCGCTTTGGACTTTGCCCATTCAGGGGTAGCCTCGTTCCCTTCCCCGGCGTACACAGCGCGATCATCATCGTGGAGCCTCCACCGCCAGCCGGCTTCGAATTTCTCGAGCGATCGAGTTGCGTGCTGTCGGTCGCATTCAACTTCTGCTTTGTCCATTGATTCCCTCCTTGAAGCGGCGAGATTAGCAAATTGCGTGCCCGTGCAACATTATCTTTTGTCTCTACAGCCAGACGACCACGACTTGTAATTGTGGCGGGTGGCGCAAATCTCAATTGGCTCCGCGGAACGGGTGCTACACATCTCGCTTCTGAGAGGTGGGTCCTCCCCCACACTCACCGTATTTCTCTGACCCGCTAAACCGCTTCTGCTGCCCCTTTAAATGGCGTGACACTGCTTTGCTATCTCCTCGCTGGCGACCGCCGGATATTCTGGAAGGCATGAGTTCCACGCCTAAGAAGAGATCCAGAAAAAAGCAGAAGTCCGGGGGATGGATGGCCTGGTGGCCGCTGATCCTTGGCGTTGTAATTACCCCTTTTGCGGTGCGCGCCGCCGGTATCCTTGCGCTCACCGGACCCGCAGCCTTGCGCATGTTGTACCCCTTCGCATTACTGCCGGCGGAGCATGCCGTGGGACTGCGCGAGTCCCTTGCCGATTCCGCCTCGCAGGCAATGATGTACCTGCAGTTCCCTCTCTACGGCTTGCTGTTGATGCTTGTAATGCGCTGGAAACGCACTGGCATTGCGCTGCTGGTGGTTGCCGGGTTGCACCTGGCGGGCGTGGCATCACTCTGGTTGCTGGCAAGCCTGGCAAAGTAAAAGCCTGGAGGTGAAAAGACTTTCGGCAACTCCCACCTCGGCGGTGTATCGTCTTCGGTTGCGCATTGCGTGCCAAGTTGTGCGCAGTCTGGGGCGGCCTTGAACGGAAGCAGGAAAGGCGAAGCAATGCCCGATGAGGGGAAGTTGAAGCACATGCCGGTGACGCAGATGCCGATGCGCTTCGTCACCGCCCTGGGCGCACTTATCGTGTTCTTCCTGGTCCTGACGGCTGCGTTCCTATACGAGTGGCGCCAGCACGGCGATGTCCACGCAGAGGCCTTCGGAAGTCTGCTCACGTTCTTCGCCGCGATCATCACGGCAGCCGTGACGCTCGTGTATCTGCACCTGACCCGGCGCTCGCTGGCGGCAGCGGAGGTGGCTATCCAGTTGCAGCACGAGCAGTGGCAGATGCGCATCGAGGTCGAGCCAAGATTCTGGATTGTGAAGCAGGCCCACGACCCGGCGGCAAAGGTGCGTGAGAAGACAGTGACCTATCGCAAGGACATGGTCTCACGTTATCGCAAAGAATCTTCACACGGCAGCTTTTACTACGATTCCATGAATTGGCCTTTCTACGCAGTCGATGTGTGGAATGACGGCGAGCGCTCGATGCGCATCTCAAGTTACAAGATATGGGCCCGCGACAAAGAGAGTATATACATCACCCGGCCGGTGGTTGGGTTCGTGTTGCCCCCGAACGAGCTTCGTTCCTTTCCCATCACTGAAGAGATGATCGCACTGGCGTTTCGCGGCCGCACGTTTATGGAGCGCTATGAGCGCATGCCCTGCGAGGAGACAGTGGTCGGGATGCGGCTCCTTTACTCCGACTGGCGCGGGGATGACCACTCCAGCCAAGACGAATATTATCTGGTGATTGTGTCCGAAGAAAGCCGTGAGGTTTCCGTGGAGCGGATGGAGTACCGTGCTGACCAGTGAAGTGAAGACCAATGAAGTAAAGATCATCGAGTGCCCCCGTGATGCGTGGCAGGGTTTGCCCAAGCCCATGCCCACCGAGGTGAAGGCGGAGTACCTCCGCATGCTTATAGGCGCCGGGTTCCGTCATATCGATGCGGTGTCCTTCGTCTCCGTCGCAGCGGTCCCGCAGATGGCCGACTCCGAACAAGTGCTTGAGTATCTCGACGCACCGGAGGAAGTAGAGATCATCGGCATCGTCGTAAATCAGAAGGGCGCGGAGCGCGCCATCGAAACGGGCCGCGTACAAACGCTCGGATTCCCCTACTCCATCTCGCCGGAGTTTCTGCGACGCAATCAGAAGCAAACTCCTGAAGACGCTGTGGACCAACTCGAAGCAGTAGGTCAGGCTGCATTTCAGGCCGGACTCGATGTTGTAGCTTACGTCTCGATGGCCTTCGGTAATCCTTACGGCGACCCGTGGAGTCCCGAGGAAGTGCTCGCCGCCTGTGACCTGCTGACCGACATGGGCATTCGTCATATTTCCCTTTCTGACACGGTCGGACTCGCTTCCCCAGGGGATATAGAAAAATTACTCGTGTTGTTGCTTCGCGAGTATGGCGACGCGGAAATCGGAGTGCACCTGCACGCTCGTCCTCAGGACGTGGCAGCGAAGGTGGCTGCGGCGTATCGCGCGGGTTGCCGGCGCATGGATATGGCGATCGGCGGTCTGGGAGGGTGTCCCTTCGCGCAGGATGCGCTGGTGGGAAACCTCGCAACTGAAATCGCAGTGGCCGAAATGAAGAAACTGGGCGCGGTGCTGCCGGACTTGCAACCTCTCGATGCATTGACCAAAGCGGCGCAGGCCATCGAAGATCAATTCGGCCTGCGCACACAGTAGTCCACGGGTGCTTCCCTCCCTGCTGGCACTGTTTAAAATGCGTATTTTTCAAGCTCCGCTGGATTGAGGTAAACCATGGCACGCTATCAGACGATCGACACCCGACAGGAAGATGGCGTACAAACCATCACTCTCAACCGACCGGAGAAGCGGAATGCGCTGAGTACCGTCGTGATTCAGGAGTTGACCGAGGCACTGGAATCGGCGGCAGAATGCGAGTGCGGTGTAGTGATTCTCACCGGGACCGGATCAGCCTTCTGCGCCGGGCTAGACCTCGAAGACCTGCAGGCGATTACAGCCAAGAACCCTGAAGAACATCGGAAGGATTCAGAGAGTGTGGCGAAGTTGCTGCGCACAGTCTACGACTTCCCCAAGCCTACAATCGCAGCGGTAAACGGCGCAGCCATCGCTGGAGGCATGGGTATCGCGACAATCTGCGACTTCACCCTCGCAGTTCCCGACGCGAAGTTTGGATATACCGAGGTACGCATAGGATTTATACCGGCGATTGTGTCGTCTTTTCTGCTGCGGCAGGTGGGAGAGAAACGCGCCCGCGATCTGCTGCTCACCGGTCGCATCCTCAAGGCTGCCGAGGCGCTGGAGCTTGGGTTAGTGACGCGAATCGTGTCTGATCAGGACCTGATGCGCGAGGCGAATGACCTAGCGCAATCACTGTTACGAAATAGTTCGGAGTCCATGACAGCAATCAAACGGATGTTGAGCGGGCACGCCAAAGAGTGCCTGGACCGCGAGATTGAAGAAGCCATCGAGTGGAACGCAAAGCAGCGCGCCACGGAAGATTTCAAAGAAGGCGTGCGGGCCTTCCTTGAGAAGCGGACGCCGGTGTGGCCCAGCCGCAAGGAGTAGCGACCCGCAGAGCAGCACGTCGGGCGCATTCGGACTTCAACCACTTAAGCGAGCGAATCACGCAGCCTGGCGCCAGGAAGCGGACAGCCCCTGGAGGACGATCCTCATCCCTTTACCTGGTGCTGCGGGTTGTGGGCGCGCAGATCGGCAACGATTTCTGCGGCAGCGGCACGGGCTAGCTCCGACTTGTCCGGTGGAAAGCTGATAGCGCCCACGCGCGCGTGCCCACCGCCTCCATAGCGCTCACATACTGTCGCAAGATTGACCATGGTCATGGGATCGACCTTGGTCCAGGGATTGGAACCTACGGCCACCTTGGTGCGAAAACTCGACTTCGACAAACCGATGGAGTAGACGGCCTTCGGATGCAGGTAATACGGGATGAACTTGTTGAAGCCTTCCACGGGATGATCCGTGATGTCGAAATAAATGGTGCCGTCTATGCACTCCGAGCGTTCCCGGATGAGCGCCAGCGATTGCTGGTGGCGCTCCAGCAGCGGCGGCAGCAGGTCACCCACAAATGGCTGACGGAGAATTTGCGCCAGCGGCATGGACGTGAGCAGGGGAATCAGCCGCGGAATGAACGCCGGGTCTTCGGCCGATTCAACGATCAGGGTCAGCTTCATCGCAGGCTCTGCCATCTGCACGGCGGCCTCCGGGCTCTCGTAGAGCGCGCCATCGACGATGTCCGCCCATTTGAGCATCTCCCTCATCGGCTCTGTCTTGAATCCGAAGTACTTCCTCCCGATGTCCGCCAGAAAGTTGGTGCAGGAGGTGTAGTCGGGATCGTAGAAGTGACGCATGGCATAGGAACCGTCGAGTTGCCCCTTCAAAAAGTGTTCGTGGTCAGCGGGCGTGAGAAAGGCACTCAAGTGGTGATCGAACCACCAGGTGATTTTTGCCGAGGGTGAGTACTTGAAGTCTACGATGGCATTCTCGTCGCCAGCAAAGTCGCCCTCCTGAAAGAGAGCGCCAGCGCGGTGCACAAGTCCGTGGTATTCGTATTCGTCGTCCTGGCGGATGCACTCGCGATGGAAACGGGTGAAAAGAGAAGCCGAGCAGGCTCCATCGAAGCACTTATCGTGATACAAGACGCGAACCTTCAATCGGTGACGCTCCCTTTGCCGTTCGCAAAAAATGTAAAACAGGAAACAACTAGCATTGCCGGGAGTGAGCGGGAAGTCAAGCGGCGAAAGGATCGCCAATGGGTCAAACGGCGTCATCGCGTCTTCCGGTGAGACAATGGGCATGATTCCGACTGCTGAATAGACCGCTCCACAAATGAGGACGATGAACGAAGAACCGCGTCGACCATGGTTGAAATACTTTGTGGTTTTGCTCCTCCTGCTTGGGGTACTGCTGGGGATTGCGTTGCCCGGTGCGGCGCTGTGGCTGAAATACGCCATGCGCGACTCACTCCCGGTGATCGACGGAGAAGAGCATCTCGCGGGCCTGAACGCGCCGGTGACGGTGCGGCGCGATGACCATGGAGTTCCACATATCGATGCGACGAACCTCGAAGACCTTTTTCGGGCGCAAGGTTACGTTACGGCCCAGGATCGTCTGTGGCAGATGGACATGGCGCGGCGAAGCGCGGCTGGAGAACTCTCCGAAATCCTCGGCAGCAAGACGTTAGAGCATGACAGGGCCCAGCGCCTGCTGCAAATGCGCGCGACCGCGGAACGCATGGCCGCCGCGCTGCCCGAGCGTGACCGCCAGTATTTTGAGGCCTACGGGCACGGCGTCAATGAATACATCGCCACGCATGGTCAGCATCTTCCAGCCGAGTTTCGACTACTCGCCTACAAACCCCGTCTGTGGAGAACGGCGGACTCTATCGTAATCGGCCTGAGTATGGTGCAGACCCTCGACCAGGACTTCTATGACAAGTTGAGCCGAGAGCACGTCGCCGCGAAGTTGCCGCCCGATCTGGTGGCAGACCTGTATCCGACCGTCTCATGGCGTGACCATCCTCCTACCGTGGCCGCACCCGATCTGACGCAGCCACAGCCCGAGATTCTCGATGTTCCCCTGGACGAGTCGCAGGCGACGGCTGCGGACCTACTGCATCTGCGTGGGGTACTGGGGAAGAATAACTGCACAGCTTGCCAAGCGGGATCGAATGAATGGGCGATCTCCGGCGCGCATACCGCAAGTGGAAAACCTCTGCTCGCGAACGATATGCACCTCAATCTTGGCATCCCGAATCTCTGGTACGAAACTGATTTGCGATCAGGAGATTTTCATGCCGAGGGTGTCGCCATCCCCGGGGTTCCCTTCATCGTCGCCGGACACAATGACCACTATGCATGGGGCATGACGGCGCTCTACGGTGACACGCAGGACATCTACGTGGAAACTATCAACGATCATGGCGAATACCAGACACCCGAGGGATGGCGTCCACTGGAGCACCAGCAGGAGACCATCGCGGTACGGGGGGGCCGCGAGGAGATGCTCAATGTTCGCCTCACGAATCATGGGCCTATCCTGAGCCCCATGATTGCGCATGAACAGCGAGCGCTCGCTCTGCATTGGGTGGCTTACGACTCGGATTCGGCAGAGATCCCGCTCTTCGATCTTGATTCCGCCAGAAACTGGACTGAATTCCGCGCGGCTGCAGCGAAGTGGTGGGGTCCCACGCTGAATGTCATCTATGCGGATGTCGAGGGCCACATCGGCTATCAGGCTGTCGGCAAAATACCCATTCGACCCAACGGGCTGAGCGGGATTCCCATCGCAGACACACAGCACGAATGGGCGGGATATGTTCCGTTTGAAGCGCTTCCCAGCACACTCGATCCGGCGCTTGGCTTGTTGGCCACGGCCAACTCACGCATCACCCCCGATGGCTACCAATACCCGCTGACACTCAGCTGGGGGGCCCCCTATCGCAACGAGCGTATCTGGAAGTGGCTTGCGGGCAAGAACGGCCTCAAACGTGAGGACATGATCGCGCTTCAAACCGACGTCTATTCCGAAATCGATCAGGAGATGGCGCAGCGCTTTGCCTACGCAATCGATCACGCGCCAGCGACCGGAGGCCAACTAAAGCAGGCAGCCGACCTGTTGCGTTCATGGGATGGCGTGATGGCCATGGATTCCTCCGCTGCCGCCATCGTGACCGCTGCGCGCGCGGCGTTCTGGCAATTGATTCTGGAGCCCAAGATTGGCCCCGAGTGGAAGATCTACGAGTGGCCGGAAAGCTCGTTCGCGCAGGAGGAAATCATCATGCACGCTCCCCCGCAGTGGCTGCCAAGGGTCTATAAGGATGGGGACGAATTGTTGACCGCGGCGGTGAGCAAAGGTCTTGAGGACGCGCATGCGCCGCGAGACCTGGCGCATTGGCAATATGGTTCCCAGCATGTCGTCGATCTGGAACACCCCATCTACGGGATGATGCCCTGGGCGAAGACATGGACGGGAACCGGTGAGCAGCCGCAGAGCGGAGGCCACACAACGGTGAAGCAGGTAGGCCGGACCTTCGGACCATCGCAGCGCTTCACCATGGACTGGAGCGACCCGGACGCATCCACGGAAAACATCGTGATGGGTGAATCCGGCAACCCTCTCAGCCCTTACTATCGCGATCAATGGAGTGCGTGGTACGGCGGCACCACCTTCGCGCTTCCCTCTTCCAATGCGGCGGTACAGGCTGCGGCAAGGCATACACTGCGGCTGGTTCCATGATGCGGTCGGCATCAGACCTCTCGGCCGTTGAGCGGGACAAGGGGCTGTGGCGTCAGGACTTGCCGGGACTCGGCTCCATCTTCCTGTGCGCGTTCGTTATCGTTCTTCCACTAATCGTGCGTGGAAACTCGTTCGGCCACGACTTCGATTTCCACCTTCTTTCCTGGATGGAAACGGCCAGGCAGTGGCACGAGGGCGTCCTCTACCCACACTGGCTCCCAAGTGCAAACTATGGAGCGGGAGAGCCGAGATTTATCTTCTATCCCCCGGCATCGTGGATGCTTGGCGCTCTTATTGGAATCCTGACAAACTGGGCCTCCACACCGATAATCTTCATCTTTGTCTCGCTGTTCTTTTCCGGAGTGAGCCTTTACTACCTGGCTCGCGACTGGATGCCGCGCGACGCGGCAACGCTTGCAGCCTGCGTGTATGCGGTCAATCCCTATGCGATCTTCAGCGGGTACGAGCGCTCTGCTTATGGCGAGTTGCTGGCAGGCGCGTGGATGCCGCTGATCCTGCTCTTCGCGCTGCGGCGGCGAAGTTCTATTGTTCCCCTGGCGCTCACGGTTGCGGCGACCTGGCTGACAAACGCTCCCGCCGCAGTAATGGCTTGCTATACGCTGGCAGCAGTTTCCGTGGCGATCGCCATGGCCGAGCGCAGAGCATGGCCGCTGGTCCGGGCGACAATTGGCGGCCTGCTTGGCCTCGGGCTCGCTTCGTTCTACCTCATCCCCGCGGCATACGAGCGCCGATGGGTGCAGATTGCACGAGCCATCGGCCCAGGCATGCGCGTCGAGGATAGCTTTCTGTTTGCGCGGGGCGGGGAGGCCTTCCATGTAGCGGTGCTGCGGTCGGCATCTATCGTCTCCGTCTTGCTGCTGGCGGCCACCATGACTGCGCTGGCCATCGTCTGGAGAAGGAGTAGAGATTCCGTCGAACCAACCATACGCCGAGTGCTGGCCGGATCTTCGCTGATCACCGTCGCTGTCTTCTTTCTCCTGTTGCGGTGGAGCGAACCTATATGGCGTATCGCGCCCGAGATGAAGTTCCTGCAATTCCCCTGGCGATGGCTTCTGCTGCAGAGCGTGGTAATGGCGGTGTTGACTGGACTGGCGATGAAAACACTCTCCGCCGGCACACCACATCGTCAAATCCTCCGGCGCAGGTTGGCAGTGCTGGTCTGCGCGGCGCTCATGGCTGGCGCAGCAGTATCCGCCTTCTATCAGTCGGAGGATGACGACGACACACTGGCTGGCCAGATCTCAGCCTTCAGCTCGGGAGTGGGAGTCGAAGGTACAGACGAGTACACCCCGCAAAATGCCGACAATTCTGCGATACAAAGGCATCTGCCGCCGATTCGTCTGCTTTCTTCACCCCAATCCGACGTTGTGGACAGCTCGTCCGAGAGCAACCCAAATTATTTGCCGGACGGATCGGGTCTAAACGGGAAAATCACGGTTGACCTCTGGCTATCGGAGCATAAGGTGATTCGCGTCGCGACCGAGATGCCCGGGTTCGCAGTATTGCGCCTGATGGACTATCCGGGTTGGCGGGTACTCCTCAATGCCAGCTTGCAGACCGCTCGCCCGCAGCGCGAGGATGGATTGATGGTGATGCCACTTCCTTCGGGGACTTCCCGGATTGAAGTGAGTTGGCAGAAAACGCAAGACGAAATATGGGGCAGGATGACGACTTTAGTCTCCCTGTTCTTGCTGGTTCCCATTGCGTGGATCGAGCAACGGAGGACTCCATCAGTTCTCCGGTAGATGCAGCGTGAGAACCGATTATCGCGCCGTCATTCCGCTCAAATTGGCTGCACATCTTAGGTTGAGCCACGTCCCGGCCAGAGCAGGAACCCATCCATCCCTCAGGTATGATTGAAGAAATGGAAGCCAACGTCAGGAAAATTATCGAGTCCGGCGCGGAGCTTACAGATCGCGCTCTGGAGAGGTTGCTGCCTCCGGCTGAACAGGTTCCCGCCTCCATCCACCGAGCCATGCGCCACAGCGTTTTCGCCGGGGGCAAGCGGCTTCGACCGATTTTATGCATGCAGGCCGCAGCAACCATCACCGCCAATGGAAGCCTGCCCGAGGGCGTCGAAGACCTTGGCTCGGCGATTGAACTACTGCATACCTATTCGCTGATCCACGACGATCTGCCAGCGCTCGACAACGACGATCTGCGGCGCGGCAAGCCGACTTGCCATGTGGTCTACGGAGAAGCAATTGCGATTCTCGCCGGAGACGCGCTCCAGACCCTGGCCTATGAAATTTTGGCCAGCGTCAAGTGCCCTCCCGCAGCGGCAATTGAGATTGTGCGCCGCATTGCACAGGCTACCGGCACAGTGGAAGGAATGATCGGCGGACAGGTTCTCGATCTTGAAGGCGAACATCACAAGCCGTCGGCAGAAATGGTACATGCCATCCACCGCGCCAAGACGGGCGCTTTGATTGGCGTCAGTTTGGTAACCGGCGGCATCTTCGCTGGCGGGAGCGTGGAGGATGTGCAGCGCCTGCAGGAATTTGGGCGCAAAGCAGGCCTCGCCTTTCAGATTGCCGACGACGTGCTTGACGTTACCCAGGACTCCGAACAGTTGGGCAAGACTGCGGGTAAAGATGTTGCGAGCGAAAAGATGACGTGGCCCGCAGTCTACGGCATCGAAAAATCACGTCAGGATGCAACCGATCTGATTGTCGCCGCCTTCGATGAACTAGCTCAATATGGCGATCGAGCCAACGGGTTGAAGGCAGTGGCGAAATATCTGGTGGAGCGGACACATTAGGGCGGCTTTGCATACCTGCTTGATGGAGCCATAACAGGAACGCCGCGCTGATCAGCGCAGATAAGAACATGGGGAGAGATGATGGCGTTGACCGAAGAAGACGTACTTACCGCGTTGAAGGATTGCTACGATCCTGAAGTTCCAGTGAACATCGTAGATCTCGGTTTAATTTACGGCATTACGCTGCAACCGGATGCTGATTCGGCGCCGGCGTTTCCGCGACAGCGAGTCGCGATCCAGATGACCTTGACGACTCCCCATTGTCCCGCACATACGTTGATGGTCGAACAGGTTCAAAATCGTCTGGCAGGGATTCCCGAAATCAGCGAGACAGAAGTCAATTTAGTGTGGCTGCCTGCATGGGGGCCGGAGCGCATTACGGCCGAGGGTCGCAAGTCTCTCGGCTTCGAGTAAAAGTTGGGAAAGCACATGACACAACCGAACCCGTCGGAGCCCGGAAACCTGTCAACTAGCGGCGCATCAGGCGGCGAACGGTCTCACCCTGAGCGGCCAATTGGTCCCCAAACCCTTCTATCCTGACGAGGAACTGCTGCACCGTCTTCACGTAGCGCGGCATGCTTTCCCACCATTCCTTGAGCGATTCGGGGTCTTCCGCCAACGCCAGTACAGTGCCCGCTGCGGCGACTGCAACGCCGGCTTTACGGTTACCCGTCAACAGCAGAAATACCCCTGTGATCAGGGATCCGACCGCAACCGTGCGTGTCCAGGGAGCTTCGCGTACGGACCCGGGAAGGTGTGCTTCGATTTGCTTTGGCATTGTGGAGAGGCTCTTCGGTATCATCGTTTCTCTTTTCCGGAGTGGTTTTGTTCCAGCAACTCGCGCTGCTGTTTTGGATGCGGCTAGGAGCGATTCCGCTACTTGTGCTGGGAAGCGTGGCTAAGTGTTTTTTCCACCTAAGATTTAACCAGCTACTTTGCGCATAAGTGGAAGTGCATCCACCTAGATCATTTTCCCTGTTGCTGTGTACTTTTATAATGCCAATATTCAGCTTTTCTAAACGGAAAAGCTGCGCCATCCCTCACTTCTCCGGTATACATCTACAGGCAAAATGATTTAGTCGAGATCGAACTCGCGCAAGGGTTTTTCTCCATCCGGAGTTTCTTTCGCTTTACGGAGTGCCTCGGCAAACTTCTTTGCCATCAGATCATCCTTGTTCCGTTCCGCGTCGACGGCTTGGCGGAAAATACTCTCTTTACGGTCGTCCTGCTCCCGCATTGCTCGCGCGGCCGTCTCAAAGTCTTCGAACGTCCGCTTGCGCGGCGCGGGCGTGTGGGCTACCACGGCGCGCGTCACGGAATCAATTTTGAGTACAGCTCCGCAATCGGGGCAGGTCACATCAAACGTGTTGGTCGGTTCGATTGTCATGGCTACTCGAGTATTGTATGGGACCCGTGGGACGCTCGGCCAGCGGGTCAGAGGGTTTGCGAACCGGCCCCCCTCGATCGCGATGCTTGAAGTCGAAAAACGCGCTCACGAAGTCACCCTTTCGGCCCAAAAATGCAGACTTTAGAGGAACAACGCCTTGTGTCCCGGGCATTCCTGCCCAGCTTCAAGTACAAGCAGATCCGTAAGAGCTTCTCCATATCGCCCAAAGAAGTAAGCCGCACCGATCAGCCGTTCCTGCGGATGCCGGTTGGGAAAGAGCGCTATGGCCAACGCTTCCGAGTGACGCGTTAGGCTTGCTTCCTTCTGCAATTGGTAGTTCGCGGCCAGCCGGCGAAGGCGATTCATCTGATAACGCATTTTCGATGCCGCCACCTCGCCCGACCGCCCCAGCCCGACATCGAGGGCGCTCATGTATTGCGTCAAGGATGTCAGTTCTTCATCGAGAGCATTGCCTGCAGAAGCCAGCTTGCGCTTGCCTTCCACCGGCATGGAGCGCGCGCCAAGTCGCTGGGCGACCTCGTCGGTTGTCGTTTGCAGGATATCCGGGAGCGATAGGTCATGACGCCGCAAAACATCAGCAATCTGAGGCTCGATCAGCGTCGCGGTCAGACGTGGCAAGATTTGCGTAACACGGCCAAGTATCCGCTCATAAAGCACCTGCGATTGTGCAAAATACGCAATCTCCGCTGGCCCTCCGATGTAAGCCGATGTGGGCAGAATGGCATCCTGAAAAACCGGGCGGAGGAGCGCATTTGGGCTAAGCCGCTCGGATTCGGCATCGAGGACGGAGAGCAACTCTTGAGTGGTATAACTTCGATGCCCCGCTTGCCACTTTCCCTCACTCGGATTTTTCAGGGCCTGACGGGCCCCGGTGGCGGGGTCTAGTAGAAAGAGCAGACTGGATTGCGTCTCCACCAGCAC
Source organism: Acidobacteriaceae bacterium (assembly GCA_025355385.1). GTDB lineage: Bacteria > Acidobacteriota > Terriglobia > Terriglobales > Acidobacteriaceae > JANXZS01. Next base: position 18,604 of record JANXZS010000206.1, on the reverse strand, counting down.
CTGGGAGTGGTATCCCGAGTCAACGAGCAGCCGGTCCCGCTCTATCAATCCGTCCCGCAATTCGCCAGAGCGCTCGATGGCCTGCCGTAACACGTTCCGCCCCAAGGCATGATAAGCACGGGTAGACGCATCCATCACCACCAGTCCATGACTGGCAAAGGCGGCCCCGATCCACTCGCCAAAGGCTTGAGCAAAGGTTCGGCCGGACTGATAACTTGCGCGGAATTGATCTATGCCAGCCCCCGCGCCAAGCAACTCTTCGGCCTGATCAACGAGCAGGCGGATCTGCTCATCGAAAACGATCCCGCCCACCGGGGCGTTGGCTGGGTGCGCGCCTTGGTAGGTGAGGGTTTCCAGCGAGCGGCGCGAGGGCAGCGTGACGTGATTTACCTCAGCGAAGTCGTGATCCTCAGTGGCCAGCCAGAAGACGGGAACGTGCGGCGACCCGGCGGCGGTCGCATCCTGAGCTTTGCGGATCGCAGTAGCAGCTTTGAGCAAGGTGTAGAGTGGTCCACCGAACAAGCCCACCTGCTGTCCCGTGACGACGACGTTGGCGCCTTGCCGAATACGCTGAATATTGGCGAGTGCCGCAGGTTGCGCGCTTTGAGCCGCCAGCAGGTCCGCAAGCGACGCCCGCGCATTGGAGTTGAGTACGGTTGAGGGGTTTCGCATCCAGAAATTGGATCGCGGGCTTGCAGGGAAGAAGGGTGACAACGGCTCCGAGCGTTCACAATAGTCCCGGAAAATGCGGCTCGGGTGCGGAAGAATCGAGATGGGATAACACTCAGTTTGCAAAACCAAACTCTCTTCCCTGTCAGCTACGTTGCCACGCCGGGCTCCGCGCCTTCTCACATCGCGATCTGCTGTCGAATTACCCTCAGTCTCTCACGACACAGCTTGGAGTTAAAGCTGTTGAGTCTCTCCGGCGGCGAGGGCGCCACACAGCTCGTCCCTTTTGCGGCTTGGAAGATGTTCCAGCGCGTTTCTTGACAAGGAGCGATACACCTCAACCAAGTTGGGATGCGCGGCGAGAGCCTGAAGATGCAGTTGAATCGTGGCAATATCGCCCCTGGCGATTGGTCCGCTAAAGCTTTCTCCCGCTCCACGCATGTTGAAGTTTTGAACGGTGGACGCGGCGATGGGCGCTAGGATCCTGGTGGCCTGTTTGGCGCTCAACCCAGCCAGCATGGCCGCCCGCTGCGCTGCCACCAGGCCGCTCAGCAGCAGCGGAGAGGCCAGCGTGGCCGCAGCGTGGTAGAGAATCTTATTGCACGAGTCGATGCGGAATGGCACACCATCCAACCGGCGCACCAGCGCGAACAGTCTGCGTCGCAGGGCATCCGAAGACTCCACTGCGAAAGGCGTTCCCGCTAGAGGCACTGGCTTTCTCGTCGGAAAGGTCATCAAGGGGTGCACCGAGGCCACTTGCGCTCCTGCATCCGAAGCAGCCTTGAGCGACTCTACCGTCAGCACTCCGCTCGAGTGCAGAACGATCTGGCCATCCAGCCTCAGCCCCAGCTCCCGTCTGCGAGCTACCAGCCTCGTGGCAACCTCCGCGATCGCTCCATCGGGTACGCAGATCCAAAGCACCGTCGCGTCTAGCAAAGCCCGATCGACAGTAGTCAAGTTCCATCCTCGCGACCGCCGCGCAGGCAATCGCTTCACGACAATCTCTGAGAGCGGTAGGCCGGCGGCCAACAGTGCGGCGGCGAGCGACGTTCCCCAATTTCCAAGCCCAATCACTGTAATGCGCGGCAAGCTCGAGTTCCTCGTGGAACCGGTCGGAGTGCGCCGCGATGTGAGAGGTGTTTTCATCTTTCAGGTCCCGCCCGATGGTAACTTAAATAGAAAGTCAGAGGGGCGAGGACAAATGGCAAAGAAAATAGCAAGCAAGACGGAAACGCCCGCTTCGTTAACAAAAAAGGCAGTCAATAAGATTGAGGTGGTTTCGTCAGTACTGAGCTACGAAGGACCCCTCTTCAAAGTGCACACCGACATGGTTCTCGAGCCGGGCGGGAGAATTTCGCGTCGCGATGTGATCCGACACAACGGCTCTGTGGTGATTCTGGCCGTGGACGACTCCAGCAGCAAGAGAGATCCCCTGATCGTGATGGAGAGGCAATACCGTCATGCCGCTAAACAGTACCTGTGGGAACTTCCTGCGGGCAAGATGGATGAGGGAGAGAAGCCCCTGGCGGGCGCCAAGCGCGAACTGATCGAGGAGACGGGCTACCGCGCCAGGCGCTGGACGAAGCTGGTGCGCTACTTCGCCAGCCCGGGCTTTCTTGGGGAGTGGATGCAGGTATTTCTTGCCCAGGGCCTTTCAGCGGGAGTGGCAAAGCCGGAGGAGGATGAGTTTATTGAGATCAAATTGGTACTCCTGTCCGAAGTTCTTGCAATGATCGATAAGGGGCAGATCGCGGACGGAAAAACGCTGATTTCCGTCATGTTGTTTGCAAGGAATACGGGCTTGCGCCCGAAGCGCCGCGCAAAGTTCTGACCCGTCAGACGTGGTGCGAACGACGATCCACGGGCGGCTCCCGAAAGATTTCCTCGGGGGCCACCTTTTTTTTGAAAGGATAACCATTCCGCTACTCGTCGCGTCTCTTATGGATAGGCAAATTGAGTTCGTCCCAGCCTGGATCTGCTCCAAGGAAGGTTACGTGGCTTGTGGCTAATTACAAAGGCAAAGTGAAGTGGTTCAATAACGCTAAGGGATATGGTTTTATAGGCCGCGAGGATGGCCCCGATGTCTTCGTGCACTATAGTGCCATCCAACTCGATGGATATAAGAGCCTGAAGGAAGGCGATGAAGTGGAGTTCAACATTATCGAAGGGCAGAAGGGTCCCCAGGCTGACGCTGTCGCTCGCTTGCGCGAAGCGGCCTGATACTCACAAAAGACGGAGGGTGGGCCTTTGAGCACACGGTTTGGCAACCGGGCCGGTGCCGCGGTGCGAGGTGTGAGCTGACTCATCCTTCGTAAATTGCTCGATTGTCACTGTGAAACGCCCATATAAATTAGTTTGCAGAGGGCTCGGCTGCGCTTAGCGCATTTCCACTCCCGCCACTGGCGAGCCATAATGCCCCGAGGGTACCAAAGCTAAATGGACAATCAGGGAATGTGCCGTCTATTGGCGGAGACTGCCGATCTATTGGAGATCAGTGGTGGCGATTCCTTTCGCATTCGCTCCTACCGCAACGCTGCAGAGGCGGTTGAGTCGACCACGCTTGAATTGAGCGCCATCGCGGAAGACGCGAAAAAGCTTCAGGAGATTCCCGGCATAGGCAAAGCAATGGCGGCCAATCTGCTCGCCATCGAGCGCACCGGCACGCTCCCTATGCGCGAAGAACTGCTGACAAAATACAAAGCAACGATGCTGGAGTTGCTGCGTCTTCCGGGGATGGGTCCCAAAAGCGTCAACTCATTGTGGCAGGCGCTCGGGATTGCCGATATCGACGCTCTGGAAGCGGCAATCGATGCGGGGAAGCTTGAGACACTGCCGCGTTTCGGCAAGAAGCAGGCAGAGAAGCTCAAGAAAGGTATCGCTGAATACCGCAGAAATAGCAGTCGCTTCCACATTGATGAGGCGGAACTCGCGGCTGAGAAGATTGCTGCGTATCTAACAAGTTTTCCCGGTATAAATAGCGTCACTCCTGCGGGCTCTCTGCGACGGGGTCGCGAAACGGTGGGAGACATCGACTTGCTGGCGACAGGCCCGGGTTGTGAAGAGAACTGTGTGAGCTCTGCAGTTGAATACGCGGTCGCTTACCCGCCCATCGTCGACATACTCGCGAAGGGGCAGAACAAGGTCAGCTTTCGCCTGCGGAATGGATTGCAGGTTGACGTCCGCCTGTTGCCTCGAGCCTCATACGGGGCTGCGTTGCAATACTTCACCGGATCGAAGACGCATAACGTTGCTCTGCGGCAGCGGGCCCTGAAGCAGGGCTATACCTTGAGCGAGTATGCATTGGCGCGTCTCGATGATGGATCAGTCGTTGCTGGCGCGACGGAGGTGGAGATCTACGCGGCGCTCGGCCTGGACTGGATTGCTCCGGAACTTCGCGAAAACTACGGGGAGCTGGAAGCTGCCGCGGAGCATCGCCTCCCCGAGCTGATCGAACCGACAGACATTCGCGGCGATGTGCATATGCATACCGACGCCAGCGACGGCCGCAATACCATCCGCGCGATGGCCGATGCGGCGCTGGCGCGTGGCTACGAATACATCGCCATTACCGACCACTCAAAAAATCTCGCTATGATCAACGGGCTCGACGACCGCCGCGCCCTCGAGCACATAGTGAGGATCAAACAAGTGGATAGCGAGATGGAAGGCCGCCTTCGTGTTCTTTCGGGGATCGAGGTCGATATTCTCAACAATGGCGAACTCGACCTGTCAAACGACGTCTTGGCGCAGATGGATGTGGTGATTGGGAGCGTTCACTCCCTCTTTAACCAGACCGAAGAGCAGATGACCGAGCGCATGCTGCGGGCAATGGAGAACCCCTATCTTCGCATCCTCGGACACCCGACGGGAAGATTGCTGCTGCGGCGTGAACCTTACAAGCTGAATTTGCCGAAGATTCTGCGAAGGGCGGCGGAACTTGGCGTCACCATGGAGCACAATGCGTATCCCGACCGACTGGACCTTTGCGATCGCGACCTGCGGCTGGCGAAGGAGATGGGCGTCAGAATTGTGGTGAATACCGATGCCCATCAAATCAGCCACCTCGAAAAGATGCGCTTTGGAGTGTTGCAACTACGCCGGGCGTGGCTGACCAAGGAAGATGTCCTGAACACCCGCGATGCGAGTAGCCTCCTGGCTGCGCTCAGAACCAATGCGTGACGTGCAGAGATATCCACAATGCTTTTCCTCTCGAAATCGAGCAGATCGGGATACAATCTCTGCACTGTGAATGCGACATCGAAGTCTCCCAAAAATGCACCGGATAGCGATTATCTCGGCCAGGCGGCAGCTCACGATCCCACTTCAAATGCCCTGAAGATCGTACTGCTGGCTCTCGCTATGGTGATCGCTGCGATTGGCGCTTATGTTTATTTCGGCGAGAAGCCACCAGTCGCGACCGGCGAAGTCATCCGCGTTACCGCGGTGCCGATCCACCAGGAATCGAACTTGCCTGCTGCCGCCGGAATGCCAGGCCAGCAGGATAGCTTCGACCAGGTACTCGTCATGGCCCAGATCAGGGTCCACAACCAGTCGAAGGGACAGCTGTTCCTGCACGAAATGGTGTCGGTGCTGACCCTTCCCGATGATCTGGAGCGGCGCAGCCTGGCAGTCAATAAATCCGATTTCGCGCGGGCTTACGTTGCCTACCCACAGCTTGCACCGCTGAAGGGCGAACCCATCGTCCGCGACATTACGATGGAGCCCGGGCAAACGATTGAAGGGCTCATGCTCTTCCCCTATCCGCTGACGCGAGAGCAATACGACAAAAAGAAGTCCCTCGACATCAACGTCGTTTTTCTCCACCAGAAGACTTTGACCCTGCGAGTACCCCAGTAATCAATGTTCCTCCACACCTTCTTGCCAGAGCATAGAGCCGGTCTTGCAAAATCGGCTCTACTCAAGCCCCGTCGGCGGAACTGCTGATCTGCATGCTTACTATCTAATGGTCTTGGGCGCGGAAATATAGCCCACTACCTGGTTCTTGTTGATGTTGTTCACGACGAGCTCATAAAGCATTGGGTCTTTACCTGTATAGAACTGAACCGGCTCGTTCAATCCCTTGTCCTTCTTTTCAATCTTCTTGTCATCTGAAATCACGTTGAGGGTGAAGCGGTTCTTCTTTTGATCTGCCTTCTTCAGCTCCAGGCTGATGATGCCGACCGGGATCGGCTTGCCGCCCTTGTTCAGCGTGAATTCGTAGTAGTTGCGGTCGCCCTTGTGCTTCAGCACCTCGAGTTCGTCGTGATTATGCGCGATCAGACCGCTCTGGATTCCCAGATCGCCTTTCATGCTTTGTAACTGGGTCTGCGTCGCCACCAGATCGGTCTGTGTTTTGGCAACATCGGTCTTTACGCCGCCGACTTCGGTTTTGACTCCGGCCACTTCGCCAGAGACTGCACCAATCTGCTGACGGGTCTCAGTCTGTTGCTTCTGCAGGCGGGAAGAATCGGCCTGTTGGCGTCGCATCAAATCCGCTGCCCTGGTCTCAAGTTGTTTTTGCGTCATGCCAACGGATTGGCCCAGCGTCTCAGACGTGACTTTCAGGCGCGCGTTTGTCTCCCTCATGGCGTTCGCCAGCTTATCGTTCTCCTGCGTCGCGGCGGCAAGAGCCGTCTCCGACTTGGCGAGACGAGCAGAAAGGGTATAGCTCCATATCAAACCGCCAATAGACGCCAGGATGGCCAATACCAATCCAGCGACAAAGAGTGAGGAATAATTGCGTTCCGGTGTTTCCAACACGTCGTTCATAGGTGGGCCTTTCTTCCGTGCAAGTAAATTTGAGCTGGGCACAAGGGAGTTCCTCTGCCGGTCATTCCCTGCGCGCACTCGAACCAAGGGAACCCTTAAACCATAGTTCATTCTGACTCTGGACCCTAGAATAGCAGTGTGAATACATCGGACATCGTCATCGCCGGTGGCGGAATCATCGGGCTCTCAATCGCACTGGAGTTGGTTTCGGAAGGCTTGCGCGTCATCGTACTTGAGCGCGGGCGAGCCATGAGCGAAGCCTCCTGGGCTGCGGCTGGTATGCTGGCGGCCCACGATCCTGAAAATCCCTCCGTTCTGGGGCCACTCTCCAAAATGAGTCTCTCGCTGTACCCTGCATTTTTGGACCATTTGCACCGGCTTTCAGGACAAAACATTCCCCTTCGCACGCGTAGAGCTCTGCAGGGATCGCGCAGGGGCGAGCTCTTTTCCACCCAAGCGGGCAATCTTGCCGGCCTGATCGACGCCACGACAGCAATAGAGGTTGTTCCCGGGCTCAACATTCAGGGACGCCAGTTTTTGCTTCTGGAAGAGGATAGCCTCGACCCCCGCGATCTCTGTCTTGCGCTGCCGCGAGCCGTGGTCGCCTCTGGAGTCGAGCTGGCAGAAGAAACTGCGGTACTTGGCGTAAAGGTCAAGGGCCAAAGCATCGTGGTAGAGACTACGAATGGCAATATCGATGCAGGAGCTTTTGTAAATTCTTGTGGAGCCTGGGCCGGCAGCCTGCACGGCTCTACGGGGAATTTTGCCCCGGAACGACTGGGCATCGAACCCCGCAAAGGTCAGCTGGTAACAGTGCAGATGCCAGACTCCGAAAGTCTCAAGCGTGTTCTGCGCACGCCAGAGATCTACCTCGTGCCTCGGGGGGATGGACGCATCGTGATCGGAGCCACGATCGAGCATAGGGGGTTTGATAAAGCCGTGGATAGCGATGTAGTTCAGACATTGGTGGACGAGGCGTGCGCCCTGTGGCCGCCATTGACCGCAGCCCGGGTTGTGGACACGTGGGTGGGTCTGCGTCCAGGCTCGGGAGACGGACTTCCCCTGATGGGCAGATGCGGCGGAGATCACCTGTGGATGGCGGCAGGCCACTTCCGCAACGGAATTCTTCTGGCGCCCGCCACTGCCAGGATTATGCGGCAGCTCCTCGCCGGAGAGCGTCCCGTAGTTCCCGTCGACCCCTTCGCCCCATCTCGATTTGGCCTGGAGGAAGATTGATTCAGGCCCTGTTCGAGCCTGGCGTCGCGGCTCCCGCCAGCGGGGGCCAGCCCCGCAAGTGACAAGGACGAATCGCTGAGCTATAAACGAAAGATATTTAAAATAACGGAGTTGACGTGCGGCATTCGTTAAACCGTCCGTGCCTTCGCTCCGACCTGCAGTTTCAACGCGATTCGAATCGGCGAAGACAGTTCCAGGGAGAGTGATAAGTTATGTCCACTTCGGTCGCGGTAAAGGGTCTTGAAGGGATCGTCGCAGCCAACTCGGGTATTTGTTGGATTGATGGAGAGGCGGGCGTGCTCGCCTACCGGGGCATCAATATCCACGAACTGGCGGACAAATCTACTTTTGAAGAGACCACCTATCTGCTCTGGAATGGCAAACTGCCCAACCGGAAGGATCTGGCCCAGTTCACGAGCGACCTGGCGGATGCGCGCGTGCTGGACCCTGGAATCATCGCGATGATCCGCGCATTTCCACGCAAGGCTACACCCATGGAGGTCCTGCGCACAGCCGTCTCCGCGCTCAGCTTCTACGACGCAGATGAAAAGTTGAACAACCACAACTCCAACATCCGCAAAAGCTTCCATCTGACAGCGCAGATTGCCATGGTGGTCGCAATTTACGACCGTATCCGCAAGGAACTGCCCATCATTCCGGCGGACAAATCGCTCTCGCACGCGGCCAATTTTTTGTGGATGCTGAACGGCAAGAAGCCCTCCGAGACGGCGACCCGCGCGCTCGATATCGCACTGATTCTGCACGCTGACCACGAATTGAATGCCTCCACCTTTGCGGCACGCGTGATTGCGGCAACTCTTTCTGACATCCATTCGGCCATCACCGGAGCCATAGGCGCGCTGAAAGGTCCGCTGCACGGGGGCGCGAATGAAGCCGTCATGCGACTCCTCTTCCTCATCGATAAAGAGGGTGCGGACCCGGTGGAATACGTGAAGCAGATGCTCGCCGATAAGCAAAAGATCATGGGCTTTGGACATCGCGTCTATCACACTGAAGATCCACGGGCGACCCATCTGCGACAGATGTCGGAGAGCCTTGGCCGCGCCTCGGGCAATCCCAGGTGGTTCGAGATGTCTCGCAAGATCGAGGAGTACATTCTCAAGGAAAAGAAGCTCAATGCGAACGTGGATTTCTATTCAGCATCAACTTATACCACTCTGGGCATTGATCTTGACCTTTTCACACCAATCTTCGCGGTAAGCCGGGTCGCGGGCTGGGCGGCTCACGTGATCGAGCAACTGGACGACAATCGCCTCATTCGTCCCCGTGCCGAATACATCGGACCACCCTATCCCGCGCCCTATATACCGATGGAAGACAGATAGCCGGAATCAGCGGTTAGCAGTCTAGGCATCGCCGCTTATTCGCTGCTCTGCTACATGCTGCCGCGGCTTGCCGGTGGCACAATGCCGTTCATTCGCAAATACTCCACCATCTGGCCGTAGTGGTCCATGCAGTGGGCGATCCCGGCCGAGGTCATCCCCGCGCGGCTGCCGGTCTTGGTCATTTCAAAAGCGTTATCTGTGGTCATCGTGTCCACACCCTTGTGAGCCATGGCGAACGAATCCTTGAGCGCCTTCACGATATCGGCCTTGGTTGTGAGTTTGTCGATCGAAGACCCATCGTCTGTCGTCCCGGCGAACGATCCCCACAAGTGATAGTTTGAGTGGGCGACGTGCTTTACCTGCTGGGCGAACGTGCTGACTCCCTTAAACTCCCCTTGGGTGGGCGCAAAGTTGTATTTTTCTTCCGGCATGGCTTCAGCGGCACCCACGATTTGGGCCTCGACCCCGCTGAGTATTTTGTTATAGGTCTGCGCCGGAGGGACCTTAGTGCCCACCGGGGGCGCCTCAGACTTGACCTGGCACAGGGCTACGGTGGACCCGGCCAGAGTGCAACAAAGAGCGAGATGGGCGAGAGTGCGATTAATCTCCACAGCAAAACCTCCAGAAGGTGGCATCTGTTGCGGAAAGAAGCCTACCAGATTCCCCCCTCTGCGGTCTCATTCTTGTGACCGGATGAAGGAGCGGACTCCAGTCACAACGTAGAATAGGCTTGGAGATCTTCCAATGATGCAACGGGTCTACATGGACGCGAATGCCACCACGCCCCTGTTGCCAGAGGTGATGGCGGCGATGCGTCCCTGGTTCGACGACAATTTCGGCAACGCATCCTCGATCCATTTTCACGGGCAGCGGGCACGAGCAGCGGTCGACCACGCACGCGAAACCGTTGCCACCCTGCTTGGCTGCCGTCCTGCGGAAATTGTTTTTACCAGCGGCGGCACCGAGGGGGACAACCTCGCCCTGTTCGGGATACTGCAGAGCGGGGGCATGCTTCAGCCGGGCGACCACCTCATAACCACTGCGGTCGAGCACCACGCCGTGCTGCACGCCGCCGAGCATCTGCGCGACCGGGGGATTCTGGTCACATTTCTCCCCGTCTCAAGCGCCGGCGTCATCGATCCGGAAGATGTGCGACGCGCCCTTCGCCCGCAAACAAAACTGATCAGCGTCATGATGGCTAATAACGAAACTGGCGTGCTCCAGCCTGTCGCGGAGATAGGTCGCATCGCCCGGGAAGCGGATGTTTACTACCATACCGACGCAGTACAGACGGCTGGCAAGCTGCCCCTGGATGTGAAGGCGATCGGCTGCGATCTGTTGACGCTGTCCGGCCACAAGATGCATGCACCGCAAGGGACCGGCGCTCTGTACGTCCGCCGGGGTACACCGCTTGAGCCGCTTTTCTTTGGTGGTCTGCACGAGCGCCATCGCCGTGCCGGAACCGAGAACGTGCCCGGCATCGTCGGGTTTGGCAAAGCGGCAGAGGTGGCCATGGCAGGGCTTGATGCGGGGATCCCTTCAAGGACCGCCGCGCTACGCGACCGCCTGGAGATGCTAATTCTTCAAAGTGTCGACGAGGCCGGGGTCAACGGCGGCGAAGTTCCCCGGGTAGCCAACACGACGAACTTGTGGTTCGATCACGTGGAGGCGGAGGCGCTGGTGATAGCACTCGACCTGAAGGGTCTGGCCATTTCAGGTGGATCGGCGTGCCAGTCGGGGGCCACTGAGCCTTCGCACGTACTTCTCGCCATGGGGCTTTCAGAGGAACGTGCCCGCGCCAGCGTGCGCTTCAGCCTGATGAAGACTGCTACCGAAGAAGATGTTGACTTCGCGGTGGCGTTGGTTCCACAGGCAGTTGCGCGTCTGCGCGAACTCTCGCCAGTGTATGCAAAGAAGACGGCAGTGACGGTCAGCGGAGGAGGTCTTCATGACTGACGACAAGGTCGATAAGCCGACTATCGCCGTCGCCATGTCCGGAGGCGTGGATTCCTCGACCGTCGCGGCAATGCTGAAGGCGCAGGGCTACACGCTGATCGGCTTGACGCTGCAGCTCTGGAACCAGCGGCGGCTTGCCGGTAAGGAAGGCATGCCGGAGCAAGTGCAGGGACGCTGCTGCTCTATTGACGACGTATACGACGCACGCCACGTAGCCGAGGAGCTGGGCATTCCGTACTACGTGGTGAACCAGCAGGATCGCTTCGAGCGAGACGTGGTGCGGCCCTTCGTCAATGAATACCTTGCCGGACGCACGCCGATTCCCTGCTCCCTTTGCAACAATCATTTGAAGTTCGATCAGTTGCTGCTCACTGCGCGACAGATCGGCGCGGACCAGATCGCCACCGGCCACTATGCCCGCAACGAGTTCGACCGCGCTCGCGGACGCTGGATACTGAAGCGGCCCGCGGATACCGCCAAGGATCAGACATACTTCCTCTTCGGGCTTACGCAGGAGCAGCTATCCCGCACTCTTTTTCCCCTGGGAAATTTTTCCAAGCCGCGGGTTCGCGAAATCGCTCACGAAGCCGGACTCGCACTAGCTTCGAAGCCCGATTCGCAGGAGATTTGCTTCGTTCCCGGCGGAGACTACAAGCGCTTCATAGAAGCCTATCTTGAGGAGCAGGGAGAGAAGCTACCGGATTCCGCAGGTGAATTAGTTACAGCGACCGGCGAGGTTCTGGGCCACCACGAAGGTATCCATCACTTCACAGTGGGACAGCGTAAGGGGCTGGGCGTGTCTTCCCCAACACCTCTGTATGTTCTACAGATCGACAGTGCCTCCCATCGAGTCACGCTGGGAAGAGAAGGGGATCTTTCCACCAGCACCCTGCGCGCCAGGCAACTCAATTGGATCGCGATTCCTGAATTGCTCGGGGAGATGCGGGTTCAGGTTAAGATCCGTCATCGCTTTGAACCGGCGTGGGCCACCTTGCGCAGGACGGGCGCGGATGAAGTTACGGTAGCTTTCGATGAGCCAGCCCGAGCGGTCACTCCTGGACAGGCAGTCGTGTTCTATTCCAATGACGAAGTTGTCGGCGGTGGGTGGATCGTATAGCTGGAGAGAACAGCGGGCGACGAAGGGAAATTCCGCACGGATGTGCCCGGGGGAAGCAGCCGGCTTCTCTGGACGCTGTGAGCTTTGAAAGGAGCAGCGGCGAATTGAAATTGCTCTAAATGAACAGATCGTTGTCAGCCTTGGAATGGTCGGTCCGGGACCGCTGCAGAAGAACATCCAGACCCGCGCGAACCCCGTTGAACAGCCCCTGCACCTTGCGAGCCGGAATGGCGATACCCTCCTGCAGGCTGGCGGTCGCATTGTTAATGCCGTCCAGACCTCCGGACACCATACCATCCACGCGCTCCGCCTGACGCCGTGTCCGATCGACCATCTCGCCCACAGTTGCGTTGACGTGCTCCGTCTGGTGGCGAACCGTGTTGCTAACTTCAGTTACGTTGGTCATGATCACTTTGATTTTGGGAGAAAGGTCTTCGATCAGACGGCGGGAGGTCGCCAGTGTTGGCATGACGTGTTCCCGCGCCTCGTCCACCAGCCTTGTTACCTGCACAATTGCTTTACGGGCTCCGAGATACACGCCAATGAGGATGCATGCCTGGATGAAGATGCCAATCGAGGTGATAGCCGTGATCGTGATGAGAGTGTCCTGCGTTGTCCATTCGTGCATATTGATTCCGCCCCCTCGATTGGCCTTGTGCTCATATGATTAGAAAGACTGGAAGCCGGGTGATTTAGAACTGCTTTGATTCAGTAGGCGTGGTCGTCGACTGGTACGCCTGCTTGCCGGCGTCGACGGCTGCGGCAACTTTATCCGTCTGCTCCCCGACGAAGCCCTTGCTCTTATCTACGAACTCTTCCCACTGAGCGCGTCCACGGTCGACATATTCCTTGCCTTTGTCGACATATTCTCCTGCCTGGGCCTTTGCGCGATCGGCAAGTACGCTTGCGTGGTCCGCTGCGTCCCGTGAGCGCCGCTTCAGGTATTCGGATTTTTCCCGAGCTTGGAAAGCGATATCCTCGCGTGTTTCACGGCCGGATTTGGGGGCGTAAAGAACACCGATCAAGGCTCCTAAGCCAAGACCCGCAAGAAACCAGCTAAAACCACCATTCTGAGTTTCGTCTGACATAAGTTATCTCTCCTGGTCGCCTGTAAGCGACACTTTGAACCCCGGACGTTACGAAGCGCACGGTTCCGGGACAAACATCCATACCCTTGCTGTAGATGCCTAGGCTAGAGGATACGCTGCCACGCGAGGCAAAAACAATGACGACCCGGGCGTGATCGCAAGCTCCATTCCCTTGGAATAGCTTGGCGTCACCCAGTGACAACCGCAACGACAAGTAGCAGCGCCGCACCGCAAGCCGAATCGTCTTACACTAGAAGTGATAGAACAACCAGATGCGCGACCACTGGTTCCAAGTTTGAGGCAATCTGTTCAGCCACAAACCGTGCTTACAGGAGAGATACATCGATGCGAAATTTACAAACTATCGCACGTTTGCTGCAGGTTATGCTCGCAGCTTCGTTGCTTGCTATGGCTTCAGGATGCAAGAAGCAGCCGGCCCAGCCGGCAACGGCTGCCACCCCCGCGGCCCCGACGGACCAGCAGATATCCGCCGATATCACCAGCAAGCTGAATGCTGAATCCGCCTTGAAAGGCCAAGCCATCCAGTTGAATGTGGACGACGGCAGAGCCACGCTGAATGGAACTGTAGCCGATGAGGCTTCGCGCTCGCTCGCCGCAAATGCCGCAGCTTCAGCAGATGGAGTAAAGACTGTCATCAACAATCTGACAGTCCACCCGATGAAAGCAGAAAGATCTATGGCGCCGGAGCCCAGCCCCCGCAGACCGGAGTCCAACTCCCGCCGATCCACTGCTCACGCCGACGCACCGCCGGCTCCGGTGCAACAAGCGTCGCAGAACGCGCCTGAACCGGTCAGAGTTGTTCCCCCTGCGGCACCTCCGAAGCCCGTCACGCGGACCTTTACCCTGGCTGCAGGCACGACCGTCCCTGTGCGAATGACCGAGACGCTTGAGACCGGCAAGACCCAGCCAGACGCGGTATTCCACGGATCGCTCGCCTCCGACCTGACGGTTGACGGTGTTACCGCAATCCCTCGCGGTTCCAATGTCGTAGGGCGCGTGATCGATGCCAAAGACGCCACACACTATTCCGGCAGTTCCCTTCTGACCATTGAACTGACGCAAGTTAGCGCCAATGGACAAACTTACCACCTGGCTACAGATCCCTACACGCAGCAGGGTAAGGGGCGCGGTAAAAACACCGCCGAGAAGGTCGGTGGTGGAGCGGCAATCGGAGCCTTGATCGGCGCGCTGGCTGGCGGCGGAAAGGGCGCTGCAATCGGAGCCGCGGCTGGTGGAGGCGTGGGCGCGGGCGCAAATACCATCACTCGGGGTCAGCAGGTCCAGATTCCATCAGAGAGCCTGGTGAACTTTCGTCTACAGAATCCGATCTCTGTCACGACGACAACGGGTGGCCACCAAGTCAAGTCCTATGACAGCGGGGATGCACCCCAACCCGATCCCACGTTGCAACAGCGCTAGGGCCATCGCACTACAGAGTGCATTCGAAGTAGGGGAGCCGGGCACGGCTTGTCATTCATAAATACCGTGCCCGGCCCCTCACCGCTACACGGTAGAAGTGGAAGCGGTGCTGTCCTAAAAAAATCTTTGGGTAGTCGATGGGGGAGGCGCGAAGCTTCCCCCATACTTTTTGGATTCACTTTTAGAGCGAGTAGCGTCCTGCCTCGATCATCGCCCTGGCTACTACGCGGTTAAGTTCAATTGTGTTTACCGGAGTGTGTTTCGACAGACGGCGGAAAATGGCCAATCGGGTCCGCAGCATATCTCCTTCTGCTACGGCGGCCAGCACACGACGAGCGGCCGTCTCAATTGCAGAGAAGCAATGTTCCGCATGGACCTTCACCATGGCCTGAGCAAGGGCGGCAGAGGTCGAACTCGACGCGCTCAGCTTCTGTGCCCGCAACAGTGCAGACTCAAATGAGTAGACCTGTATGAGGATGTCGGCCAGCTCACCCATTACCTCCTGCTGATCCACCAGCGCCGCCATGTACTTCTGCGAGGCTGCGCCAGCCGTAAAGAGGGCAATCTTCTTCGCGCTCGCGAGCAGCCCCACTTCGTTTACAAGCGGCTCATCCAAAGCGTTGGGATCGTCAAAGGATGGTGGTGCCATTACCTCTTCCATCAGTTTCGCGATGGCGGGCATCAGTGCAAGCTGCCCGGTCATGGCGCGCTTCATTAGCCAGCCAGTAATGATCAGTCGGTTGATCTCGTTCGTTCCTTCGAAAATGCGGTTGATACGGGAGTCACGATACGCTCGCTCCGCTGGGTATTCCTCCACGTAACCATAGCCGGCATAGATCTGCACCATGTGATCGACAACCATATCCAGCATCTCCGATCCCCATACCTTCAGGATGGAGCACTCCACTGCATACTCTTCTACGCGTTTCTGAATCTCGCGCGAGGAATGCGCGGCATCTCCCTCGATCGCCGCCAGAGCATGATCAATCATCCCCACCGTGCGATAGGCCATGCTCTCGCCGACGAACACGCCGATGGCGGAATCGGCGATCTTCTCCTGCACCAGCCCGAAATCCACGATGGACTTGCCGAAAGCCTTGCGTTCCTTCGCATAGCGGATGCCATTGGTAAGCGAGTTGCGCGCCCCGCCCAGGCACGCCGCACCCAGCTTGAAGCGGCCGATGTTCAGAATATTGAACGCGATGTGGTGGCCCTTGCCCGCTTCCCCGAGAAGGTTTTCGACCGGCACCTTGCAGTCGGAGAGAATCAGCGGGCAGGTCGACGATCCACGAATGCCCAGCTTATGTTCCTCCGCTCCAATCGATAGGCCAGGCGTTCCCCGCTCAATCAGAAAGGCGGAAAACTTTTCTCCGTCGATCTTGGCGAAGACCGTAAAAAGATCGGCAAATCCGGCATTGGTAATCCACATCTTCTCGCCATTCAGGACGTAGTGTTTGCCGTCCGCGGCGAGTTCGGCACGAGTGCGGATATTCATCGCATCCGAACCCGAGGTCGCCTCGGACAGGGCGTAAGCGCCGATCCATTCTCCGGTGGCCAGTTTGGGAAGGAACTTCTTCTTCTGTTCATCCGTGCCATACCAAACGATAGGCAGCGTGCCAATGCCAACGTGCGCGCTGAAGGCAACAGAGAAGCTCGCATAGATTGAGAGGCGATCGGCAACTATCGCCGAAGTGGTCTTATTCATTGCCAGGCCACCGTATTCTTCCGGTATGTCCACGGCCATTAAACCGAGATCTCCCGCTTTTTTGAGAAGGCTACGCGTGACCTCAAAGTTCTTAGCTTCAAGTTGATCGGCTGCGGGCAACACTTCGTTCGCAGCGAATTGCGAGGTAGTCTCTGCGATCTGGCGCTGCTCTTCGCTAAAGTCTTCTGGAGTGAAGACCTCTGCGGGCGTACGATTTTCAATCAGGAAACTTCCGCCTGCTACAGACTTTGCGATGGGAGATGCGACGGTTGCCATGTTAGGTCCTTGTCTTAGCCCTTGGTTGTTTACGTTGTTTCGAAGACTGCCTCTTCCTGCGGGGCATGGTGTGGATCACAAGAACACGCGGGGTTTTAGTAAGCCCGTCGATACTGCTCAACTCAGATTCTCGAAAATTCCAGCCGCACCCATGCCCCCTCCTACGCACATCGTCACCATGCCGTAGCGCACACCGCGGCGCTTCATCTCATGCAGCAATGTCGCCGTCAATTTCGCTCCCGTGCAGCCCAGTGGATGGCCTAGTGCGATTGCTCCGCCGTTCACGTTGACCTTTGCGGGATCAACGCCCAATTGTTGCAGCACCGCTAACGATTGCGCTGCGAAGGCCTCGTTCAACTCGATCAGGTCGATATCGTTGAGCGCCAATCCTGCAAGCCTCAAGGCCTTGGGAATGGCGTAAACCGGGCCAACTCCCATTTCTTCCGGTAAGCAGCCACTGGTGGCAAAGGCGACGAAACGAGCCATTGGCGGAATCCCCAGTTCGCTCGCTCGATTCGCGGACATCACGATAGCTGCGGCAGCCCCGTCCGAGGTCTGCGAAGAATTGCCCGCCGTAACTACCCCCTTGGCATGGAATGCAGGCTTGAGATTTGCCAGCGCCTCCAGCGAAGTATCGTTACGGGGGCCTTCATCCGTATCAAAGATGATGTTCTTCGTCTCTGGCTTGGTCGCCTTTGAAGTCGGCGAGGTATTTGTTACCGTCACTGGTACAATCTCCGCTGCGAAGCGCCCAGCCTGTGTCGCATCGATCGCCTTCTTATGACTTCCCAGGGAGAACTCATCAGCCTGGGCGCGTGTAATGCCGTATCTCGTCGCCACTCGCTCGGCGGTCAACCCCATGTTGAGGTACGCATCCGCGTAGTGCTCCACCAGCCAGGGGTTGGCGCTGATCTTGTTGCCGCCCATCGGAACCATACTCATAGACTCAGTTCCACCTGCAAGAATTGCTGCTGCTCCCCCACCGCGAATCCTCTCCGCGGCTAACGCTATAGACTGCAAACCGGACGCGCAGAAGCGGTTCACCGTCATCGATGAAACGTCGACCGGCAACCCGGCGCGCAGACTCGCGATGCGGGCCACGTTCATTCCCTGCTCCGCCTCAGGCATGGCACAGCCCAGAATGACGTCGTCAATTTCTTTGGCGTCGAGTTGAGGGATGCGCTCGAGCGCGCCACGAATCACCACCGCCCCCAGATCGTCCGGGCGGGTAGTGGCGAGCGCTCCTTTGCCTGCGCGCCCAACTGCGGTGCGAACGGCACTTACGATTACGGCCTCTGCCATGTTCCTTGCTCCCTGTACTACTCCGCTCCGTCGAATTGGAGCCACTTGCCGTTCTGGTAGTAGTGAATTTCGGAGGACCTTTCAACGATTGAGACTTGAATTCCGTCGTGATCGTAGGGGCCCGATTTAGTGCCCGCCACACGCCTCACATAATCTGGCAGCGCAATGTCCAGGCCCCACGCAAATCCGAGGGTACCGTTGAGTCTTGCTTCTAATCGGTCTATATCTTTCGCATTCTCGAGTTCAATGGGCAGACCCAGGGCATTGCTGCGAAAGACCAGTAGGGAACTTGCACCTCCGTGCGAACAGAAAACCGCCCAATCGCGACTCCCCTTCAACCAGAATTCACCGTGGATTACGTTCTCCGGTCGGCGAGCCTCATAGGTCTGGGGCACCGTGCACTGGCGTTCGTCCAGCACGTGGCGAACCGGCGACGGCAACTCAGGAAACGCCGATAACGGGAGCCGTCGAATTTTGTAAGGCATCGTCCTGCCGGCAAAATCGAGTTGCCCGGTCTCCACCAATTCCGAGGCCTGGGCGCAGACTTGCCGCCCCGGGACAAAGGCAAGAAACAGCAACCAGACTGAGAGCGATCTTTGCAACGTTAGTTCCTTAGTGGCTTGCCGGTCTTGAGTGTGAAAGCTATGCGCTCTTGCGTTTTGCGTTCGCCGCAGAGAGAGAGGAAGGCTTCGCGTTCGAG
>JANXZS010000021.1 GCA_025355385.1 Acidobacteriaceae bacterium | reverse complement strand
CCACGCCGAAGGGCATGGAATAGTACTTTTCCAACTCGTCAAGGGGAACTTGAATGACGGCTCCGACATCGTCACCGAAGATGGTGAGTGCACTGGTAATAACCCACCCGTGCTCGACGTGTGCCAGCGGCACCAGGTTTTTGGGACGCATCTCGGAGGCAACGACCAGCTTTCCATCGGTTGAGGTCACGATGTGGAAGACGCCCGCGGCTCCGGGCAATGGTTTACGCTCGACGACAGACTGAGTGGCCGTGTTGATCACCGTTATCTCAGACTCAGGCGGCGTGCGGTGCGCGCCGATCTTCGGGTAGATGTGCGTTCCGTAGACCTCGCTGCCGTCCGGAGAAAGCGCGAGATAGCTGGCTCCGCGGCCGCCAGCCAGGCGCTTCTTCTCGACTCCACTGACAGAGTCAATCACCGAGATGTCATTGCTAAGGCGATTGGCAACGTACAGGGTAGATCCTGCGCGGTCGAATATGGCGCTGTATGGTTCGGCTCCCGTAGGAATGGTGCGGGTGACGGACTGAGTAGTGAGGTCAACCACTGAGAGAGTGTCCTCCCAGGAATTCACCACATAGATTTGTTTTCCGTCTGGCGAGAGAGTCAAGTTGCGGGGAACATGGCCGACCGGGATACGCGCCGTGACTTTACTAGTTGCTGTTTCCACGATGCGCAGTTCGTCGCTGTGTTCGCAGACAACGTAGAGGGATCGGCCATCCGGTGAGAACACCATCTCGCCCGGGGAGAGGTACTCTGATTCTGGCGTCGCCGAGCCTGCGACGACGTGGGGGCGCAATGCGGCTGCAAGGCAAAGCGTTACCAGCAGAAGAGCGGCCGCAATTGTGAAATTCGCCTTCACTTCGGCTCCTCCACCGTGATCACGCGATCTGCTGTGAGATTCTCAAGGACCTGTTGCTTGCCGCTCGGCCATTGAACCGTGACTTTATCGACCCTGGCTGATGCGCCTAGTCCAAAGTGGACGCGCGGATCATCCTGAGAAAGATAGCCTGAACTGGCGACGCGCTCAGCAACCTGCTTGCGTCCGCCGGACTGAATTTCCAGGTGGGCTCCAATGCCGTCGCGATTGCTCTTGGTCCCTCTGAGTTGAAACGCTATCCAATGATTTGTCGTGGCCGTGACATTGTGGATCAAAGTGCCGGGGGCACCCAGGTTTACTAGGAAAGCGTCCATCTTGCCGTCGTTGTCGTAGTCCGCAAAGCATGCGCCGCGGGCTACGCTCTTCACGTCGAGAATCGGGCCGGCGTCTCGCGAGACATCAGCGAATTTTCCGTTACCCAGACCTTTGAACAGGGAGTGCTCCTGCGGAACGAGATGGATCAGTCCGCCGTGGAAGGTAAGGATGTCAGGCCAGCCATCATTATCGAAGTCATAGATTCCGGATCCCCAGCTGGTGTATTGCGCAGTGGCTTGTGAGATGCCGGCCTTGGCGGAAACATCGTCAAACATGCCGTTGCCTGCGTTATGCATCAGGCGATTGAACTTCGAGTCGGTGACCCAGAGGTCGAGTTTGCCATCGCCGTCTACATCGGCAAATACGGGTCCCATAGCGGAAGTCGACTCACCGCTCTGGCCATAAGCGACGTCAGCTTGATTGGCGACCTCTTCAAAGGTGCCGTCGTGCTTGTTATGGAAGAGGAAGTTTTCCGTCTTGTCATTCGCTACATAGATGTCTGGCCAGCCATCACCGTCGAAGTCGGCAGCGGTGACTCCCATGGTGCGGCCGCGGTAGGCCGCAAGACCTGATTTCTCGCTCACATCCGTAAAGGTCCCATTGCAGTTATTGTGATAGAGCTTATTCGTTTCGCCTTCGTAATCGAGGGGGCCGGGATAGTTATCCGCAGCGTAGAAAGCGTGATACTTAGGGTCGAACTTTACGTAGCGTCCCACAAAGAGATCCACACAGCCGTCCTTGTCGTAGTCCAGCCAGGTGGAACTGATCGACCAGCCATCCACCTTGATCCCCGCTTTCTCGCTTGCGTCGGTGAACGTCCCGTTGCCATTATTGTGGTAAAGGATTGCACGGCCATAGCCGGTAACGAGGAGATCGGTATTACCGTCGTTGTCGTAGTCCGCCGCGGCTACCGCGATGCTATAAAGATCGGGCGCTAGTCCAGCCTTTTCCGTCACGTCGGTAAACTTTCCGTCGCCATCGTTTCGGTAAAGGTGATTGTGGGGCATCTCCAGCGGCTTGGTTTTGAGGGGATAGGGATGCATGCTGTCGTCCAGCGGCTTTCCAGTGACGACGTAGAGGTCCGGCTTGCCGTCATTGTTGTAGTCGAACCAGACGCACCCGCCGCCAGTGCCCTCGAGCAGGGAACCTAGCTGGCGCGATCCGAAGCTATGGGTGAAGTCGATCCCCGATGGCGCTGTCGCATCCTCAACGCGGATGCTTGGCGCAGGCGTGGCCTGGGCTGGAGGAGCCACAGCTACTGCATTCTGAGCCGAGACCGCCGTGGAAAATAGAAGCAAGAAGAGCGCTAGGGACTGCATTAATGGGCTCCTTGAAATGTGGTGGGGCGTGGCGCGGTCATGTCGGTTGGAATGACCGAACGCAGCAGAACCGCAGGAACGACGTTCTCTGGAGCGCGTTCCGGCCCGGCGTGGCAACCGACGCAGATTCGTTGTTCGCTCTTGCGAGTCCACATCCAGCCGGACTCTTTTCTGAGGGTCTTTCCCGCGCTGTTCAGCAATTCGAACTGAAGGGGCACATCTCCCGGAATGTGCACATACAGCGAGCCGTCGTGCTCTACCGGCGACGTTCCCAGGACTCCTCGCCGGCCCGCGTCATCCATCGTATATATGCGAACGCTGGCTATAGATCCCGGTTTAAACATGTACTTTGAGGTGTAGGCATCGAGAGTGAGCAAATTGGCAGCAGTCCAGTCCCGCAAGGTTGAGGGGTGGCGGTTGGGAACGGTGCGAGGTGCGACCACCACAGGCTCGATCAGATTGGCCCCAGGTTGAGAAAGAAAAGGCTGCAGGCTCTTGCTGTGGAGATTCCACTTCTCAATTTGATAAGTCTGTTGCGCGCTCCTGCGCCGGGCCAGCAGCCAATCCTGCGAGGTCAATTCGGCTACATCTCCGGCATAGTCGCCGGCCGGTGTTTCGAGGGTAACCTGGTGAGCAAGGGGGGAAGTGAAGCGCGCGAGTCCGTTGAGCGAGGGGAAGACGATATCGCCCGAACCAACCTCACGGCCTGCAAAGCGTGCCGGGCCATGATCACAGCGATAGGACTCTACCCCGGTGCCATCGGAGTACACGGTATAGATCTCTGGAGCACCGTCCGTTCCAAGAGGATATGCGGATTCAAACAGCACCCGGCCATCGCGGAGCACATCCGTTGGCAGGTAATTGCCGGGTGCATAGGACAGGGGCATGACCTTGCCATCGGCCAGGGAAAGCGCCTCCAATACGAAGCGCTTCCCGGCTCTGCGCGCGTATACGATGCGTCCGGCGGGGAGATACATAGGGCGGATAATGTCGTCGGGACTTTGAGTGAGCCGCTTGAACTGATTGTCCACGAGGCTCAGTTCCCAGGCCTGCCAGCGATCATACAAATGCTGCTTCGCCGAGAAGAGAACGGACTTTCCATCGAACGACACATTTGCATCTGAGGTGGCGGCAAACTGCTTTGCGAGTTCATGATTGCCCTTCCCGTCATGGATCATCAGGGAAGACCCCACGGGGAAGCGCTCGCCGCCGTGCAGCCACGCCAGGCCTTCGTACTTCTTAGCGGCCGTATAGATCACAGATATGCTAGATACTTCTTCCGCTTTCTCGTCGGATGAGGTTTTCGCGGGGAGACTTTGAGGCGGAAGTGGAGAAGCCAACCCAAGCAAGCCCATCAGGCTAGATGCGGCAACTACCAAAGCAGAGAGAAAAATGGGTCTCGCCTTCACCTATCGTCCACCCTGAGTCGCGAGTAGTTCCGCATCGGCCAGCGAGCGCCGCAGCGATAGATAAGGTTCTAGGTCATGCATCATGTCGCTGAATCCTGAGAATGTGAGCGATTGCTCGCCGTCGCTTAACGCCTGCTGCGGCGCGGGATGTACTTCAACGATCAATCCGTCCGCACCTACGGCCGCGGATGCCCGGGCCAGGATGGGGACAATTTCTCGAATTCCGGCAGCGTGGCTGGGATCAACCACGACCGGCAGATGGGACACCGCGTTGAGAACGGGGACGGCTGCAATATCAAAGGTATTGCGTGTTGCTGTTTCAAAAGTCCGGATACCGCGCTCGCACAGGATGACGTCTGGATTTCCGCATTCCAGGATGAATTGTGCGGAGCGCAACAGATCCTCAAGCTTCGCCATCAATCCACGTTTTAGCAGCACAGGCCGTCCACTCCTGCCGACGGCTTCCAGTAACGAATAGTTTTCCATGCTTCGCGCGCCGATCTGCAGGATGTCGGCATACTCCGAGACTAATTCGACGTCGCGCTCAGACATCACCTCAGTCACGATGGCGAGTCCGGTTATCTCGCGGGCCTTGGCAAGAATTATCAGGCCCGCCTTACCCAGACCCTGAAAGGCATACGGCGAGGAGCGCGGCTTGAATGCGCCTCCGCGAAGAACGCGAGCGCCATGCTTTGCGACTGCAACAGCCGTATCCAGCGTTTGCCGCTCTGATTCGACAGAGCAGGGGCCCGCCATCACGACAAAGTCGCCACCACCAATCTCAATATCGCCGACGCGGACAATCGTGCGGGGCTGATTGTCTGCGCGGACGACGAGATTAAATTGCGAGAAGCATTGGATCCAATGAGCGTTCAAAGGTAGGTATTTCCTTATTCGTTGAGCGACTTATCATAGGTTGGTGAGGTCCGGGCCAGTCGTGACATGCGTCACCTACGAGGTAGGAGACCAAGGTCCATCGAAAGGTTGAGGAGGAGTCAATCGAAAGGTGGAGATGGGGCGTTTTCGAGCTGCAAAGGTTAGTCCACCGAAATGAGGAGAAAATAACCCATCGATGTATCCACGACAGATTGCGATGCAATTGAGATCCTGATTTTGTTGCCTCCTCAGATTCACTATCCCAGGCGCCCTTAGCAGGGCGCCTTTCTTTTTCTCCTTACTATTCCGCTGCAGATCGATCCAATGCGCCGTAGTTGTGCTCAGCAGCTGTTAGCTGTTTCAATGAGGTAGCGGGAGCCTATGACTCGAGGGATGGTCCAACGGTGGTGTGTGTTCTTGCTGGCGGGCGTTGCTGTTCTCGCTCCCGCTTACGGCCTGGATGCCCATCGGTCTCTCAAGGAGTATGGCCATCAGACCTGGCAGACTGACAACGGCCTGCCTGAGAACACGGTTCACTCCATTCTTCAAACTCGTGATGGATATCTTTGGCTTGGCACTGAAGGCGGACTAGTTCGGTTTGATGGTATTGACTTCATTACGTACAACGCTGAGAGCACTTCCGCGCTACGAAGCAATACTATCTACGATCTCTTTGAAGACTCGTTCGGCGCTTTGTGGATTAGTACGGCTGATGGCCTGTTGCGATATCAAGCTGGAACGTTCAGCCGATTCAGCCAAAGCAATGGCTTGCTCGCGGACGCGGTCTGGTGCACGTACCAGGATCGACAGGGAACGCTGTGGGCCATCACTGCGGACGGCATATCTGCATATCACGGAGGTAAGTTCGAGAGGATTCTGGATTCAGGCAGCATCGATATGTTGACACGCGGCGCAATTGCGGAGGATGCAGAGAATTCTCTGTGGATCGCCACAGGCCACAGGGTCCTGCGCATCCGCGAGCAAACCTTGAAGATGGATAGTGCGCCTGCTCTTGGTCATGCCGAAGCATCCGCTGCTCACTTCGATCGTTCGGGCGGCTTGTGGATTGCAACCCGCCAGTCACTCGAAATTTTCGCTCATGGCCAACTGAGTCAGCTGCCTTTCACGGGAACATGGTCAAAAGCCGAAGTTACGGCACTGCTTCCAGATGACAAGGGTGGGATGTGGGTGGGGACGTCCTATGGTCTGGCGCATTACGGCGATGGTAAGCCTACGCTGTTGACGACGTTGCAGGGACTGCCGGGAAACAGAATTCAGACGCTGACCCGCGATAAGCAAGGTGTACTTTGGATTGGGACTGATCAGGGGATCGCTCGCTATTTTTCCGGTGGCGTGCAGTCTTTAAGGCAGAAGGATGGCATCGCCCAGAATACGGTTCTTTCCATCTACGAAGACCGTGAGGGAAATATCTGGTTCGGAACAGATGCTGGTGGTTTGACAATCCTACGCGACCAGAAATTTACCACCTACACGTCAAGCGATGGACTCTCAGGCGACCTGGTACGCTCGGTGCTGCAGGATGCGGCGGGCACTATCTGGATCGGGACTAACGGCTCGGGACTGAATCGCACCACCCCAGATGGCTTTCGCGCGGTGACGACTGCCGATGGTCTGTCCAGTAACGTGATCCTGGCTCTCGCGAGCACCCCAAACGGCGACTTGTGGGTGGGCACGCCGGATGGTCTAAACCGCATGCATCACGGGGAAGTTCACACCTTTACGTCTGCGGATGGATTGCCGGATGACTTCGTACGCTCCTTGCAGGCCGACTCAGATGGGTCGCTATGGATTGGAACGCGGCGTGGACTATCGCATTGGAGCAATGGCAGATTCACAAACTACTCTCGCTTGGACGGCCTGGGCAGCGATTTTATTGGCGCAATGAGTCAGACGCAGAAAGGCGATCTATGGATAGGTACCTCGGGCGGACTGACGCACTACAGTCACGGCATTTTTTCTAACTTCACAACCAGAGATGGATTGTCCTCAAACGTTGTCACGGCGATGTATGAGGATGCGCGGGGCACTCTTTGGCTGGGCACCAACGGAGGTGGGCTCAATCGTCTTCGCCACGGCAAACTGCAATCCGTGCGGGGGGAGCATAGCGGTCTGCCCGATACGATCTATGGGATTCTTGAAGATAACGACAGCAAGCTGTGGCTTAGCGCGCGGAATGGTATTTTCCGCGTAGCAAAGAGCGATCTGGATCTTGCCACGGAAGAACCTGCATCCTCGATCAAAGTAGTGAGCTATGGCACCGCGGATGGAATGAAGAATCGCGAATGCAGTAGTGGTGGGCATCCTGTGGCGTGGAAGATGAACAACGGCACACTATGGTTTGCCACGCTCAGAGGAGTCAGCTTCATCGATCCGGGGCACGCTTCTGAGAAGCGAATTCCGCCAGCGGTGGCTGTTGAGGGTGTGCTAGTGGACGATCATGCCATCATACTGCAGGGTATTGTGCAACTACCAGCACGCTCGCAACGTCTGGAAATCCAGTACGCAGGCTTGAGCTTTGTCGCTCCCCAGAATGTTCACTATCGTTACCGCCTGGAAGGTTTTGATCCTGAGTGGATTGACGCCGGAACGCGACGCGCGGCGTACTACACGAATCTGCCACCGGGGAAGTACCGCTTTCACGTCTACGCAGCGACAAAAGACGGAACATGGAGCGAAGCAGGGGCTTCGGTCGAGTTACGCAAGTATCCGAAGTTCTATCAGACGCTGTGGTTCTATCTATTAGCAGGCCTGGGTGCGGCGCTGCTTGCGTATGGAATTTATCGCTATCGAGTTCACCAGGTAGAGTCGCAGTTCCGGGCGGTATTGCAGGAGCGAGGCCGGATAGCCCGCGAAATTCACGACACTCTCGCTCAGGACCTGGTAGGCGTTTCAGTACAACTCGAGGTTGTATCCCGGCTGATGACTACTTCGGCCGAAGCAGCGCGCAAGCAATTGAATGCTGCAAGAATCCTGGTGAGAAAGGGCATCGAAGACGCGCGCACCTCGATCTGGGATCTACGCTCGCAAGGCAGTGAGGATTTGCCAGCAAGACTTACAAATGCAGTCACTACTGCAGCGTCGCATAGTTCCGCCAAAGTTTATGTGCAAGTGAAGGGAACCTATCGGCCACTGGAGAAGAAGGTGGAAGCAGAGCTCTTACGTATTGGCCAGGAAGCAGTCACCAATGCCACGCGGCACGCGCAGGCGACGAGGATTGATGTTGAATTAGTGTACGATGCGTCCCACCTTCACATGAGCGTTGCCGACGACGGCCAGGGATTCACCGGTACGGAGAACTTGAATGGTCCGGAGGGTCATTTCGGAATTCGAGGGATGCGGGAACGCGCCGAAAGCATTCAAGCGCAGCTTAAACTAGAAAGTGAACCGGGCGCCGGCACGAGAGTTTCGGTCGATCTTGCAGTTCATTGAGAAGTCTTTGCCAGAAGCGATATCTACCGTTTTGAAGGGATGATATATGGCTGATCCAATTCGGATCATGATAGTTGAGGATCACAACATTGTCCGTCAGGGTTTGGTGGCGCTGCTACAAACAGTCTCCGATTTCGTAGTCGTTGCTGAAGCCGCCGATGGCCGTCGAGCGGTGGAGCTCTTTCGTGAGCACCAGCCGGATGTAACACTGATGGATCTGCGTTTGCAGAAAATGAACGGAGTGGAGGCTATCGGTCGGATTCGTTCGGACTTTCCGCTAGCTCGAATCATTGTGCTCACGACATTCGATGGCGACGAAGACATTTATCGGGCGCTTCAGGCGGGTGCGCGGGGTTATCTGCTAAAGGGGATGGAAGGCGACGAGTTGATGGATGCGATACGCGCTGTCCATGCAGGCAAGTCACGCATCCCTTCCGCGGTCGCGGAGCGACTGGCGGGGCGCATGAGCGGACCTGTTCTGACCGATCGCGAGACGGATGTACTGCGGTTGATCGTGAAGGGAAACAGCAATAAGGAGATTGCCAGCAAACTTACCATCACTGAGGCAACCGTCAAGACACACGTGAACAACTTGCTTAGCAAACTGGGAGTAAGTGATCGGACGCAGGCCGCAACTACGGCTCTGCAAAGGGGGATTGTTCACCTTGACTAGTCGCAGACTTTTTTTCCGTATAGCTCTGACGTTATTTGCGATTCCATTGCTGCCCGCCTGCGGCATCGTTCTTCATGCGCAAAGCGCGAAAGCCGCGAACTGGCGCGTGACTACCGACGACGAGTTGCGGTCGGTCATTCCAGCTCGTGCTCCAGTGGTTGCCGAGCACATTGAAACCGAGTTCCGCACCGCCTCCGGTGTTACCGACGGGCGTGGCCGCTTTGTTGCCGGAGTGGTCCTGATCACGGCGGGATATTCCGCGGAAGGAAAATACTCACATTACCTGCTTACCCAGGTTCCGATGAAGGTGGGAAATGTTCTACTTCCTCCCGGCCAATATGTCTTCGGATGGACGCGGAAGGAGGAGACTCTGACAGTGCACTTCTATGATGCGTCCACGGGTAAGCAGTTAGGACAGACCGTGGCGTCGCGTAATCCATCCATTACCAGAGTCGAGTCCTTCCGAATCTGGCCCCCATCCGATAAGGCAGTCATTCAGCTTGGGCGATTTACCTTCAGCTACTCACTGGCTGAGTGAGCGGGAGCGAGGCAATGACGTAAAAGATCAACATCGAGTGCCAGTGATCTCAGCAACAGATGCTAGCACCGCGGCACGCCGTACTTCTTATACCTTGATGAATATCCTCTTGCGGTACAGCACTAAGACCGGTACGAAGCAAACCAGCACGTACAGAAGCGAATACAGCAATGCGGCGAATTCCGGGGATGTGTGTAAGCCGGCCAACGCGGAAGTCGCGAGCTTTCCTATGCTTGTCGGACTTCCGGACAAATTGAAGCGCATCCCCACCAGGGGAGCCAGTAGCTCTGAGAATACATACGCAACGATCGCGTTACTACCGAAGACCAGCGTCGGGTAAGTCCATCCCTTCTTCCATCCTTTAATCTCGACTGCCCAGTAGCAGAGCGCCAGAAAGACCAGCGACCATCCCGCTGCCAGCAGGACATAACTACTCGTCCACAATTTTTTATTGATGGGGAACCATGGATTCCACAACTCTGCCAAGAGCGCGCAAACTACGCCAGCAGCGAGTATGCCTAACGCCTTATGTCTCTTGGACCGGTGTGACACCAGCCACTCTCCCGTCAGGGTTCCCAACATCGTTGTTGCAAGTGCCGGGAATGTGCTTAACAGGCCTTCTGGATCACGCGTTCCCTCGTACAGTCGGCGCGCTGGAAGGATTAGTCGATCCAGCCAGGCAGCCAGATTCTGATCATGATCAAGCAGGGGAATGTCTCGAACGGGCAATCCGGCCCCCGGAACCGGTACGAATCGCATCAACGCCCAGTAGGAGGCAAGAACAAAAAGGATTGCACCGATTCGCAGGGCAGGTTTGCTGTTCCACAACAGAAGCAGACTGATCACGAGGTAACAAATTGCGAAGCGTTGCAACACTCCAAAAATTCGCAGGGTGTCCATATGGAAGTAGGGGAAGGTATTTACCAGCAGTCCGAGGCAGAACAGGATCACGGAGCGGCGCAGAATGTGGGGAATCATCGACGATGCATTCCCGGTTTGTGCCATGCGCGCCCGGACGGAAAAAACCATCGCGGTTCCCATCAGGAAGAGAAAGGTGGGGAAGACCATATCGGTGGGTGTCCACCCATTCCATTGTGCGTGATGGAGCGGCCAGTACGCTGCGTCGCCCGAATTGTTAACCAGGATCATTAACATGATCGTCAAACCGCGCAGCACATCTACCGATATCACACGATTAGATGGAGCGGCTGCAATAGTCGTCTCCAGGTGCGTTTTCTCCAGGCGTTGAGCGGCTTTCATCGGTGTCGTATCTCCTAATTTGTCTTCACTCGTGAACTACAGCCTTTACCAGGTTTCGTGGGCTGTCAACGTCGATGCCTCGTTGGACCGCAAACTGATAGGCCAGCAACTGCAGCGGAACCACTTCGAGGATCGTGAGCAGATGTTCAGTCGTTTTCGGGATGAAAATGCAATGCTGGCTAAGGGCGGGAATCTCCTGATCGCCCTCGGTGGCAAGTGCGATTATCTGAGCGCCCTGCGCCCTCATGTCTCTTATTAACTGGACGGTCTTTGAATATCGAAGGATGGAGTCCGGGTCAGAGTGGTCGCTGGTAGCCAGGATCACCAGCGGGGCGTTCATGCTAACCAATGCATTTGGTCCATGCTTCAACTCGCCTGCCGGGTATCCCTCGGCCTGGAGGTACGCTGATTCCTTCAGTTTCAGCGCGCCTTCCCGGGCGATGGCGTAATGGACACCGCGCCCCAGATAGAGGAATGTCTGCGAATCTCTACGGTCTTCCGCGACCTGCCTGCATTGTTCCTCCCATCCGGGAATGGCCTGCTCCAATAGCAGAGGAAGCCGGGCCAGTTGGGATCCGTGAGATTCGACCGTGGGTGCTGTCATACGGCCTCGCAGTCTGGCCAACAACAGAGTCAGGGAATATAGAACACAAAGCTGGGTGGTAAAGCTCTTCGTGGCGGGGATCGCGGTCTCTGTGCCGGCGAAGGTGGGCAGTGAAGAATCCGCATCCAATGCCATTGTGGAATTAGGGCTATTTGTAATCGCCACGGTGATAAGTCCGCGTATCTTCGCCTCTCGCAGCGCAGCCAACGTATCTGCGGTCTCGCCGGACTGCGATACCACAACGACGCCCGGATCCTGCAGAGTATGGGTGGACCGGTAACAATATTCGCTGGCGTATTCCACATCGACTGCCAGGCCAGCTAAATCCTCCAGCATGATTTCCGCAGCGAGGCCGGCATTGCGGCTGGATCCGCTGGCCGCAATAACCAGGCGCTGCTTGCTGCCCATCGCCTCAGGAAGTGTGCTGAAAGCTTCAGGATTGAGCTTTCCTTGTGGCATGTAGTGGTCGATGGTATCCGCCAGCGCGTGGGGCTGTTCATAGATTTCGCGAAGCATTGCGTGGGGGAACGACCTCGTATCGTGTTGTCGATGCTCGCTTGTCGCTCTGTTCTTTTGTTCGCTCATCGCATGTCCTTCTCTATTTCGTGCTGGGCATCACCATCTCTGCTAGTGTCCGCGCCCGGGGCAATCTTCCATCAGACCATCGAAATGATTCCTGTCTCATTCATCATGACCAGGGTCAGGAAAATAATGCCCCTAAGGTCAACGCAAAGTAGAATAGGATCGCGACTGCACCCTAGCCTACTACGGATGCGGATGTCGGGCATCTGAATCCTGAGTCTACGGGAGAAGAGCATAACAGCAGAATTGGGGGGAGAACTGTCGCGTTTCGCTGCGTTGCGGAGGGGGCCGGGCTGAGGGTGTCCCTGCTAACCGTAACGATTAGTCGGGCTGGGTAGACCGCGATCGAAGTCCCTTAAACGTAACCCGTTGGACATGAAAAGTCATACCGATAGTGATCTTATTTCAAGTAGGGGTTCTGAAGTGAAAGCAGACGTTCTGCAACCGTGCGAGGCCGGAGCGGCAAACTTTCTAACACCGGGGGAAATCCTTGTCGCGCTGAAGGAGCGGATTGATCCGACGAGGATCTTGATTCGCGAAATCGAACGGGTCGCCTTTGCCTCTGATGCCAGTTTCTACCGGCTGATTCCGCGCGCGGTCGTGCAACCCTTGAGTACGGATGAGGTACGTGAACTATTCAGCTTCAGCCATGAGCGCGGGGTTCCGCTCGTCTTCCGCGCAGGAGGGACCAGCCTCTCGGGTCAGTCCATCACAGACGGTGTACTGGTGGACATCGGTCGGCATTGGCGCGCAGTCCGCGTGGAAGAAAACGGCAAAGCCATTCGCGTGCAGCCGGGGGTGATTGGCCAGAAGGCGAACGACACACTGCGCCTGTA
The DNA here is from genome assembly GCA_025355385.1 of Acidobacteriaceae bacterium. GTDB lineage: Bacteria > Acidobacteriota > Terriglobia > Terriglobales > Acidobacteriaceae > JANXZS01. The sequence continues at coordinate 6,570 of JANXZS010000021.1, read as the reverse complement.
TCGCGCCAAGATAGGGCCGGACCCCGCGTCGATAAGCAGCTGTCAAGTAGGCGGCATCCTCTCGAACAACGCCAGCGGCATGTGCTGCGGAGTGTCCCAGAATGCCTACCATACCCTTCGATCGCTCACATTCGTGCTGCCCTCAGGCACAGAATTGGACACAGCCCAGCCGGACGCCGACGCAGACTTTAAGAAAGTGGAGCCGGAGCTTTTTCACGGCTTGTTGCGTCTGAAGCAGACCATCGAGCGCAATGCCACGGTAGCTGCACGCATTCGGCGGAAATATCTGACCAAGAACACCACTGGTTACGGGTTGAACGCTTTTCTCGATTTTGAGCGACCGATCGATATCTTCAGCCACCTGCTGATTGGTTCGGAGGGCACGCTTGCATTCGTCGCTGAGGCAGTGCTGGCAACGGTTCCAGATCATCCTTATAAATACACGGGATTACTACTTTTCCAAAATCTGCACGCTGCCTGTGCGGCTATTCCTCCGTTGAACCTGGCGGGAGCCGCAGCGCTTGAGTTGATGGACCGCGCTTCGCTTCGTTCTGTCGAAGACAAGCCGGGAGTGCCTGCGGTATTGCGGACTCTTCCTACCGATGCGGCTGGCTTGCTGGTGGAATTCCAGTGTGCCGATGAAGCGGGGCGTAGAGAAGCCGAATCTCGGGCGGATGCGGTTGTTGACGGTACCAGTCTTCTCCACCCTGCCCTCTTTACCCGCGACCCCGTGATACAGGCGCAACTGTGGAAGATTCGCAAAGGGATGTTTCCTTCAGTGGGTGCTGTTCGCGCCAGCGGAACCACCGCCATCATTGAAGATGTGGCCTTTCCCGTCGAAAGGTTGGCGGATGCGGCAGTGGATCTGCGAGTACTGCTGGATCGACACGGCTACACCAACGCGATCCTCTTCGGACATGCCAAGGATGGCAACCTGCACTTTGTGATCACGCAGGGCTTCACTCGCGCAGCCGAGATACGTCGCTACCGGGACTTCATCGATGATCTGGTGCCGATGGTGGTACAGAAATATGATGGCGCGTTGAAGGCAGAGCATGGGACAGGGCGAAACATGGCACCCTTTGTCGAGACCGAGTGGGGCGCCGAGGCCTACTCCATCATGCAGGAGATCAAAGCACTCGCTGATCCCTACGGTTTATTGAACCCCGGAGTGATCCTCAATGCCGATCCTGAGGCCCATCTTGCGAATTTGAAAGGTCTGCCCGTCGTAGAGCCAGAGGTGGACAAGTGCATCGAATGCGGCTATTGCGAGCATACGTGCCCCAGCCGCGATCTGACGTTGACTCCCCGCCAGCGCATCGTGGTTCGACGCGAGATGCAGAGATTGAAGGATTCAGGCGAAGAGTTAGAAAGATACGAGGCGCTGGAACGGGATTTTCCCTACATGGTGCTCGATACCTGCGCTGTGGATGGCTTGTGCGCGTCGGAGTGCCCGGTGAACATCGACACTGGCACGCTGACCAAGCGCTTCCGGCAACTGCGTCATATGAGTATTGCCAACAGCGCTGCGCTGATCATCGCGCGCAATCTGAAGATGGCCGAGTTCGGTGCGCGTGTTGCCCTCGGCGTGGGCCACGGCGTAGAAAGCCTGTTTGGATTGCGAACCATGGTCGCAATCACCCAAACCCTGAACTATGTCAGCAGGGCAGTGATGGATGAGCCGTTCTGGCAATGGTCGAAAGAGATGCCGCGTCCACGACGAGGTTCATTGCCGGCCACATCCCGTCAGGGCGCACGGGCTGTCTACTTTCCGGCTTGTATCTCCCGCATCATGGGAGCGTTGCCCGGAGAGTCGGATGACACTACGACGATGCAGGCCATGTTGAACATTGCCGAACGCGCCAACGTCCCTCTGTTTGTGCCCTCCGACATGACAGGGAACTGTTGCGGCGTGCCGTTTTCATCGAAGGGATTCGAAGCGGGACACCATGCGGCGGTGAACCACACCATCGAGAACTTTTCGCGCTGGTCCGAGGATGGTGCGATCCCTATCCTGGTAGACACCAGCCCTTGTACCTACGGGTTGAAGACGGCGCGTCCATTCCTGACGGCTGAGAATCAAGCAAAGTTCGACCGGCTCACGATTCTTGACTCTGTGCAGTTCGCAAGCGAGCAGATACTTCCACACCTGCCGATTCATCGCCGGATGAATTCAGTAACGCTTCATCCCGTATGCTCTGCGGCAAAGATGGAGATTGTATCCCAGTTCGTGAAGATAGCCGAAGCCTGCAGCGAAGCTGTGGTTGTGCCGCAAGGTCTGGGTTGCTGCGCATTTGCGGGAGACAGGGGATTCCTTTTCCCGGAGCTTACCGCCTCGGCCACCTACCAGGAGGCGGTGGACGTAGAGGCAAAAGCCTGCGATGGCTATTTCTCCAGCAGCCGGACCTGCGAAATTGGCATGACACGGGCCACCGGCAAGGTGTATCGGTCGTACCTGCACTTACTAGACCATGTGTCCCGGCCCTAATCGCAGCCCCCGACCGCATCGATTCCCATTTCGCAATCGGCGAGGGTAAGTGCTACGCTCATCGCGGGTACTTTCAGAGAGCGTAGGAAATCTGAAAGTCCGGAGAAAGCAATGAGTGAGAAGAAGCCGCAGACACTATCCAACCACGGACGCATGGACACTTGGTTCCACTTTTTTATCCTGCCCGCATTGTTTGGAAACCTTCTTGTATGCATCGTGCATGATTACCACGACCCGCGCCATTTCCATGAGTGGCTGGTCTTGTTGTCAATTGTGCTGATCGTGCTGGCATTCAAGGTAAGGCTCTATGCGCTGAGAGTTCAGGATCGCGTGATTCGCCTGGAAGAACGGCTGCGTCTTGCGACGGTATTGCCGGAAGCACTTCGTGTGCCGTCCTTGGCCCTCACCGAAGCTCAACTGGTAGCTCTGCGCTTCGCTCCCGACGCAGAATTGCCGATGCTCGTGGACAAAACTCTGCGGGATCAGCTAGGGCAAAAGGAGATCAAAAAGGCTATCGTGAACTGGCGGCCCGATTACTGGCGAGTCTAGAGTAATCCCATCACAATCGTCTCCTCGCCGGAGGGGCGAAGTGCAGGCTTGCATGTCGGGCCGGACTTCGCCGCTTCGGAAATACGTCGGCCGGAAATGCTTTTACGTCTGCTTTGCTTCCAATGCGGCCCAGCGGGCATAGAGGGCGTCTACTTCATCCTGGGCTCGGTCGGATTGAGCCAGCGCTTTCTGAAGTCGCGCAGCGTCAATCGCGACAGCCGGATCTTGCAGAATAGACCGCCAATGCTGCAGCACTTCCTCCGCTTTGGCTACGCGGTCTTCAATCTCGGCATATTCTCGCGCTTCGATGTAGGCCAATTTCTTTTTGCCCGACGCCGGGCTGGCTGTTCCGGAGGAAGTTCGCGCCGAAGGAATATTGGTACTTCTGTTTTTCTGCTGCTTACGCTCCGCCTGCCAGACCTCCCACTGCGGGTAATCCGCAAAGCGCTCAATGGATCCAAGTCCGTCCAGACCCAGCACCGTGGTCGAAATGCGATCGAGCATATAGCGATCATGGGTAACCAGCACCAATGCACCGGAATATTCCAGAAGACTCTCTTCAAGGATCTCGAGTGTGGGTATGTCCAGGTCATTTGTGGGCTCGTCCAACAGAAGGAGGTCGGCCGGCTGCAGCATTAGATTGGCTATCAGCACTCGTGCTCTCTCACCGCCCGATAGCCGTCCAACCGGCTGATTCAGTTGTTCGCTGGTGAATAGAAAGCGTGATGCCCACGATGCAACATGAATTACGCGATCCTGGTAGATAATCGAATCGCTGTCGGGCGCAAGCGCGCGGCGTAGCGTGACATCGGGATCGAGCACGCGGTTCTGATCGAAATAGACGATCCGCAGGGAGTTGGCCCGGCGGATGTCTCCACTGCTCGGTTCTGTCTCTCCGCGCAAGAGCCGAAGCAGAGTTGTTTTGCCGCTGCCGTTGGGTCCGACCAGACCTACTCGCATCCCTGCTAGGATTGCAAAATTCAGGTCTTGGAAGAGCGCCCGCTCTCCAATGGTGTAACTCACGTCCTTTAATTCGACCAGCCTTTTGGTCTGGCGTTCCGTGGCAGTGAAATCAATTCCCGCCGATGAGGTGCTTCGTCGTGCGCCTAGTTCCGCCAGCTCTCCAATCAAGTCGTTCGCCGTGTCAATGCGCGCCTTGCTCTTTCTGGTACGCGCTTTCGCCCCCCGGCGAAGCCACTCCATCTCGCGTTTGACGCGATTCTCGAGCGCATCCTGGCGCTTCGCCTGCGATTCTAGAAACTCTTCCTTTTTCTCCAGAAATTGACTGTAGTTTCCGGCCACACGGAGGAGCCCGTCGGGATAGGTCTTGTTTAGTTCGACCATCTCCGTAGCGACGTTCTCCAGGAAGTAACGGTCGTGGCTGACGACGACGCAGGCGAATTGTGCCGCAGCCAACAGACCTTCGAGCCACTCGATACCGGCCAGATCCAGATGGTTTGTCGGTTCATCCAGCAGCAGAACATCTGCTCTAAGTGCCAGGGCCTCGGCAATAGCCAGCCGCTTCCGCCAGCCGCCAGAATAAGTAACCGCTTCAGTGTCGAACTCCTCAAACCCGGCGCGACCAAGGGTTTCTGCGACGCGCGCCTCCCACTCCGCTTCAGGCACTCGCGCCTTTTTCAAAGCATCCTGCAAAACTGAGCGGGCTGTTTGCCCGGGCGCGAATTCGGAGAGTTGGGCTACGTAGCTGAGGCGAGTGTGTTTGCGCCGTGAGAGTTCTCCGCTGTCAGTTTCAATTTCGCCAGCGAGAATTCCGAGTAGCGTGGACTTGCCAGAACCATTCGGGCCAATCACGCCGATGCGGTCGCCCTCGGAGATTACAAAACTTATGTTTTGGAAGAGGGTGGTAGCGCCAAAGCGCTTCGCCAGCCCCTGTCCGTTCAAGATCGGCGTCAATGCGGGCCTCTCAACTAGGGCAAAAGAAGAGTTACTGTGATGGATCCAGCGATCGCTATATCCCGCAGTTCTTTTGACGGAACGTCGGCTCAAATTCAATCCACTGCTTACACCGGCTCTGCTTTTGCTCGGGCGGTGCTGGTTGCGGAGATGTACTCCTCGTACGGCCCCTTGAAGTCTTGGATGTTTCCATTGTCGAAATGCCAGATGCGAGTCGCTACTTCATCAATGAGATCGTAATCGTGACTGACCAGTAGTACGGTGCCCTCGTAGCGCTGGATCGCGATGTTCAGCGCATTGATCGCCTCCAGATCCAGGTGATTCGTGGGTTCGTCGAATATCAGGATGTTAGGCTTGGCCAGCATCAGCTTGCAGAAAAGAAGTCGCGCTGCTTCTCCGCCGGAAAGCGCGTCCGTGGGCTTCATGCCTTCCTCGCCGCTGAAGAGCATCTGCCCCAGCAGTCCGCGAATATCTTCTTTCGTCGCCTTGGGATCGAACTGATGCAGCCAGTCGGAGACAGCCATTCCCTTTTCAATAATGTTGGAAACGTCCTGCGGGAAGTAGCCGATCTGCGCCTCGTGCCCCCACTTGACGGATCCGCCATCAATGGAAAAGCCGGGCTCCTGCAATTCGCGATCGCCCGCCAGCAAAGATTTCAGCATAGTTGTTTTGCCGAGTCCGTTGCGGCCCATCAGGCAGACCTTCTCACCTCGCATTACCGCGGAGGAGAAACCTTCAATCACTTTTTGACCGCCATACGCCTTGGACAGATCTTCGATTTCGAGAACATGTTTGCCGGAGGGCCGCAGCATCTCAAATCGTATGAAGGGACGCTGGATGTTGGAGCGCGCAAGCTCGTTTGTCTGGAGTCGCTCCACCTCTTTCTTGCGGCTTGTTACCTGGCTGGAACGCGTGCCGGCAGAGAAGCGCGCAATGAACTCGTTCAACTGGGCAATCTTCTTGTCGCGCTGCGTGTTCTCCGATTCCAGGCGGGAGCGGATGCCTGTCTTGGCCAGCACCATGTCGTCGTAGCCCCCGGTGTAGGGAATGATCGTCTCGTAGTCGATGTCCGCGATGTGCGTGCACACGCTGTTCATGAAGTGGCGATCGTGAGAGACGGTGATGAGGGACCCTTCAAAATCGATAAGGAAATCCTGCAGCCAGTGGATGGAATCCAGATCCAGATAATTAGTGGGCTCATCCAGCAGCAGTGCCTGCGGCTTGCCAAAGAGAGCCTGCGCCAGCAGTACACGAACTTTCTGGCCGCCTTGCAGTTCCCCCATCCTGCGTTCGTGCACCTCATCGGGGATGTCGAGGCCCTGCAGCAGGATTGCGGCATCGCTCTCCGCCGTGTAACCATCCTCCTCGCCGACGATGCCCTCAAGCTCGCCGAGACGCATTCCGTCGTCATCCGTCAAGTCGGTTTTGGAATATATTTTTTCGCGCTCCTCCAGTGCCGACCACAGGCCCTTATTGCCCATGATGACGGTATCGATAACGCGATAAGCGTCGAAGGCAAACTGATCCTGACGGAGCACACCGAATTTCCTGGGACGGACGACGGATCCCTTCTGAGCATCCAGTTCTCCCGTCAGAATCTTCATGAAGGTCGATTTTCC
>JANXZS010000289.1 GCA_025355385.1 Acidobacteriaceae bacterium | reverse complement strand
GACACCCACGTCACCACGATGCTCTCGGCCGCCATCCTTTTCCTGTTCGGCACCGGCCCGGTCAAGGGATTCGCCGTCACCCTCACTTTCGGGCTGCTGGCTAACCTCTTTACAGCGGTCTTCGTCTCGCGCGTAATCTTTGATTGGCACCTGAACCACCACTCGCGCGGGGAGGTGCTCTCAATTTGACGAGGCAACCCAAGGAAGTTTCCGCCGAAAGCTTTAAGCGTGGCGGCATCGGATTTATCGGCGGCATCCTGTTTTTCGGCGCAGCATGGCTGGCCAAGCAGGCTGTGCTACGTGCGCTCAGTAGCGGCAACGCTGTTGAGAAGGAAATCTAGGGCGCGAGGCCCTTTACCGGCCCGGCTCGAGGAGTAGGCGGAATTCAGTGGAACTGTTTCGTGATGTAAATATTGATTGGCTCGGGAAAAAGTGGTATTTCCTCAGCTTCTCGCTCGTTTTCAGCGTCGCCGGTATCCTGTCGATGCTCTTCTGGCATGGCATCAAGCTGGGCGTGGACTTCCATGGCGGAACCTTGGTTTACGTCAAGTTCGAACAGCAGCCCGATCTCGCCCGCATTCGTCAGACCGCGGATCGCGCAGGAATTCACGACGCCCGCATTCAAAGTTATGGCCCCGCAGCCAACCACGAAGTCATTATCGCTCTGGCCCAGAAAGAGACCAGCGAGGCGCAGCTGGACAGTGGCCGCGAGACTATCGTTCAGGCCCTCGAGACCAGTTACTCCTCGACAGGAGCCGCCAACCAGGGCAAGCTCGATCTCGATAACGCGGGTCGTGGTGCGCTCGCCGATCTGCTCGAGCAGAAGGATCCGCTGCACGTGGGAGGGTCGCCCGACGCGGCCAAGCGCTATATCCAGGCGGCGAACGCCATCCTCGACTCCCGCGACAAGGATCACAGCGGGCTCATCAGCTCCATCGATCAGCTCAACTCGGTGACGGACCCCGCGATCGTCGCGCAGCTCAAGCAGGATACCTACGTTTCCGGTTTTACCGTGCGCAACGTTGAGATTGTAGGGCCCCAAGTGGGTTCGCAGCTGCGCAGGCAGGCAATTCTCGCTGCCCTGTATTCGCTGGCTGGGATGCTGGTTTACCTGTGGTTCCGTTTCGAGTTCATTTATGGTGCGGCCGCCGTGGTCGCGGTCTTCCACGACACCCTGATCACTGTTGGTTTCTTCAGCTTGCTCAACCGAGAAATCACGCTGACGGTGATCGCCGCCATCCTGACACTGATTGGCTACTCCATGAACGACACCATCGTCGTCTTCGACCGCATTCGGGAAAATCTACGCATGTCTCGCCGCGAAAGCCTGGCAGACGTGGTCAACCGCAGCATTAATCAAACGCTGAGCCGAACCGTCCTGACCTCGGGACTCACGTTCCTAACGGTTTTGTCGCTGTTTCTGTTCGGGGGAGAGGTGCTGCACGGCTTCTCCGTCGCGTTGGTAGTGGGTATTCTCATCGGAACCTATTCCTCGATTGCGGTCGCCGCTCCCATGCTTGTGGCGTACCAAAATTGGCGCGCTTCTCGCGGCAAGACCGCTGTCTTACCGGCTGCCCGTCGCGCGAAAGCTTAGATTCAGTGAAGTGGCTGGCGGAGAAAATAACGCGGATCAGCCAGGAAACGGGATCAAAAGTTGTAGCTGCGGTGTCTATAGGGATATCAAAGCTAGTTCTACCGAGGTAGGCCATGTTTGAAGACAGCCTGATAGAGTCATCCGGCAGAATCAAGACGAAGAGCAAGTACTACACACTCGTTGGAATTTTCGTGAATGGTTCAGTGCTTGCGACCATGATTCTGATTCCTCTCATCTATCCAGAAGCACTGCCTAAGCAGGCGATGGCGACCCTGCTGGTGGCACCACCCCCACCCCCACCGCCTCCACCCCCACCGCCACCACAAGTCGTAGTGCACCAGGTCAGGGCTATTTCCGAGTTGATGAACAACGCGCTCACCGCGCCTACCAAAATCCCCAAAACCATCAAGATGATCAGCTCCGAAGCAGCACCGGCGGCGGTTGGCGTAGCTGGCATGGGTGAAGGAATGGGCGGCAGCACGATGGGCAGCATTATGAGTGGTATCAGCGCGGGCCCAGTCGTAAAAGCGGCTGTTGTCAAAAAGATGGCCGTGTCCTCTGGCGTGATGCAGGGAAACCTGCTTACCAAGACGACGCCCACTTATCCAGCGATTGCCAAAGCGGCACGCATCTCTGGAACAGTGGTATTACAGGCGACCATTTCAAAATCCGGCAGCATTGAAAATCTGCACGTGGTCAGCGGTCCGCCCATGCTGCAGCAGTCGGCGATGGACGCCGTTCGAACCTGGAAATATAAGCCCTACCTGCTCAACGGAGATCCGGTCGAGGTCGAAACCCAGGTGAATGTGGTCTTTAATCTTGGCGGTTGATGTTTCCGCCTGACCTCTCCGTGGTATATACGCGGGGTGGCCCAACATCTAATCTTGCGTAACCTGAAATAACGTAGTTACTCCTTAGGAGGAAAGAATCAGTGATTCTCGCTCAGTTCACCCACCTCGTTGCTAACCCCTCGGCTCTCGGCATGTTTTTCCAAGAGCAGCAGACGGTAGGCTTCAGCCCTCTCGATCTATGGCATAACATGGGCACCCTGGCCAAGGGCGTCGTTGCCGTGCTCTTCGTCATGTCGATCTGGTCCTTGGCCGTGATCATCGACCGCTGGCTCTATTTCAGTGCCGCCCGCAAGCAGTCGCGCGAGTTCGCGCCCCGCGTTGCCGGCGCCCTGAAAGAAGGCAAGCTGGACGAGGCCATCAAGGTTGCGGATCGTAACAAGAAGTCGCACCTCGCCGAAGTCGTTACCGCTGGCCTGCAGGAGTTCCGCAATTACGGGAGCGGCGGAGCGATTACAGATGACCAGATTGAATCCAGCAAGCGCGCACTGGAGCGGTCTGAAGCGATCGTTCATGCCAAGTTGAAGCGCGGCCTGAGCGGGCTGGCGACCATCGGTTCCACCTCGCCGTTTATCGGCCTGTTCGGCACCGTCGTCGGCATCTTGAACGCCTTTCAGGCCATCGCCACCCAGAAGACTTCCGGAATCGGCGCAGTAGCCAGCGGTATTTCTGAAGCACTGGTCACAACCGCCTTCGGCCTGTTGGTCGCCATCCCAGCCGTTATGACATTCAACTATTTCACCAGCAAAGTTGAAGCGTTTGACGTGGAGATGGATAACTCCTCCAGCGAATTGATCGACTACTTCATCAAACAGAGTCACCGCCGCTAAGCGGTTACATCTCTGTCACTCAACAGCGGGAATCCTGCGCCAAGGCTGGATGGTTTTAGAGGGCCGTCCAGCCCCTGGCGAAGCCGGGAGATCCAAGGTTGAATTTGTAGACCACTCAAAGCTCGATCTACGGAGCGCAGCATGGCAATTGTTAAGAGGAACGAAGGAAAGAAGATCAACTCGGATATCAACGTGACTCCGATGGTGGACGTCATGCTGGTGCTGCTGATCATTTTCATGGTCATCACGCCCATGCTCCAGAATAAGGTTAGCGTAGATCTCGCAAAGGCAAACAATCCGACAGCGATGCCGGACGCCGACAAGGAAGACGCAATCGTCGTCGCCGTCACCCGCGATGGCCGAATTTACCTGGGTCAGGACCAGATTTCCCCGGTCGACCTCAGCACCAAGGTTCGTTCTAAGCTCGAAAACAAGACTAATAAGGAGATTTTCGTTCGCGCGGACGCGCGTTCGCACTATGGCGCGGTAACCACCGCAATCGATAATGTCCGTTCTGCGGGAGTCGATACGGTCGGCCTGCTGACGGAAAAGCGCCAGACTCCTCAATCATTGGCAGCAAAAAAATAGCGCCAGGCGCTTGGACGGTAAAAGTTTCGCCGAGGGAAAACGAGGATATACCTATGTCAATGGGAAGTGGAAGTGGACCGGGTGGACTGAACTCCAAC
>JANXZS010000284.1 GCA_025355385.1 Acidobacteriaceae bacterium | reverse complement strand
CAAGGCAGGCGCTCAAGATTTGCGTTATATCTTGCAGCCAGGTAACGACGCCTTTCCAGGAACTTCCTCAAACGCCCTAGCTGCGCGATTCCTACGGCAGCCTGCAGGTCGGTCATGCGAAAGTTAAAGCCGACTTCGTCGTAGGTCTCCGCAGTGATCTGCTTTGCGCTATGCCTGACGACGTCCGACAAGCTCATGGCGTGCTGCCTAAGCCGGCGGAGTCTCTCCGCGAGTCGGACGTCGCTAGTGGTGATCATTCCACCTTCGCCGGTCGTAAGAACTTTTCTAGGATGAAAACTGAAACAGGCCATGGTTCCGAGCGGCTTACCGATCAGCTGTCCATCGTACTCAGAGCCTATGGAACACGCCGCGTCCTCGATCAGCAACAGACCATGCTTCGCGGCCAGCGCCAATAGAGCATTCATCTCTGCTGGTAAACCAATCTGGTGAACTACCAGGATCGCCTTTGTGCGCGACGTAATTACTTCCTCTACATGATCAGGATCCAAGTTGTACGTTTCCAGATCGATATCGCCAAAGATCGGAGTCGCTCCCGTATGAGCGATAGCGTTGGCGGTTGCGATGAACGAGAGGCTCGGACAAATAACTTCGTCGCCGGAACCAATCCCGCTTGCAAGCAGTGCGAGATGGAGTGCCGTGGTGCATGACGAAACAGCAATGGCATGCTCGCAGGAAATGTACGCGGCAAATTTCTGTTCAAACTCGGCGACCCTCGGCCCCTGGGTCACCCAACCCGACCGCAGTACCTCGATCACTGCTTGCTCTTCTTCTGCTCCAAGATATGGCCTGGCGACTGGGATCATCTTTGTTGGGGAAGTCAATAGCCCGCTCATTTTGCACCCTCCACTGCAACCGCCATCTCCAACTTAGCCCCTCGACGCCACTCGATCAGCATCTTCAAGCCCGTCTCCAGATCTACACTGGCCCTGAAGCCAAGCATCGCATCCGCCTTCTGTACTGCTGCGCGTCTGGTCTGAACATTGTTGACTTTCCGTGCCTCGTGATACTGAGGCTTGAGTGAAGATCCGTATAGTCTTAGTAACAACAGGCACAGTTCGTTCAGGGTCGTTTGCACGCCGGTTCCAACATTGAATGCCTCGTCGGTGACATCGGACATCAAACCCGCTACGTTTGCACGTGCTACATCGTCGATGAACACGAAGTCCATGGACTGCGAGCCGTCGCCAAATATGAGGGGTGGGTTTCCTGACTCGATCGCATCCAGCCAGCGAATGAGAACTTCGGTATAGACTCCGTCCAGATCCATACGCGGCCCATAGACGTTGAAGTAGCGGAAGGCAACATACGGCAATCGGAACATCTCGAAATATGCTCTAAGCATTTGTTCGTTCGCGATCTTCCCTGCCCCGTAAAGCGTCCTGTTATTGAAAGGATGGAGTTCGTCCATAGGAAGGTAAGATGGATCGCCATAAACGGAAGCGGAAGATGCAGCAGCAATTTTTTTTACTTTGTGGCGAACCGAACTTTCCAGAACATTCGACATCCCATCGATTAATACCTGAATTGCCTCGCAAGGTGCCTCAGCACAGCGGGTAATACGCAGAGCCGCCTGATGGAAGACGTAGTCAACTCCTTCGACAGCACTGTCAACGATATCGACGTCACGGATATCGCCGTCGATGATCACAAGATCTCCCTTGTCCCTCGCGCTTTCTAGATTGCGCCGCGTTCCGCGAATGAAGTTATCCAGCACACGTACTTCAGCCGCACCTGCGTCCAGTAGTTGATCAGCAATGGTGCTTCCAACAAAGCCTGCCCCACCCGTGATAAGAATCTTCGTGCCTTGAATCCGGTTCATTCCATCTTCTCCTGCCGCTATCACGGCCTATGACTTCCTCATTACACAAACCTGGAGCGGGTTGTGTTTTATCTTCATCGCCTTGAGTTGGAACATTAACTTATCAGGTTCGGAGCCGGATAACTTTTGCAGGCACTCCTGCGACCACGGCATATTCAGGAACATCGGTGGTTACTACCGCGCCTGCACCGACGATAGAATGCGCACCTACATGAACACCGGGAAGGATTGTCGCATTGGTCCCTATGTCTGCACCGTAGCCGATCACCACCGGTCTAATTTCAAGTCCGGTGGCAATGATCGGTAGATCGATCGGTTCGCCTGTGTGAGACGAACCGAGAACCTTCGCTCCGGGTCCCCATCCCACATAGTCCTCAATTACAAGATCCCGCGCATCAAAGTATGCGTGGGAACCAATCCAAACATGGTTGCCAATCCGGCACATGCCATCAAAGCGCCCCTGAATCATCGTTTGGGCGCCGATGAATACCGAGTCTCCAAGTTCCATGGTCTCGGGATGTTTCAACACAATGTCGGGACCGATCTGGATTCCATGGCCAGCTTGCTTGCACATGGCGCGAAAGATAACTCGCCGCAGCTGTGTCTCGAAGGGGCCCTCCTCGCTTCGATATCTTGAATACAGACCAACCAATTCGACGGCTGTATAAGTCTTCTTCAGGTGCGCAGCGTACTCCCACTCCCATGCAGGATCGTTCTGGACCATTGCGCAGCCAAAGACTGCGGATACAATCCGTGCCCCCGCGACTATATCGGCCTCACCCCTGGTTGACATGGCAACCTTCTAGAAGCCCAGCTGCTACTTTCGCAACTGCTTCAGGGGAAACACCGGGGTACATTGGAAGAGAAAGAATGCGACTCTTAACTTTTTCCGTCATCGGGAAATCACCTGCCCTGTAACCCAGAGATCGATATGCCTCTTGAAGATGCAACGGTATGGGATAATGCAATCCTGATTCTATTCCGGCCTCAGCTAACTGGTGCCTCAAGTTGTCGCGGTGGTCTGACTGAATCACGTAAAGATGATAGACATGGCGGCCATAGGCCATCTCCGCGGGTATAGTTATATCGGACCCGGCAAGTGCTTTTGCATACTCTGACGCAGCATGGCGCCGTTGATCGTTCCATCGGTCCAGATGCTTGAGCTTGACTGAAAGAACTCCACCTTGCAGACCCTCCATGCGCATGTTGAGGCCTGGGAACTGATGTTCGTACTTCTTCGATGACCCATGATCGCGCCACATCCGTATTCGCCGCGCCAGATCGGCATCGTCGGTGGTTACGGCTCCACCTTCGCCGAGTGCGCCAAGATTCTTCCCAGGATAGAAGCTGAAGCAGCCAGCTATGCCAAGTACACCCGCCTTGCGGCCTTTGTACTGTGCCCCGTGGGCTTGGCAGGCGTCTTCAATGACGGGGATGCCGTGGCTGTTTGCGATCTCCAAGATAGGATCCATGTCCGCAACCTGACCATACAAATGGACAGGAATGATAGCGCGCGTCCTGCTGGTGATCGCCACTTCAAGCAGGGTGGGGTCCATGGTGAAGGAGATGGGATCGATATCGATGAATACCGGGCGTGCCCCAACCGCGGTAATAGCCTCCGCAGTCGCGATGAAGGTGTGCGGAACAGTGATAACTTCATCCCCCGCTCCCACCCCGAGCGCAGCCAGCGCTAGGTGAATCGCAGCGGTGCCGGTATTCACTGCAACGCAATGGGCTGAACCGATGTAGGTTGCAAACTCTTTCTCGAAACGTTCTACTTCGGGCCCCAGTACAAACGTAGAGTTGCTGAGAACCCTGTCGAATACTTCCCGCAGCTCCTGCTCTATTTCGCTGTGCAGGGCTTGCAAATCAACAAAAGGAACCTTCATCTCACCTCCAGTTTTTTCAGCAACCGAGCGGGATTGCCAGCGACAACTGCGTAGGCTGGGACATCGTGCGTAACGACGCTACCAGCACCCACCACTGCAAATTCACCGATCGTAACACCGCAGAGAATAGTGCAGCTCGTGCCAATCGATGCGCCGCGCTTAACGACTGTCCTGATAACTTGCCAGTCTGCTTCCGTCTGCAATTCACCGCTGGCACCCATCGCCCTGGGATATTTGTCATTGATGAATGAGACGTTGTGACCTATAAATACCTCGTCCTCAATCTGAACCCCTTCGCATATGAAGGTATGACTGGATACCTTTACATTCTTCCCTACCTCGGAGTTTTTCTGGATCTCTACAAAGGTTCCGATTTTGCTGTTGTCGCCTATCGCGCAGCCATAAAGATTCACGAATGCAAAGATACGGACATCATTTCCTAGCTTCACGTCTGGCGCAATGCGACAGAAATCCCGCCCAGCCGCTGAGGTCGGTGTATGCCCCGTCAGCGCACCTCCGTCCACCGCCCCGCCATCGCTGACCAGTACTATCTCAGACATATCACGCTCCACGACCAACTGTGAGTACGTCCGGCGCAAGCTGCACCAGCTTGCCGCGCTGCTTCATGGAAAGAGAGGCGCTCTCCAGAATGCGGACTACCTGCAATCCAGCCGAACCGCCAGTGATGGGCTCTGCGCCCGTACGGATGCAATCCGCAAAATGCTGGATCTCTACCTTGAGTGCCTCTGAGACATCCAGTTGAGGAGCGAACATATCGCCTGACCGGTAGCCCACTAAAGCCCTGTAAAGAGAGTCCGATGTTCCATTGACAGTAATTCCCTTGTCGTAAACCTTCACCTTTTCGCTGGGTTCCATGTCATCGTAAACGATCATCTGTTTACTGCCACCGATCAATGTGCGGCGAACCTTGACAGGCGAGAGCCAGTTCACATTAAGGTGAGCGATCATATTCTCCTCGAAAAACATGGTGATGTAGGCAAGATTTTCGTTCCCGCCGCTTATGTGATTGATTCCTGTCGCAGCTACCGCACAGGGGGAAGATGGGAGAATGAAATTCATGATTGCCAGATCATGTACGGCGAGGTCCCAAATTACATCTACATCCCGCTGGAACAAGCCCAGGTTGATGCGGGTGGAATCGTAGTAATAGATGTCACCTAGTCTTCCTGCAGTGACCATCTGTTTGATCTTGCGCACCGCGCCGGTGTAGACGAAGGTGTGATCGACCATCAGCGTCAGTTTGCGGCGAGCCGCCTCATCGATCAAGCACAAGGCCTGCTCGGAGGACGAAGTCATCGGCTTTTCTACCATCACATGTTTGCCACTTTGTAATGACTGCATGGCTAAATCGTAGTGCGTCGAAACCGGCGTTGCGATGGCGATGGCGTCAATCTCAGGGTTGTCGAGCAACCGTCGGTGGTCGGTGGTTATTTCTACCGATGGGTAGCGGCTGCTAACCTGTTGCAGCCGATCTTCACGCATGTCGCTGACTGCGACCACCTGCGTATCCGCAACTTCAAAGATGTTGCGAACCAGATTGGGTCCCCAATACCCGTATCCGATGACGCCGATCTTGATCACGAATCCTCCTAAACCAATCAAATCCTTGATAGAGTTAGCTACGCAGATGCAAAAGAATGCACACTAATGCCAACTTAATTCAATTTTGAACGATGCCCGAAAGTATTGATTTCACAGACTCCAGCGACGTGATATTTCAGAGTCCCATGATATTCGAATAGAGCAAGCGAAAGACCAAAGCTCAACTTAGCCCGCGGAATCCCCATATTGGCTAGAAAAACATGAACCGGCACGTATGACTCCCCCCGGATAGGCCGACCCTGATCTGAATTTCTAGTTAACACACTTCTGCCTTTGCAATTTGCTGCAATTGATCGCAAATCACTGCACATGCGGCCCTATCAACGGCCTGCAGCCAAACAAACTGAAAACAGCCGTTGCGAAGGCGTAGTGCAGTGGAGTGAGGAACATAGAGGCCGAAAGGGACCGACCAGCGTTCAACCTCCAGACCGATTGCGATAGGCCGGTAAGTGCGCATAAACGCCTATCGGGCAAACGGAACCACGATTGCAGCATGCCAGGGAGGCGAGGCGAGAGATCCTTACAAAGAGCTAAGTGACCTCTAGCAGGGATATCTATTTCCTCCTTACAAGGTCGAATCGGTGGATGCGATAACAGGGGTTGAGTGACGGATTTATTCAAACTTGGACTGACGAGTTGGCACGGCTTTGGAGCCGCACTGTTTGTCGTCTCCTTTGCCTTGGTTTTCTACGTTTACATCGGCTATCCGGCGCTGCTCGCGGCGATCTCTTCACTCGTCCCGCCTCGCAGGATCCCGACTGGCTTTCAACCGTCAATAAGCGTTCTGATCTGCGCCTATAACGAAGCCTCTGGGATTCGCGCAAAGCTGGAGAGCACCCTTAAACTGGATTATCCCATGGACAAGTTCGAGGTTGTCGTGGTCTCCGATGGGTCCACCGATGCCACCGAGGAGATCGTGCAGTCTTTTGCAGATATCCGCCTCCGCTTGATGCGTACGACCCAGCGCAAGGGCAAAACAAATGCTCAGAACGAGGGGGTGCGGACCTGCAAGGGTGACATCGTCGTGTTTTCAGATGCTACGACCGTATATCACTCGCAGGCGCTCCGTTACCTCGCGGCAAATTATCGGGATCCTATGGTCGGAGCAGTAAGCGGGCAATACCAGTATTTCGACGAGGATGGAAACTCCCCAACCGGTGCTGGAACAATTGCCTTTTGGAATTACGAAAACACCATTAAGCGTCTGCAATCGCGGATAAAGACCATTACAGGTTGCTGCGGATGCATTTATTCCGTGCGGAAGGGCGCATACACTGAGCTTCCTCCAGACATCATCAGCGACCTGGTCCAGCCATTGCACGCTATCCGGAAGGGCTATCGCGTAGTCTTCGAGAAACGGGCGCTAGCTTACGAGGCAACAACTGAGAGTTCTCAGCAGGAATTTAAGATGCGAGTTCGTGTGATTACTCGAGCCATGCGAGGCCTGCTGAGCGTCCGTGAGTTACTTAACCCCCTTAAGAGCGGTTGGGTATCCTTCCAGCTGCTTTCGCATAAAGTATTACGCTGGTTCGTCCCCTTCTATCTCCTGGGTCTCCTCGTAGGCAATGCCCTACTAGTTTATGATCTCTCCTTTAAAATCATGTTTGGTTTGCAACTTGCGTTCTATTTATCCGCACTTCTGGCACTGGTCATTCCTCTGCATAGAATCTCGAAAGTATTGGGTATCCCACTTTACTTCTGCACCATCAACATCGCCGCATTCGTCAGTGTGATTGAACTTCTCCGTGGGAGAAAGTACGTTGTATGGGAAACGGTGAGGCCATGAGCATCCCGATGAGCAGGATGAGCATTGAGTTTCTGGCTGATGATAACCCGCTGTACGTCCTTCCGTTCTTCGAGGAGTTCATCAAGAACTATGCAGCGGAATTCACGATTAAACGGATCTCCCTTTGTAAGCCGATGGGAAAGCGCTCACGAATCCAACTCCTTAAGCAGCTCACAGCCCTGTACGGGCCCATAGGAATGGTCAGAATCCTGTCAAGGTTTGGCAGTGCACGATGTCTGGGGATCTTTCCGAAAGGGCGCAATGCGAAGCGCTTTCACACACTGAGTCAGCTATGTAGAGCCTACGGAATTGTTTGCGATAGAACGGACAATCCTAACTCGGATGACTTCTGTGACGGAATGTCAGGACGCGGAACAGACCTCTTGATATCCGTCGCATGTCCTTTCATCCTCAAGCCTCCGCTTCTAAACACGCCGCCTCTTGGTTGCATTAACATACATCATGCCCCCCTGCCTAAGTACAAAGGGATGATGCCGACCTTTTGGCAGATGTTCCATCGGGAAAGCAAAGTGGGCGTCACAATCCATTACATGGAAGAGAAGATAGACGACGGTCGGGCCATACTTCAGGATGAGTTAGTGATCGATCCGCAGGAATCTCTTGATCATCTGATCAAGCGCGCCAAGAAGCACGGGGCACACTGCATGGCACGCGTTTTGCGCCTGATCACGCATAACGAGCAAGTGCCCGTTCCACTCAACAAGGCAGGCGCCACATACTTTACATTTCCGACTTCTGCTCAAATGGTTGAGTTTCGCCGGCGAGGACTACGTGCCCTGTAACACCTTTACCGCCCGGCCACGTCAACGGGACTGCGGGTTCTGTGCGGTTTCGACCTCGATAAAGAGCGGTCACACGATTGAGTCCCTATGAACGTAGTCAAAGCGAATCATAACCCGAGGCGCGATAGCTGCGCTGCCCCCTCTACATTGAGCGAGGTGGCGTGGAATCCCGCGCGCGAAACCTTGAATATGGCTCTGCTCACTGACTCGTTTCTGCCGCACGCGGGAGGTTCGAGAGTGTACTACTTCAACCTCTTCAAAGGACTGAGCGAGCAGTGCGGTGATCAGATTTCAATCTTAACGACGAAGGTTCCCGGGTGGAAATCCTTCGATGCTGCAGTGCAAACACCTACGTTTCAAATCAAGCGGCACGCTCAGCCCTTGCCAGACTGGAAATATCAGCAGGCACTTAAGCTCTTCCCCGCGATGGCTCGGTCACTTCAACTGCTTCGGAGCCAGCATGTGAATCTTCTGCACACCGGCGATTTATTCCCTCAAGGTGTCGTCGGAATGTGGATCAAACGTTCGCTGAAGATTCCATACATCGCGTATGCGCACGGCGAGGAGATAACCCGGACCGATTGCAGCCGCTACCAATACCGTGTTCGAGACAGTGTTTACACAAATGCTGACCTCGTGATTGCTGCCAATGAGTTCGCGCGTCAGAATCTCCTTCGCATTGGGGTCAAGGACACTTCCATTTACAAAATAACTCCTGGCGTGGACTGTGAACGCTTTGCTCCCAGCTCGCCGAGGCAGGATCTTATTCGGCAATTGCATCTAAACGGGAAGACCGTTCTTCTCAGTGTTGGTAGGCTTGTGCCCCATAAAGGCCACAGCGTGATATTGACAGCACTGGCCAAACTCTCCAACTGGCCTGGTGATTACCACTACCTCATCGTCGGAGAAGGACCTTCAAAGCCGGCCCTGATGTCCTTGGTGCGTGACTTGAAGTTGTCAGAGAAGGTGACTTTTATTGGTAAGGTGCCGGAAACTGAACTTGCGGACTTTTATCGATTGTCTGATTTGTTTGTGCTTGCAAATCGGGAGGTAAAAGGCGAGATGGAAGGCTTCGGGATGGTCTTCTTGGAAGCCAACGCAGCCGGCAAGCCCGTACTGGGTGGGCGAACGGGGGGCACAAGCGAAGCAGTAATAGAGAATTCTACCGGCATTTTGGTGGATCCTGAAAACGTGGATGAAGTTGTGAAAGCTCTGGAACTGCTCCTATCCAATATCGAACTGCGAAGAAGGCTAGGCGAAGCAGGAAGACGTAGAGCAGTCGTGGACTTTTCTTGGTCTGATCGGGCGCACAACCTCCGTCAGATTTGCCTAGAAGTTTCCGAACGTGTGAGATCTGCATTACCTGCGACGCACCGATGCTAGTTCATCTCCATTTCGGCGCGGAAGGCCTTCTTCCTTGGACTCTTTACATCGGGATGTGGCTCGCATTTGCAGCATCGGTTGTATGGCGACCAGCCGTCGGTTTATATCTCCTTGCGTTTGCTCTTCCTTTGCAGACGGGGCGATACAAGATACATGATTTCTTTCTTGGTTCTCAGTTTGTGGACCTTTTGCTCCTAGGAGCTGTACTCGGATTGCTCTTCAAAGGCCAGCCGCTCAGTCCACGGCTGCCGCTAAATAGGTATCTGCTCTTATTTGCTGTCTTTCTATACTTCTCACTGTGGGAAGGGTCGTATTTTGTCGGCTCGCCGCTTCCACTGTGGATTACCGATGCACGATTCTCCGGCTGGAAGAATTATGTAGAAATGTTCTTGCTTGCCTCCGTTGTCGCGTGCGCTGTGAAAGAGAAGCGACAAGTCCAGTTTCTGATTGTGACGATGTGCCTATCAGCCTTGGTTGTGAATCGCAACTACTACTCGTTGCTTAGCGGGCGTGATCTGACTGTGTTCTCTGAGGACGTCCGTGATGCTGGACTTCTGGGTTACGCCGGTGTGAATGGCCTGGCCGCATTTGAAGCCATGCTTTGTTCCTTCTTGCTGGGCTTGTTTGTTTCAACTAAAAGGCTTCTGCCGAAGATAGGCCTCGCCTTTGTCATCGCCTCCGGTATTTATTGTCTGCTGTTTTCTTTTTCTCGCGGGGGATACATCGGCTTTCTGGTTGGTATGATCGCCCTCGGCCTACTAAAGTCTCGTAAGTTACTAGTAATTGCTCTGCTGCTCATGGTTGGGTGGCAACTGATCCTTCCGCTATCCGTACAACAACGGATTGCAATGACGACTGGCACACCTGCAGCCGGAGCGCAATTCGACTCTTCCTCCGAAGAGCGCCTGACTCTTTGGAGAGACGCGCTGGAACTTTTTGAGCGTAACCCGGTCACAGGAACTGGTTTTAATACCTACAAGTTACTGAACCGAGTTGGTAGCTTTCGTGACACGCATAATTATTATGTAAAGGTATTGGTGGAAACAGGTCTGGTTGGGATGGTCCTATTCATGATTCTGCTCTACAGGCTTTTGGGGGTTGGAAGGGCGTTACGCGCCGGGGCGAACGATCCGTTCTGGTCCGGCCTGGGTTTAGCATTCGTCGCACTGATTGCATGTGCGGCAGCACTAAACCTTTTTGGCGACAGATGGGATTATCAACAAGTGGACGGCTATCTCTGGATCATTCTCGGATGCTCTATGAGAGGTTTAATCATCATGCGCGAAACACAAGACATTACCGCACCCGAACTCCTCGGTGACCTCAAAACAGATGAGCTAGCTCTCGTGGCTTATTAGAGTCACGAGAATACGGTAATCCATTACGATTAGACAGCAACGGGATCTTTTAAGAGATGCCAGAAATGGAGATTCTAGTGTCCACCGCGCTCCTATCCGTCGGAAAGCCCGAGCAAATTGCTATCGCGCCACCCAGCGGACGGACAGACACTCGCGACGTCAAAGAAGTCATCAATATTCTCTTCATGATTGACGAACTCGTGGAGATGGGGGGAGCTGAACGGGCCTTTATGAGGCTGATTCGAGATCTCCCCTCCCGATTTCGGGCTACGGCGATCACTTTCAGGGCGAATCTTTCTCCCCACCTCAGAGCGACCTTCCCTTGTCCGTTAGAGGTTATACCGCTGGGAAGAACCTACGATATGAACGCGCTCAGGGTCGGCCGAAGGTTACGGAATTACATCCGTCAGCACAACATCAACATGGTCCACACTTTTTTTGAGACCTCCGACCTGTGGGGAGGGTTGATAGTGAAGAGTGTCCCAGGTGTGATACATATTTCAAGCCGACGAGATATGGGAATACTACGTAGCACAAAGCACCGGATCGCATATCGTTATCTCGGCTGCATGGCGAAGAGGATAGTGACTGTGTCGGACCGTGTGCGCACGTGGTGCATCGAGGCTGACCGATTACCGGCAAACCGAGTGACCACTGTGTATAACGGAGTGGACGATCTTTTGCCGACAACGCTCTCACGGGCCACGGCCCGACAGAAGTTAGGCCTGGCTGACAATACGCATACGCTGGTAGTAACGACAGTAGGTCACGTCAGAAAAGTCAAAGGCTTTGATCTCCTGATTCGGGCGGCGGCACAAGTGGTCCTCAGCTTTCCCGACATCATCTTCCTTTTTGTTGGAGATGTTCATGAACCTGACCACCTCGTAGAGCTCGAACAACTAGTGACATCTCTATCACTACAAGACCACATCCGCTTTTGCGGGCCGACAGAGGAAGTTGCGTCAATTCTAATCGCGAGTGATGTCTTCGTTCTCCCTTCAAGAAGTGAGGGGATGTCTAACGCCCTGATCGAAGCCATGATGTGTGCGCTACCATGTGTGGCAACAGACGTCGGCGGTAACCGGGAAGCGATAGCCAATGACGTCAATGGCTATCTAATAGCGAGCGAATCCGTTGACGCTGTTGCTCATGCGCTTAGCGTGCTTCTCCGCGACCCGGAACTACGGAGACGTATGGGTACGGAGGGCCGTCGCATTTTCCTGAACCGCTTCAATCAAGCGTCGATGATTAATGGCATGGTCGAAGTTTACGAAACAGCGCTAGGTGAACGACAATGACTCGTTCTTGCTGGGGTTTGTCTGTTGGTTACGAGACTATCCTTAACGTGATTCGAAACGCAGCCCATTGTCAGGTGATTGCCGCTTGCCCCTTCAACTGTGGAGGTTTCAAAAGCCACGTATGAACTACGGCTACGGCAGGCTCCTCTGGATCAGGCGAGTTCTTAAACATCTCTGGTTCCAAATATTGTTCAGGACCGGCGCAACAGCGTGGGCAAGATGGCGTCTCTCTGAAGAGAACGGAACAATTGTGCTAACTCTACACCGCGTACTTGATGATCACAGTGCCCGACTAACGAATTCGCCCGGAGGCATGATAGTACGGCAGCAGACATTTCAACGCGCACTCGATTATCTCTCGAAAACGATTGAGGTCATTCCTCTCCAGGAAGGTGCATCCTTCAAACCGGGTCTTCATTTGGCGCTAACTTTTGATGATGGCTGGATCGATAACTTTGAATCTGCCGTTCCTGAATTACTGCAAAGGGCTATTCCGTCGTGCATCTTCTTATGTTCGGATATGGTTGGCAAGGTCCATCCATTCTGGCCGGAACGAGCTAATGCGATTTGGAAAGCTGCTATCAGCAATCGATCATCGTTAAATCAACTCAAGTTACTTCTTCGTCGCTTTGGACATCCCTATAACTTTGGCTCGCAAGAAGCATTTCTGGAGATGTTAAAGGGTCTGGATTCACCAGATCGTGCCACGGCACTACATGCGCTCGCAGACCATTTTTCCGCCGATGAATCTGGAATCGACTCGACCATGTGCTGGGAGCACCTGCGGGAGTTACATCGTAAAGGTGTAGCATTTGGGTCGCATACCGCAAATCATGAAATTTTGCCGGGCCTCTCTCAGAAAACAAGAGAACGTGAACTATCAGACTCCAAACTTGAGATCTATGCTCAGTTAGGGGAGCCGGTGCGTTTTTTTTCTTATCCAAATGGAAACTGGGATGTTGACTCTAGAGAGAGCGTTAAAACATGTGGATATTGCGCCGCCTTCACCAATGAACCAGGACTGTGGTGCAAATCCACGGATCCATATGTGATTCCACGAACTAACATAAGCGAAGGCCGACTAACTGGCTTTACGGGATCTTTCTCTGCGGCAACTCTTCACTATTTCGTGTTTTGGCTGCCCTACCGCGTCGGGCTGCGAAAGAGACAAGGCAAACAAAGCGTCTATAATCACAGCCGCCGCAGCGCCTGGGAGATCCATACTAAGAAGCAAGAGGGGCCGGTTTCAGGAACAACTCTTGGCGAGAGTAACTTGATTTAAGAGGTTTAGGAACATCAATGCTATGAATAATTCTTGGCCTAAACCAACGGTGCTAGCCTACCACGAAGTCCTTCCTGGCAGACCCAAGTCACGGTACACCGTAGGCTGCGATCAATTTGATGCGCACCTGCGCTTCATTCTTGGCTGCACAGCTGATGGTGCCATGCGGCCGCAGATAACCTTCGACGATGGCCATCAGAGCAACGTGGATCATGCGCTATCGCTCCTAGAACGTTATGGGATTAAGGCTACCTTTTTCTTGACTGCCGGCCTCATTGAAAACCGGAATAACTTCATGAGGTGGTCTCAGGTTCGGGAACTGATTCAGTGTGGTCATTCAATCGGAGCTCACGGATGGTCTCACCGCTTCCTGCCGCAATGCGACAACAACGATCTAAGGCACGAGCTAGACTTTACGAAGGCACATCTCGAGGACAAGTTGGGCCAACCGATAACAGACGTCTCCATGCCAGGCGGCCGTGTTGATTCCAGAGTATTGCGTTTCGCATCTGAGGCACAGTATCGATCGGTCTATCTTTCTAACCCTTGGGTTTATGAAAAACCTCATCCGCATCTCCAAGTCATCGGACGCGCAATGATCCGCAGCAGCATAGGGCTGGGCCGCCTCGGGGGGTTAGTAAGACAGACGCCATGTACAAGAGGTATCATTCGAATGGAACAAGTCATTCGCGCATCGGCGCAGTTCATATTTGGTGACTCTCAGTACCATCGAGTCTGGACTGCCCTTGCCAATCGAAACAACCTGCATTCGTCGTTGAAGTGAGATCGACAATGCGATGCACTTACGAGCCGTTGTCAAATTGATGTATTTCTTTCGCTCAATCTGGGATGATGCTTCCACCTTTGCTCTCCAACGTATAGACCAATGTTTTGGTATTGCCGCATCGCTAGCATCTTTTTAAAGGTATCCGTCTTTCGATGAAGGTCATGCAACTAATCAGCAGTGGGGGATACTACGGGGCCGAGAGCGTTCTAGTCAATCTCGTCGCCGGGCTCCTTGCGCTAGATTGTGACGTACATGTCTGCGTGTTCGAGAACCAGCAGAATCCGCACATGGAAGTTGCCCACCGAGTTGGTGCATTGGGTGCCGTCGTTAATTCCATACCATGTCATGGACGTATCGATTGGAATGCCATTCGTCGCTTACGTGATCATCTTAGGAAGGAGACGCCCAGTCTTCTGCACACCCACGGATACAAGGCAGACATCTACGGATATCTCGCAGCCCACGGTTTACCCATTGTTCTGCTTTCAACTTGTCACAATTGGACCAATGGTTCGCGCGCCTTACGTCTTTACGGCATTGTGGATAAGCTTGTACTGCGCAAATTCTCTCAAATTGTGGGGGTCAGCTCGCAAGTCGGTGCCGAGCTTCAGAGGGCAGGGATTCCCTCGGCAAAGATTACGATCATCGACAACGGGATTCCACTTACCG
This sequence comes from Acidobacteriaceae bacterium, assembly GCA_025355385.1. GTDB lineage: Bacteria > Acidobacteriota > Terriglobia > Terriglobales > Acidobacteriaceae > JANXZS01. The sequence goes on along the minus strand of JANXZS010000284.1, from coordinate 2,803 downwards.
AACTGCGGGATGCTGGAGGGAGCTATGATCCAGACAAAAGGGTCGAGCGTAGCCGGTCCAGTCATCCTCCTGGGAACTCTACGGATGATGGAGTCGGCCGACAAATGCCCCTTGTAATCGCGATGGCCGCCCGTCTGGTCCCCCAAAAAGGTATCCATGAGTTTCTTTGTGCTGCGGCAAAGGTATTGCAGACATTTCCTAACACCCAATTTGTGATTGCCGGACAGGGCCCCTCTCGAAGCGTGTACGAGGTAGAAGCAAAGGAGCTACAGATAGCATCCCACGTCGACTTCGTTGGGCACGTTCAAGACATGACCACGTTCTATGACTCGGTTGATATCTTTGCGCTCCCTTCCTATCTAGAGGGCCTACCAATGTCCCTGCTCGAGGCGATGGCAGCGGGAAAGGCGATAGTGACCACAAATGTCGGTGCCATTCCGAATGTAATCCTTGAAGGGGACACGGGGTTTCTTGTCGAACCGGGCGAAATTGATTCGCTTGCGGAGGCGCTTTGCGGATTGATAAATGATCCCGGTCTACGCAGGAAGATGGGAGAGCGGGCGCGGGCATTAGTTGCAAAATCCTACTCGTCCTCTGGCATGACAAATCACTATTTAGCTCTCTACAAATCGCTCGTGGCCGCGAGAACAAGCAATCGTACTGGACAAAGCAATCAATGCTGAGACGGTTGTGGCTCGCGCACTTGCCAAGCATGAAGAATTATCGGAAATAGATGCACTTATTCATAAAAACAACGCGGAATCGTCTTGCTTTCTTTCTGCTTGGTGCGAGTGACGCTCTAGTGGTCGCATTATGAGCACCTTGGGAAATGAGACACTATCTACGACGCATGAACTCTCGCAATTGCTGCAGATGTCGGTAGTCATCCCAACATTAAATGAGGAAAGACATCTCCGAAACTGTCTTGAGTCCCTCGTTCGCGCTGACTTTCTGCGGAAGCACTTTGAGGTCGTAGTAATCGACAACGGGTCAACTGACTCAACAATCCAGATCGCGGAGTCTTTTGCTAGTGAATTGAATATTCGGGTATTTGTTCGTCAGCGTGTATTCATTTCCGCACTGAGAAATTTTGGCGTATCTATGGCAAAGGGAGTACACATCGCCTTCGTCGATGCTGATTGTGTCGTCCCTCCAACCTGGCTCCGTGACGGAATGCGGCGTGTGGTCGAGAATGGAGCGGGTATTGTAGGGGCGCATTACCGGATCCCGGCAGGCTCATCCCTCCTCGCCACGATTTGGGATAGGCACCAGACAACGGCCAAGGTTGGCTGCGTTAATTATGTGCCTGGAGGTGATTTAATGATAGGCCGCGCACACTTCCTCAGCATTGGCGGATTTGATGAATCAATCGAGACGAATGAAGATGCAGAGCTCTGTGAGCGGGCCCGTCACGCAGGCTTATCTGTCTGTTCCTTCCCCGAACTTGCAGTAATTCACTATGGTACTCCGCAAAGCCTTCGGGCTTTCTACCGCAAGCAGCGGTGGCACGGGACACACGTGTTTAGAGTATTCTTACGGGACTTTCCGCACTCTGCGAACACAAGGGTGGTACTCCTCGCACTGTTTGTTTTAGGGTGTGAATTAGGTATAGCCTTCGGAATAATTATTGGACTTGCGAGAGGGGAGTGGAAAACGCTTTATATCATGTCTACATTAATAGTGTTACCGGCACTCGTGCTAAGCACGGCAAAAGTCGCGACTTCTAATGCGTGGTCCGACTTTATAGGCCTGGCGCTTCTCTATTTCACCTACAGCATCGCTAGAGCTCGCTGCCTTCTTAACGTCAAAACTTGAGCTTTTGATCGAAGAGTGAATCTCAATGTCAAGAGCATAAAGACGAATACGACTTTGCTTTGCCCATCTGTTCGCATCACCTGAGAACTTGTAATGTTAAGGAAGCTGCGTTCAACAACGCTTTTGATGTTTCGCTAGACCGACTCCGGTATCGCCAACTTTGCGAATGAGCAGGCTTGATACCGATGGGATAAGATGGCGCGATGCCGCTGGAAGACCCTAGCGTAACTATTGCAGTGCATGAGTGTGATGAGACAAAACAGTATCTACGTGATCATCCTGTTACTTATAGTAGGGTTCGTATTTCTGACGTTTCGCAAGCCACCGCAGGACATCCTGAGCTTGTCAAGCGGGACCATGTCAGCGGGAGGCGCCACTATGGTCCCAATTACACTCCAGACATCTTCCGCCAGGCTGTCCGGGCTGGAATGGCAAATAGCCGCTCCGCTTGGTGTTACATTTGACATTAACGTAACACTTAAGGGAAAGGCCCTCAAGTGTAAGTCAGCACACTGTATCCTCATCGGCGGCAAAGTTCCGATTCGAAGCGGTCCAATAGGTGCTCTCTCGCTACACGTTCCAGACGACATGCGTCTACCTATTACGATAGCTGTGGTCCAAGTAATTGCAGTCGAGAGCGACGGATCACAGCGAACCGTGACGGGTTCCTCCATGACCATCGGTCTGAAATAGTCCGTAACTAGAAAAGACGCGTGTACCTGACTAGGCAGATGGTCCGTAAGCGGACGCCTGTCAGGGGCACAGTAGGACGCATAAAGAGGCGAGCCGTTCTATGGTGAGCCAGAGAGCGTTGTCGCGAACGACCGAAGAAGCATGAACTGGTGGTGAGCGGTGTGTTTGGCAATATGGCTTGGCCCACTTCGGCGGTTTGTTCTGGCCCACCCCTGGAACGTTGTGGTTAAGAGGATAGTGTTCCGTTCTGCTGGAGCGTAGCCCGTAGGGCGAAGCGGAAGTAGAACGGAAGCAT
>JANXZS010000280.1 GCA_025355385.1 Acidobacteriaceae bacterium | reverse complement strand
GATTATTTCTTCAACGGTCGCAACGTTGGCTTTGGGGCAGCGCACAACGTTGCGATGCGCAGGTATCTGGGAAGGTCCGAATATCACCTGATATTGAATCCTGACGTTCATTTTGATCCCGACATCCTGGTTACGCTCTACAAGTTTATGCAAGACAACCCGCAGGTTGGAGCAGTGATGCCCCGGGTCCAATACCCGGATGGAAGCGAACAGATTCTTTGCAAATTACTACCCACGCCGCTAGATCTGATTGCTCGGAGATTCGGAGGGCGGATAGGCCGCAGCATATTTCAATCCAGGATCGATCGCTATCTTCTACGCGGCGTGAGTATGGCAGCGCCATCCGTTGTCCCATCCTTGTCGGGGTGCTTCCTGCTGGTCCGAACGGAGATATTGAGAACCATCGGTCTTTTCGACGAGCGTTACTTCATGTATATGGAAGACGTGGACCTTTGCCGAAGGATTGGAGGAGTTTCCTCTACGGTCTTCTTTCCGGGCGTCTCGATCTTTCACGAGTACGCAAAGGGGTCTTACACGAGCTGGCATTTATTGCGACACCATATGCAGTCTGCGTGGCGATACTTCTCCAAATGGGGCTGGTTTCGAGACGCACCAAGAGATCGCCTGAATCAACGAACATGGGATCATTCGGAAGCCGAGTTTAAGTAGCAACTATGATCGGTCGCTTGTTGCGAGGCGCTCCCAGAAGGGACTCTTACAATTGCAAGCGGTTGTAATGCTGGGATCAGTAGTAACTTTGAGAGTCCTGCGGAGGATCGGAGGATTTCTAGATCGCTATTATTTTCCGATGCAGAAGGTGGAGAAGATTAGGTTTAGGATGTCGTCCGGGGTGGTTTCGCCGGTCAGGGCGTCTAATTGGCGAAGGGCCTGGTACAGATCTATCAGGAGCATCTCATGCGGAGTGCGATTGGCAACAGCACTCGCCGCAACTGACAACGCCTGCACGGCGGCGGCGACGGTCTGGTGCTGGCGGAGGTTAGTCAACAATCCACTCTGCGGTTCGCCAGTCGCCCCGGCTTTGGCCAGAACCTGTTTGCGAAGCTCGTCAATGCCGGCCCCCGTCAAAGCGGAAGTGCTCACTACAGTAAGCGAAGACAGTTCGGCAGGAATGGTCTTCTCCGGTACCAGATCAGACTTATTCAAAGCGACGAGCGCTGGCCGGCTGGAGATGGCCGCAAGTAAATCTGTCTCCTCGGCGTTTCGTTCCTGAGTCGCATCGAGGACAAGCAGGACGATGTCGGCTTCCGAAAATGCCTCGCGCGTTTTCTGAATACCGATTGACTCAGCCTCATCCCTGGCCTCGCGTAATCCAGCTGTATCGACGAGTTCGACAGGGATGCCACCAATAGAGACTCGTTCCGTGACCAGATCGCGTGTGGTGCCAGGACTTGCGGTGACGATGGCGCGCTCGCGCTCGGCGATGCGGTTGAAGAGTGAAGACTTGCCGGCATTGGGTCGGCCTACGATCGCCAGAGTAAGTCCCGAGTGAACGATGCGGCCTTGCGCGAAGGTAGCGGCAATTGTGGCAAGAGCCTGCTCCGCCTCCGAAATCCTCGCCAGTAATTCCGGGTTGCTAATCACATCGACGTCATCTTCGGCAAAATCGATACCGGCTTCCAACGTTGCAATCATTTCGACCAAGCGGAGCTTGATGGGATGGATGCGGCGAGAGAGAGCGCCACCCATTTGCTGGGCAGCAAGGCGAGCCTGATATAGCGTCTGCGCGTCAATCAGATCGCGTACGGCCTCGGCCTGCGTCAAGTCAATGCGACCGGAGAGAAATGCCCGCTGGGTGAACTCTCCCGGCTCCCCCAGACGCGCGCCGCGCAGCAGCGATTGGCGAACCAGCAGATCTAGAACTATGGGGGAGCCGTGCGCCGCGATTTCGACCAGGTCTTCGCCGGTATAGCTGTTGGGTGCAGCGAACCAGGTTACAAGCGCCTCATCTATACGCTCACTCTCGTGGGGCCTCTCCGGATCGAGGACTTCGGCAAAGCGGGCGTGCGCGTGGACAAGCGGATGGCGCAAACGCACCAAGCCCAGAGCAATGGGCAGAGATCGAGGGCCGGAAAGTCGCACGATACCGATACCGCCGCGTCCCGGAGGAGTGGAGATGGCGACGATAGTTTCATCGTTAGAGGGTCGCGAGGCGGCGAATTGGTCGTTTCGTTGCAAGGTACCTCTGGCGAACACCGCTGTGGTGATGCCGCGCGATGGCCATGCAAGCGAAATCGATGCGCTCGCAGAGCGCGGCGATTCACATCTGCGCCAGCCCTGATCGATTGAATCAAAGTCTTCCGTCGCTGCTATTGCAGCAATATGCGGGACGAACCTGCCCCGACTTGCGATTTATTTTCGCCAATTGTTTTAGTTGTTGAGACGAAGCACGAGCGTTGTTTTTGGGACGAGTCTTATATTCCGCCCATTGCCGATGAGCAAGGCGCTACCTTGGGGTCCCGCTCCGGGAAGAAGTGTAACGTCTTTCAGCCTTCGCACGCCACCAAGCTCAACCGTAATAGTCTCCTGAGACTGCCAAGTATTGTCGTTGTCCGCGATACTCAAGGCTGAGCGATCTAATTGTCTGCCACCGCCCTGAATTTCCGCAGGCGGAAGGTAGGCGTGCCCTGGCTCGTCACTCTCTGAGTAAGGTCCAATGACTTCTACGATTTTTAATTTCAATGTGGCATTACCATGCGCCTGACATTCTGCACTGTCTATGGAAAGAGCCAAACGCGATTCCTTCGACTGCTTAGATAGTTTTTGAACGTCAACTACATGCCCTTGAATGTCTGCACCCTTGAGCAGAAGGCAGGTTGCAGTGATCAGATCGCTGGCCGCTTTGACATGAAATATACTTCCCGGCTTGGTTTGGCCTGAATCGACCCAACCCCAGAAAGTTGCCTTGAGATATGGGACATCTGCCTGCGATGCAGCGCTAGCCAGATGAGGGATCGCCATGGCAAAAAGCGCTAAGTGGAGAAGATGTCGAAGGAGACCTTGACGGGAGAGCCGGGCGCGCGCCATTGGAGAAATCCTCTAGCGACCTTCGCTTAGCAAACTATCAACTTGAGTTTGTCCTTATTGAACACACGGCGGTTGCCAGCTGAGTCGACCTACCTGCCACCATACACTCAAAATAGACATTCTACCGGCGGTAACCGGGGTTGGAATCAATATTAGAAGCAGGGCTGGGGGCGGCTTTGTCATGCTGCCAGCCGCGGGGATACAGGACCACGAAGCGCGCGGCTCCTTCGCCACTGCTTGATGTTTCCAGGTCTTCGTAGGAGCGCAGGGCAAGGTGCAACATGCGTCGCTCGCGGGAACTCATGGGCGCGAAGCTGTAGGGCTGGCCTGCGCGGCGAACCCGCTCCGCAGCCGTCTCCGCAGTAAGACGAAGCCGGCGGGCGTGGATCGCCTTGAAGTTCTCCGCATCAAAGGAGACCTTGTCGTGCTCATCCGGCTCGAGCCGGATGATTTTGGCGGCTACGTGCTCGAGCGAGCGCAGCAGTTCCCCACCGCGCTCGGTCAGCAGAGGGACATCCGGGCCGGCGAGCTCCACGTATATCTCGCGGTTCTCCAGTCCATCCGGGTCTGCGGCTCCGCTACCAGCAGTAATCCGGTACTTCAGGCGCAAGCCCCCGATTGTGGTCAGGGTCTTTAGGAAGGCAGCAATCTTGTGAGCTGAGGCGGTGTGATCTTCAATCGGCATCGAAAACAGTATAGAACCAGAGGATGGGATCCGTCAGCGTCAGCAAAGCCCAATATCGCGGCCTCAGATGCTGAAACAGTCGGGGCGCCAGTATGGATCGTGCCCTGGTGCCCGAACTAATACCTTTTTCAGCGGCTTCTCATTTTCGAACAGCGGATTTACCCAGCCGCTTGGCGGTTCGTCGGGCGGCAATTTCCTTCATCTCGCGACCCAGCTTGGTGCGGTTCATGATCATCTGCTGAATGACGTTGATGATATTGCCGAAGGACCAGTAGAGAGCCAGCCCCGAGGCAAGGTTCCAGGTCATGAAGCCGAAGAAGACTGGCATGGTGAAAGCCATCATCTTCTGCTGTGTCGGGTCCATTCCCGGAGACGGCGTGAGGAATTGCACCAGGAACATCGTGACGATGAAGAACACGGGCAGAACATGCAGCGGATCGGGCGCGGCGAGATCGTGCAGCCACAGCCAGTCGGCATGGCGCAGCTCAATCACATTCGAGAGCATCTTGTAGAAGCCGAATAGCAGTGGCATCTGCACCAGCATGGGCAGGCAGCCGCCGAACATGTTGACCTTCTCCCTCTTTTGCAGGTCGAAGATCTCCTTATTCATATCCTGGCGCCGCGGATCGTTCATCTTGTAGTTCTTATAGCGATTCTTGATGGCATCCATCTCGGGCTGAATGCGCTGCATTTTAAGCGCGGAGTGCATCATCTGCACGCGCGTGGGCAACATAATGAGATTGATGAAGAGCGTCAGGACGAGGATCGCCCATCCCCAGTTATGAATGATGTGCTGATAGATCCAGCGAAGCGCCAGAAAGAAGGGCTTGGCAATGACCTTCAACCAGCCGAAGTTGATGATGCGCTCAAGGTCAGGACCAGTGAAGGAGCCATCTGGAGCGGTTGCACGCACGGAACCGAGTACCTCGATGACCTTGGGCCCGGCGAAAAGGCGCAATCGGGTGTGTCCACTGCTGTCTCCCACAGCCGCGCCCAATACAGAGGCCTGATCGGTCACGTTGGGATCGGGAGTCTTGCGATTGCGGGGAATGTTGATCTTGTTGTGCAGGGTGACGACGCTGGCTCGTGCCGGAACTTCGGGGAGAAAAATAGCGGCGAAGTAGAGATCGCTAATTCCCACGTAATCGTAGGGGTTGGTGAGCGTCGCTCCGCTGATTACCTTCTTGGGGGCTTCATCATCGGATTTACCGTTCAAGCTAGTGTCAAACTGAGCGTTGGTGTTGTAGCTCTGCAGGGTCTCCTGATCGCCCAGTCCTGAGGGCCACGCCAGCAACGCATTTACTGGCACACCGTTGTTGGTGACGAGGATGTCGGCACTCACGACATAGCTGGAGTCGAAGCTAAATGTCTTGATGACTTTCACGCCTGCCTCGGCATAGGTAAACGTGAGTTTTGCAGGAGCTGTCAGGTTGCCGGTCGCAGAGGGCTCATATAGCGCCTGGGTAAGCTGCTTGGTCAGCACCGGATCGTATGTGTACAAGGACAGAGGATACCCGTGCTGTGGAGCGGCCTCACTGTTCACCAGGTCCAGCGGCTTGCCGGACTCATTGGTGTATTTCTTCAGGATCCACGAGGTCACCTGCGCGCCGCGATTGGAAAAGCGAATGCGATACAGGTCATTTTCAAGGAAGGTCTCGTCCTCGCTCTCCGCCTTGACACTGGGGCCGACTGCCACCTGCCCGGGAGTGGGGGAAGCCACGTTGGCTATGATCGGCGGCGTGGCAGGGGTCGCACCCTGCTGCTGTTGTTGCTGAGGCGGCGGTTCGGGCCCCTTCTTCTGCTTGAAGTACTGGAATCCAAGGAACATCAAGAGGAAGATCGTGGAAAAGGCGAGAATGGTGCGCGAGTCCTGCCCACCGCCCTGCTGATTCGGGTTCTTAATTTCTGCCAAGTGAACTTTCCTAGGTATCAACGCTCAAAATTTTGTCGACCTCTGCCGGATGCGTTGCTTCACACCTGATCGGTCGAGTATGGATGCCGACGGCATGACCACCTCAACCCGCCGCCACTTCTATGGTAAATGGCGCGGCTCAACTCTGCAGGAATCTGTCCTTTCTTTAACAGAAGGGCCGCTTGAAGAAGGCCACGTACCCGGCACGGGATCAAACCCTCCGGAGGAAAGTGGGTTACAGCGCAACACCCTCACCAAGGCGATCCAGCTGCCAAGGAGCCATCCATGTTTCGCCACTGCCAGCACGGCATACTCCGAGCAGGTCGGCTGGAAGCGGCAGGCTCCGGCGGTTGCTGTCACCGAGTGCAGAAGGGGCGAGAGCGTGCGTTTGTACAGGGCATAAACGGCCGAGGATAGGCGGGCCGTCATGCGTGGGGCCTCGGCTGCTGGTCCTTCTGTAGTGCCGTGCCCAGGGCCTGGCTGATGATGACAAAGATGCGCTCTACCTCGCGATGCAGGCGCTCAAACTCAATCGTCAGCACAGACTTGCGGGGATGGAGGATCACATCCACATCCGCCTGCAGCAGGGCGACATGGTGCCTCACGGCTTCTCGCATGCGCCGCTTGATACGGTTCCGCTGCACGGCATTGCCGAGCACCTTGCCTGCTGTCAGCCCCACTCGGGGGCCTGCCGCTACTGTTGCGCTCTGGGTGCGCAGGCTAAAGAAGTAGGTCATGGTGGGTGAGAAATGTTTACGGCTGGATTTATAGACGCGTTGGTAATCAGCATGCTTTCGCAACCGCGAACCGCGCATGGTGAGCAGCGCCGCAGCGGACGAACCGTTCGGACTTCGAGGACGCTCAATGTGCGTCATCATAGGGCTTACTGGAATACCCTTACGGTCGTGTATTGCTGGAATTATCAGCGAACCAGCCGGTTTGACGATCCCGGTTAATTGCCTTGGCTGAAGAAATAAGTCTCTTGGTCTATCTACGACTTGCCTAATCCTGCGAGACACTCATGCACATATGCACGATGCCACGGACTACCACTTTCCAGTGGCAACCAATGCACATTGTTCGTTGGCACTGACTATGATTAGCCCGGGTGACCAGGAGTACGGGGGAACTTCAGGCCTCGGAGAATTTGACTGCTTCCGTCGTCACAATAGGCTGATGAGTAAGAGAGAGAATTAGTCGCGGAAACCTGCGCTGACGGAGACACGGACACGGCCTCGTGCGCGGCGGCGTGAAAGAACGGCAGCGCCGCTCTTGGTCTTCATGCGAGCCCGGAATCCGTGCACCTTCACACGACGGCGACGGTTGGGTTGAAATGTGCGCTTCGGCATCGAACTGCGCTCCTGAATCCTGTGGAATATTTCTGCCTTGGGGGCAAGCCTTGAGTATAACGGATTGAGGAAGAAGCCGCAAAGGTGGCGAGCCGTGCATGGTCATCGCGGGTTAAGACTCTGTTGCAGTCGGAACTTCACTGTGCTTGGTGCAACTCCCGCCGAAAACGGAAGTATGAGACGAAAGAGTCGTTGCGCCAAGTTTTAATTGTGCTAGTATCGGCTGCGTTTAAAGAGTAATTTTCTGCATGTCCAGCTGCCTTGAATTTATGACGCATCTCGCTTTGGGCAGGGGTTTTCACGATCCCGCGCAATCCCCGGTATTGGAAAGATCGCAACGCGCCTGAGAGTTTCCAGCGCGTTGGGCAATCTTTTTTTGCGGGAACAGCGACCAAGGCACTTGGATGTAGCGCGCAAGGAAACATATGTCTTTTGCACCAACGGCCACGGCCGTCCTGAATCCCTGGGTGAGAATTCTCGGAGCCCTCGAAAAGAAAGTGAACCGCCAATCCTTCGACACCTGGCTGAAACCGACCCGCTTCAGCCATGCGGTTGCGAAGATGCTCTACGTGCGCATACCCACGCCCGAATTTCAGCATGTTGGCGATCGCTACGCTGATCTGATCCAGGAAGCTATCGACGCTCTGCAGTTGGACTTTGACGACGTCACGTTCATCACCGCGGAGGAAGACCCTACGGTGACGCGGGTGCGGGAGGATGGCGGGTTTGCACCGGTACCCTCGCACGCCACCAACGCTCCCCGCATGGCCAATGCCCAGTTGACTCCTCCGCCGCAGCAGGCAAAATTTGACTGGGCCTCGGCGGCCCAACTCAATCCCGGCTACACCTTCGACAACTTTGTTATCGGCAACGGGAACCAGTTTGCGCGTGCCGCCGCAGAGGCGGTAGCAGAGCGCCCTTCGAAGGCCTACAACCCGCTGTTCCTTTACGGCGGAGTCGGCATGGGTAAGACGCACCTGATGCACGCCATCGGACACGACATGAAGGCCCGCCAGCCCCAGGCCTCGGTATGCTATGTTTCGAGCGAAAAGTTTACCAACGAGATGATCAACTCCCTGCGCTATGACAAGATGACCAGCTTCCGCGACAAGTATCGTTCGGTGGACCTGCTGCTGATCGACGACATCCAGTTCCTCGCGCAGAAGGAGCGCACGCAGGAAGAGTTCTTCCACACTTTCAATGCGCTGCATGAAAGCATGAAGCAGATCGTCATCGCCTCCGACCGCCCACCCAAAGAGCTACCCGAGATTGAGGACCGCCTGCGAAGCCGCTTCGAGTGGGGATTGATTGCCGACATCCAGCCGCCGGATCTGGAGACCAAGGTCGCAATCCTTCAGAAGAAGGCCGATAACGACCATCGAGTTCTGCCCCAGGACGTGGCCCTCTTCATCGCCTCAAACGTGCGCACCAACGTGCGTGAGTTGGAAGGCGCGCTGGTGCGGCTCATCGCGTGGTGCCAGCTCAATCACATCGAAATCACGCTGATCGCGACCCAGCAGTGCCTCAAGCAGTTCATTGACATGCAGGTCCGCAAGATCACCATCGAGGCCATTCAGCGCGCTGTTGCTGAGCAGTTTGGCATGCGCGTCAGC
>JANXZS010000243.1 GCA_025355385.1 Acidobacteriaceae bacterium | reverse complement strand
CGGCGTGCGCCGGGTTGGCGCACGCCGCTTTCTTGTCGATGATTGGATCTATTTGCTGATCTTAAGAAGGATCACTCCGTGGGTTACAGGCTTTAATTTGTAACCGTCAGTGATCTTGCCCAGATCCTTTTCTCCCCATATATCGCGAGCATTTACCGGGCCCGACAAGCCGATGTCCTTGAAGTGAAGGGTCACGGGATATTCGTTGCTGCGCACATCCCCACGATTGAAGATGGCCACGGCTTTTCCGCCGTCCTTGAGCTGTTTGGTCCAGATCTCGATGGGACCCTCGGCATACACCCTGTCTCCCTGAACACCCAGCGGATCCTGATCGATAGCAATGATTTCCTTGTTCTCAAGTATCTTGAGAATGTCGGGTTGCATGTGCGAAAGATCGTTGCCCGCCAGCAGTGGGGCTGCCAGCATCGCCCATAGCGTCATGTGGGTTTGGTTTTCATCCAGAGTCATTTTGCCGTTGCCCACTTCGAGCATGTCAGGATCGTTCCAGTGTCCCGGCGCCGCGAACTTCGACAAGCCCGCCTGCGCAAATCCAATGACGGACATGCGGTCATAATCGGGGCTGATGTCTCCCGTGGTGCGCCAGAGGTTGGCACCGACCTTCGGCCCCCACTCCCAGACCGCGTCCCATCCATACTGGCAGAGGCTGTAGACAATAGGGCGACCCGTCTTGGCGATCGCCTGCTGCATTTTTGCGTAGGCACTGTGCATCAAGGCCATCTGCTTTTCATAGTCGCCCGGGGCTTGTTTCTCCATCACGTCGGGGATATAGCTGCAGAGGTCGTACTTGAGATAATCGATGCCCCATCCGGCATAACTCTGGGCATCCTGATCTTCGTGGTTGTAACTTCCCGCAAACCCGGCGCAGGTCTTTGGTCCGGGCGAGGAGTAAATGCCGATCTTCAGGCCCTTGGAGTGAACATAGTCGGCGAGGGCCTTCATGTCAGGAAACTTATTATTGGTGTGAAGTACGCCCTGAGCGTCGCGTTCGCCCTCCCAGGTGTCGTCGATATTGACGTAGATATAGCCAGCGTCGCGCATCCCGGTGGAGACCAGGGCGTCAGCGGCATCGCGAACTGCTTTGTCATCCACCTTCCCGGCGAAGTAATTCCAGCTATTCCAGCCCATCGGTGGAGCCGCAGCAGTCTTAGTGTTCTGAGCTGTCAGGAAGAGCGGTGTGAAGAGTACAGTGGCAACCAAGCCTCGAATGATTCGCAAAACTAATCCCCCTTGAAAACGGTTTCATGCCACTCTAAGCGCCCTATGAGGAGACGTCAAAGATTTCCCGTAAACTTCTTCTAGAAGGGCTTTTTCTTGGGTCGCTGGTAGTCGCCACTCTTGCCGCCTGATTTCGTTTCAAGCACAATGCTGCGAATCTCAATTCCTCTATCCAGTGCCTTGCACATGTCATAGATAGTGAGGGCCGCGACGGCGGCGGCGGTAAGCGCCTCCATCTCAACGCCGGTAGCGGCGGTGGTCGCAGCCGTGCTGCGGATCGCGATGCCGCCTTCCACCACCGACGCCTCCACATCGATAAAAGAGAGCGCCAGCGGGTGACACATCGGGATCAGGTCCGCCGTCTTCTTCGCTGCCTGAATTCCGGCGAAGCGCGCGACCTCAAGCGGATTACCCTTTGCATTGTCCGGCAGAGCATTCAAAACCTGAGCCGAGAGCGCGATAAAGGCGGAAGCAGTGGCTTGCCGCCGTGAGTCTGCCTTGGCGCTCACGTCCACCATATGTGCGCTGCCGGAGTCGTTGTAGTGCGAAAGCTTTCGCATGGCCTCAGCCTATCAGCAGAACGCTGACGATTTCTCCTGCCCGCATGGCTTCCCGGCCTTCGTCGAGTTTGTCGGGTACCACCAGATAGCAGTTTGCCTTGGCGTTGCTGGCGAGATCCCCGGAACCTTGCCAGGGAATTGGCCGCACTTTGGGCGCAAACTCCTGGGTTTCAAGAGCAGCGGGGAGGAACCGGGTTAAACCGCTCTTGATATGCAGATCGCCATCGAGGCGTGCCAGAGCAAAGCGCGGAGCGCCACGGGCCTCTCCTGAAAGTGCATTCAACAACGGCTGCACGAATAGTGCGAACGTAACCATTGTCGAGATGGGATTACCAGGGAGACCAAAGAAGTAGGTCCAGCTATTCAGTTTCGCTCGCGGGACGCGCCCAAAAACGATCGGCTTGCCCGGCTGAATCTTCGCACCGGTGAAGAAAAACTCCGCGTCCAGATTCTTCAAAGCCTCCTCGACAAAGTCGAAGCGGCCCATCGAGACGCCGCCGGAAAGTATCAGCAAATCGGCGCCGGCATGGTTGAGCGCCTGCACGATGGCGGCTTGAGTTGCATCGCAGTCGTCACGGAGGATCGGCAGGATCAGGGGCTCTCCTCCACACTGCTCAATCTGCGCCGCCAAAGAGTAACTGTTTGAGTTGCGAATTTGAAATGGCAACGGATCTTCGCTGATTTCGACAAGCTCATCGCCGGTAGCCTGGACGGCCACGAGCGGCTTGCGAAAGACCCTGAGATACGCATATCCGCAAAAGGCAGCGACGGCGATGTGCCTTGCGCTGAGCCGGGTGCCTGCTGGGACCAGGAGCGCTCCCAGGGCCGCCTCGCTGCCCGTCGAAACGATATTTTCTCCAGGGAGAAGTTTTCGTTCTGCGGTCAGACGTATGCTCGAGCCGTCTCGCAAAGTGTGCTCTATCATCACCACGCAATCCGCACTGGAGGGTACGGGCGCGCCAGTCATGATCTCAATCGCCGCGTCGGGTTCAAGCGTCCCAGCCCACGCTTCTCCCGCTTTCACCAGGCCGGTAACGCGCAATGGCCGCACATTCAGCTCGGCAGAGCGGCAAGCGTAGCCATCGCGGGTCGCGCGATTGAAGGGCGGCTGATCACGATCTGCGACTACTGGAGCGGCAAGCACGCGGCCCAGGGCTCTCTGCAGGGGAACTTCTTCTTCAAGAAGCACTCCTGCGTCGGGCAAATGCGCTGCATGATCGCGCACCAGGCAGGAGGCTTCGGAGTAGCTCAAGACAAGCGGAGGGGATGGATCCGTTGGCATGCCTCCGATTGTAGACAGGTAAGAACCCGGATGCGCTCCGTGTCTGATTGTTGCCGCTCGGCGTAAACTACGCTCAACTTTCTGAACTACATGTATGAGGGGCTACTGTATGGCGACGACTGCTGCGCGCGCGGGTGCGATCGGTGGGCTGGTGTTTCTGGGGGTTACTGCTGTGGTTGGCGCTGTGCCGATGCTTAGGGATCCGACCGGAGCTCCATGGAGCATTCCGCTAACGATGCTGCGCTACTCCCCGTTTCACTCATTCCTGATTCCCGGCCTTGTGCTGCTGCTTTCGAATGGACTGCTATCTTTCGTCGCGCTCTGGTTCGTCCTGAGCAAACGAAAGAACTATGAATGGTGGGTGATGGGCCAGGGTGTCGTGCTCGCGGGTTGGTTATTGGTTCAGATCGCAGCGCTGCGCCTGGTGGCGTGGCCACATTGGTTCTACGGTGCCGTGGCCGCGCTGCTGGTTTCAGCCGGATGGGCGCTGCGAAGGAAGGCAATCCCACCACAACTCTGACGTGGCAAGAGTTGCAAAAGCGCGCCCCCCC
>JANXZS010000230.1 GCA_025355385.1 Acidobacteriaceae bacterium | reverse complement strand
CAACGCGTAGTGATAGCCGGGAAACATAGCAAGCGCCTGTTCGCTAAATGTCTCCGCCTTGCTAGTTTTTCCACTTGCAAGTTTCAGGTGGGCCATCTGGGTTGTTATCCAGTCGACGCCCCCGATCGAGGCGGAGGATCGAGCCTGGATAACAACCCAGATGGCCCACCTGAAACTTGCAAGTGGAAAAACTAGCAAGGCGGAGACATTTAGCGAACAGGCGCTTGCTATGTTTCCCGGCTATCACTACGCGTTGGGGAATTTGGCGAAGGTTCGAATTCAACAAGGTCGATTCAGAGATGCAGTGAATTTGTTCCGACAGCGGTACGACGCCGCACCACACGCCGAGAACCTATACGATCTCGCTGAAGCGCTGCAACTCGCAGGGCGAACAGATGAGGCCAAGACTGCATTCGCCGAATTTGAAGCAAAGTCGCTTCTCGAGAGTGATCACGCAGATAATTCGAATCACGAGTTGATCTTCTACTATGCGGACCATGCGAAGGATTCAGCCAAGGCGCTCGAAGTAGCAAAGCGAGAGCTGTCCCGTCGACACGATGTTTTTACACTGGATTCCTATGCCTGGGCGCTGTACGTGAATGGGCAGAATGCTGAGGCGCGTAAACAAATCGAGATGGCGCTATCGGTGGGTATCCGAGATGCAAAGATTTACCGCCATGCGGGGGAGATCGCACTTCAGGCCGGAGATCGGACTGCGGCTGAAAAATATCTCCGGCAGTCGGCCGAGATGAATACTCTGGGCTCCGACTTGGCGCGGACAACCTTGGCAAGTCTGTCTACAAAACGCCCCTGAAATAGTTAATGTGCAGCGCAGCTTGCACCTCTTGGTACTGGTCCGTGCCAAGGCCTGTTGCGAGGCTAGTCCGGCAACACGCCGTCAGTCCTCGTAGCGCCGGCTTCGATGTGCATACATGGGATTGGTTTCGCCGATGTCAACACAGGTCGCGCGAAGACAATGGTTTGCAATGTCTGGCGAAGGAATGGTGCGTTAGTCTTCCGCAGAGCAAAAACTCATGACTCCTAGACTCCAGCAATGGTTTGAAAGACTAGAGCGGCAGAAACGATTGGTACTCTCCGACCTTTTAAGATGGTCCGAATCAGCCATCCGTTACCGCCCAGAGCCAGCCGCTTGGTCTGCTATGGACGTGGTCGATCATCTTGTGAAGGTAGAGAAAGCCTCGCTCGAAGGCATTCATAGGCAACTCCCGAATGGGGTTCCGGTGACCTTTTAAGGATAGAATCGGCGGACTATGTGATCTCCGTCATGAAGTCCCCCATGCGAATTAAAGTTCCCGCCTCCGTGTCGATGGTTTTGCCTGAATCAACACCGGAACAAGCCGAAATCGCCAGGCGCTGGGATGAGGTGCGGGCTGAAATGGGCGAACTGCTTCGATCCCTGCAGCCCTCTCAGCTGCAGCCTGTTCCAGCATCCGATGAGCGGATGGATGACAATGCCCCAGGCGATGGCATTTCTCTCCGCGCACTTGCGCCATCATGGCTATCAGCTGAGACGACTGAAGAACTCTACTCGCGGGCTCTGAACGAGAGAATCGGCTGAGATTTCTGGAGCCCTCGATTACACTTCGTGAAATGTCGATACCGTAGCAGCGACTGAAGCGAGGAAGGCGGTTCATGACAGTTGCATTCAAGCCGACCTGTGACGAAGCCGTCATTCTTGCTAGTTGCCCGGCAGCCATAGCGGCGACAAGCGGGCGTTGGGTTCTGGCCGCCACTATTCTCGGCTCGAGCATGGCCTTTATCGACGGGACATTCGTTTTATCAAGCGGAGGGTCTCAGCCACTTGCTCATGTTGGAGTTTCAGTTGGCGGGAACGAGATGGATGATGGCGGAGAGCGAACGCGGCTTAAATTTCATCCCGGAATTCGCCGGTCACGCGTTTTCAACATCAGCATGAGGGTGAAGGAAGCGCACTCTGCTTCTTGTGAGTTCTTTTCAGACGAATGCCCACCACGGTGCCTGCTCATGTGGTGGGCACCAGGGCGTCTTCCGCGCACAGGATCGAGGCTTGTGACCGTCTCCTGTGGGACTGATTTCGTGTGTACACGCGGGGTGCATGTTTGGCGAGCACTGCGAAGGCAGCGATCGAAGATAGCTTTTTACGTGCACATTTAGACCAGCGTAGTAGTTTGTGCGCTGATTAATAAACCCGTCCATTGCTTCATGGAGAGGCTGAAGAAATCGACTTTAGTGTCAGGTCGGGGCCCGGCTTGACACTTAGGACGTGAACCCCGATAGTTCAGCCGGTAACGCGTCGCTGCAGAAGGCCAGCGAAAGCGGAGCGAACGCTGAATGCTACCACGATCCAGAGGAACGTCACGAGTACACCCGGCCCAATGCCGCTGGGAGCCATCAGCGTGTGAAAAAGAAGAATATTGACGATCACTGGAGCGATCAACGCGAGCGCCAAGGGCACATAGCGATTGGCGAGAAACAGCAATCCGGAAACGATCTGGACGGCAAATACCAGAACCATATAGTGCGAAGCTTGAAGCACATCTACGTACTGCTTCGCCAGCCCGTCGGGCATCGGCGGCTGCGGTATGAAGTGGAGAAAGCCGTTGAGGCCGACGACCAGGAATATTATGCCGAGCAGGACGCGCGCAATCATTACAGTGATCTTCATTCTGGGTGATCTCCTTTTCGCCGAGGAGCGAAATCATTCATTCAAGGCGTTTGGTGTCCCGGGCAAAATCGTGTGCTGGGCCTGGTCATAGCCGCGCATCATGATTACCACCCCGAGGAGGTTAAGCAGCGGGGGCGGCAGGAGGAAAATCCAGCCGAGTGTGGTCAGCGACGGTACAGCCAGGATGTACGAGATGTCGGTGAACAAGTCGGAAAAACGTACTCCGGCTGCGACGGCAAGCCAGACAGGGTACTTCTGCCATCGGCAAAGCGTGATAGCTTGCGCAAGGGCAAACGCCGCCCACTGACCGCCAGATCGGCGCAAAAACGCGATCTCGAGGCCCGCGGAGCCGACAGCATGGAAGACACGGAACCAAATGTCGGGCGCGAGCCACGCCATCAAAAACAGGACGATGTCCTCCACCAGGGCGGTCCATAAGTAAACGAGAATAACGGCTCTGAGTCGTTGGTCGGTCACGGCAAATCTCGCTGAACCACTAGAAGATAATCCTGCTTTAGATATCCTGTCTAGAACGACCCCTCGCAACAGCAAAGCGACACATCGCCGAAAACACTCAGGTACAGCCACCAATTCGACGGCCTTCGGCATCTATCACGACAGCTTGTCTGCGCGCAAATACTACAACCCAAGGGTGAACCTATTACCGGCGCCAATCACACTGTCGACAAGGCCCCAGACCCTCGCCAACAGCGCATCTGGGACATCGTGTCTCATTCGCCTCTCTGCTCTCTATGGAACCTACAGGGCATTCCCCTCCGCGTCGTCGTCAAACGAACCTGGAAATCTATCTTCGCCGACAACCTCGTCGGCCACGCAGCCGAACTAGGATTCTATTTCCTATTTGCTCTCTTCCCCACGCTCTTCAGCGCCAGCTCCATCCTCGGC
>JANXZS010000222.1 GCA_025355385.1 Acidobacteriaceae bacterium | reverse complement strand
GATGGCTGCAACTGTGGTGAAATCGATGGCTGCCGGCATCACGAATCCTTCAGCATAATCAGTATGTTCTCCGATGATGTTGACGCGTCCCGGGGCAGCAAAAAGAGCAGGTTCCGCCTGGAAATGCTGCAAGTGGAAGTTGCGTACTACGTTTGCATCCTGCATCTATTTTGAACTCCGATTCTTCCCAACTGAATATCAATACGGCAATGCACCGTCGGCTAAACCGCAGCCGGCTGAATGCGAACAAAAACGGACCATGCGTACTTTTGCTGAGCTTCCAGCTTTCGGGTATAGCCCTTAGCAGAGGCAGTCGCTAAGGAGTCCAGCGGCGCCATGCAGGGCTCGAGTGCGACACACTGCTGGCGATTTGCGCCGCCCTCCGGCCATCCACCGTAGCAGAGCCACAGGCCGAGAAACGGAGATTCCTGGGGATTGAAGCGGACCTCGATGCGCGTCTTGAGCTTCAGTCGATCCAGCGCACACCAGCCCTCTTGCGGCGCGTGGGCATAGAGCTTGTCGCCCACTTCATCCTTTATCCCGCCACACTCGCTGAGATCGATGGCCATGCCGCTATCCAGTTTGGCGTTAGGCCATGCGTATCTCTTGCCCGAAGCGCCGAGACGATTCTTGGCTGAGGCTTCCACCACCACGGTCGTTACCGACGGCGGCATGACGATACGATCACCGGCATCGACCACAAAAAGCGGGTGGGCAGACCAGGAGAACTCAGTGGGCGCATCCCCTACATTGCGGATGGTGTAGTGAATCGCGAGTTCGTTGCCCTCAAGCCGCAGATTTTTTGTGAATTCAAGAGGAAGGGAGAATCCGGTGGCTTGCATCTCCAATCCATGGCCAGCCTGCGTGCTGGTCCACGGAATGCGCCAGAAGTCGCCATGATCGGGCACCGCTATCCGGCCTGCATCGGTTTCAAACTTGCAGGCGGAGACGGTCGGTAGACACTCATCGAAGCCGCTCGCATCGCTTTCATCGAATGCCATGGTGCGCGTGCGTTCAGCATAGGGTGCGAGTGGCTGCTGCAGAATCTCGGCCCCGCTGGGAAGCATTTTTATGGAAGAGATCTTTGCGCCAAGCTCGGGGATGATTTCCACCTGGAGCGATTCATTTTTGAGAACGACACGTTCGAACTCTTTCAAGATGACTCCTCGGTAGCTTGATCGAGTTTTTGGAGTAGGATCTCGATCCATTCAAGATGTTCCGGCTTCATGAGTACCGAGCGAAGGCAGGTGACCATCGCCTCACAATTGTCAGGCCGGTTGGGCCATGTTGCGGGGGGAAAAAACGCCGCCGGCACCTGCACCAATGCGAGGTGCAGATCGAGTTGCGCGGCGCGTTGAAACACTGTTGTCGCCTTGCGTGAAGACTCTTCAATTGAAACCGATTTCACCGCCCATACAACAATATCTAACTCTGGAGGAAATGGAGCGACAAACCTGCAGTCTTCTTCGATAAATGCATAGAATTTGCGTGCGGCGGAGCGAGATTGGTCCAGGGCGGCAGCGAATTCGCCGTGGGGAACGAGCGGCAGCAGTTGTTGAGTGGCCCAGAGAGCCACGGCCGCCGCCCCCGCGCGGGAACACTCCAGGCTGATCTCGCCCAAATGAAGTTCCCCGGAGGTGAAGTAGGTGTAAGGGGAGTCATGCTTGTAGAAGCGGCCTAAAGCGGGGTCGCGGAGGAGGATGCAGCCGCAGCCGTAAGGCTGGAGTCCGTGTTTATGAGGATCGACCACGATGGAATCCGCTTCGCCAATCGCATCGAATGCGCTCCGGGCCGCTGTGTCGAGCGAAGATGCAATGAGGCGAAAGTAGCCTCCGTAAGCTGCGTCGACGTGAATGCGAAAGCCATATTCCCGACTTAGATCGAGAACGCGGTCGAGGGGATCAACGGATCCCGTGGCCGTAGTGCCCAGGGTCACGACGACGGTGCCGACGTCGCCCTTCTTCAATTCCCTTTCAAGAGCTGCTATGTCCATGCGTCCGCGATCATCTGCCGCAACAGAAGTGAAGTCGAGCCGCAGCACGCCGCTGATGCGTGCGTGCGTGTAATGCGCCTGATCGGAGGCGACGATGCGCTTTCCTGGTGCCAGTTGGCCCGCAATCCACAGGGCTTCGAGATTCGCGAAAGTTCCACTGCTGGTGAGGTGGCCGAGATGATTTTGCCAGCCGAACATGGCAGCAATTTCGCGTACGGACTCGAGTTCCATAACTGAACTGGCGCGTCCGCCATCAAGGGCATGGTTGTTAGGGTTAAGCCACATCGCCATCGCGTAGGCGACGCGCGCCACCGGATGCGGGGGTTTGAGCATCTGGCCGGCGTAGAGCGGGTGAAAGTAGGGGAGATTATCTGCCATGCGTTCGGCAGCGCGCTCAAGCACCGCGGCCATTTTCCGAATTGAGCCCGGAGTGGGTTCCGGCAAGGCGGGGAGCGCCGCAAAGTTTTGCTGCAGGCGGCCGAGAGCCGAGGCCAATAAGTCGAGCGATGGATCCTGTGGCATACCTGCAAGGATAAACGATTGGGTTCGATGGAAGGGGCGATAGTACCTGGCGTCGTCTTCGAGAATGACTCCTGCATGTGGCTATTCAGACCGCTGCGACAAGTATTGTCCTTCGGAGGATCTGCAGCATGCAGGTCTCTTGCCGATCGGCGTTCGCGTAGGAGCCTGCAGGATCTACGTAGATGTGTCGGATGCTGCGTGCTTCAGGTTGCGTGTCCTGAACGCACCCTCCAAACACCCATTGATTGGATAGAGGCTAATTCTTCTGATCCGCTTCAAATGCGCGAAAGCGTCGTTCCAGATCCCACTGCTGTCGTGCCTTGTCGCTTGATTCGAGAAAGGTACTACAGGCCGGGCCCGGGGCGGGAGCGCCCAACGCCTGGGTCGCACATGGCAAGACGGCACTTGAGAATACATCGCCATCCTTCCAGAGACTCTGTCCCGGAAGAAAACTGTGTTCGATGCCGGCGCGCACCATCCCCTTTAAGTCGCGGTAGGTGAGTGGATAGATCATGGATGCATTCACGTACTCATGGGTGAGGTCAATGCGCGACACTCCTTCGTCGTCGGTCGCGAGTGCGACTGGAACTCCGAACTTACGATAGATCGGGAAGGGATGATCCATCCCTCGAACGCCGAGAATGACATCGTTGCTGGTCAAACAGATCTCGACGAGCACGTGCCGTGCGGCCATCTCCCTCAAGAGTTGGTAGGGGCGCTGCTCGTACATCAGATCCACGCCGTGACCGATCCGCTCGGCATGGCCTTCTTCGATGGCGGAACGAATGTGGAACGTAAGGCCCTCAGGAGGTACGAGTCCGAAGGCAAGCTCCCCGGCATGAAGGGCAATGTGTACTTTGGGATAGAGTGCATGGAGGTAGTCCAACATATGCATCTGCAGGCGATAGTCAGCCATAGAACGGTATCCATCCTCAGGCATGACGAAGTTGAGGCCTACCACCATCGGGTACGTGGAAGCGACTTCAAAGCCAAGCAGGGCTTGCGCAAACACTTGTGCGGGCGGGAAGCCTCGCAATACCTGGTATAGAAAACGAATCTCTACCTTGCACGCAGGAGCGGCCTCGGCGGTGCCGCACCTCTCCAATTCGTTGCGGCGGTCGAGCGCGGGCTGCAGATGGTCGCGGGCTACAGCCACATCGTCGCGCAGACCACGTGCCAGCAAGTCTTCGCGGAGTTTCCCTAAATCGGGATTCCATCCTATTTCTTCGGAGAGTGTCGCGGTGTGCTTGAAATCGGGCGTCTCCATCAACTCGAGGTATTGCTCGTTCTGAGCCGCGGCGCGCGTTGCCACCTCATCCAGCCATTCCGCGGTATGGCTCTGAGAAGTTCCATGAAACCTTGCGAAGCTGTCGAAAAAGTGATCGTGATTGGAGACCCCCGCAGTGGGCACAAAACTTCTCATCGAGAACGCGTCAATCATTGAGTCGTATAGGGCGGAGTTTGCCGGCACGCCGCTGGCAGCGGTCTTTCCTTCGCCGCAGACTGGCTGGGGCGGGATGCTCGTTGTCATCGCCGCTGCCTTTTCAAACTTCAGCGAAGTATTGTCAACGCACAGTCGATCTTCGCCCGCAGCGCGTATCCATGATTCTGCGTAGATCGCACCCGAAAGATGATTGTGCAAGTCGGCGCCTTTGGGCATCGCTAGCAGAAAGGCTCTCAGCGCGAGGGAGCCGGTTTTGCGCGCTTGCTCGAATGCCCTGGCGGTTCTGACCTCTGCCGACGATGCTGTGGGACGCTGCGCCCCGCCCGCCGCGGATATGAAAAAGCACCACGTAACCGTACACATAACTGCACTCACAACTCGACGGAAACGGGGAAGGGAGCACTTGCGGAGAGGAACGTACTCTTGGGATTTCATCTTGACCGGCGATCCTCATGCATATCAAACCGCTTACAGTTTAAGTTAAGAGAGAGTCGTTCTCCAGCGAGACTGCGCCTGCTTCTTGCATGCTGTGGCAATGGGGTCGGTTATCGGTATGCGTGAGTTACAGGGGGGAGCGTTTGGCGCAGAACAGACCAGTTGCTATACTATTTGAGGTTGTTTGATGTAGCACTGCAGACTCGCTCAGGCTTGGTCTCAGGTGGGAGTCTCTTCTCCCCGCGACTCAGACACATCCAGCGCTTGCGAGCGCCCTTGGGATGCCAAGGCCAGATAGCTCAGTGGTAGAGCGCGGCCCTGAAAAGGCCGGCGTCGGCGGTTCGATCCCGTCTCTGGCCACCATTTAGAATCAATAACTTAAGAGTTTAAAAACAGAAGCCTCCCGTTCGGGAGGCTTTCATGCGATTCGGCTAAATGCTTTATTTTCAGTATGGTAACCACTTCGAGTGATGTTCGTGTATTGGTCGTGCGTTGGTTTCCTCGTTTCGCCCAATGCTCTAAGTTACTGAGAATGCTTTAGATGTGAAGGTCGGAGAAATCAGCGACACCAGCCGTTTGACCTGCCCCCGAAAAACTCTACCAGTCTGAGTTGGAGTTCTCTCGTAATGTAAAGCGAGGGAGCGGAAGATGAAGAAGAGCCTGTACACGGAAGAGCAGATCATTGGGATATTGAAGCAGCATGAGGCCGGGGTGAAGA
>JANXZS010000220.1 GCA_025355385.1 Acidobacteriaceae bacterium | reverse complement strand
CGCCACGGAATGGGCCCGTCCATCGTTTCCAGAAACTGCTCACGCTTACTATTAAAACCATACTTCTCGAAGCTCGACTGTGACCCAAAGGTAGACTGAAATATCGCACCTCCTATCTACTGACAACTTTATCCAAGCTGCTTGTGGATCACGAACTTATGCAGAGTCTCCCTAACCCGGCCTCGGTTGGAGCCTGGACGGCAGTGTTGTAAGAATGCTGAGTTACGTGAGGGCACTGCCTGCCTTGAGCGCATCGTTCTCGCCTTCCGTCCAGGTGTTGTAAGAATGCTGAGTTACATGAGGGCACTGCCCTGACGTGTTGGCCATCCGCATAGTTGATCGAATACCACCATCCGGGCAAGTCTTACGATGTGCAACTGTTTACCGCGCCACGCCCGCTGCTGCGGCACCTTCCACTTCGAGCAGCTTGCCGCTTTTAACGTCGTAGACGTACCCATAAATGGGAATGGAGCGCGGCACCAAAGGGTGGTTTCGGATGCGCAACACATCGTCGATGACAGCCTGCTTCTGATCGGTAATCGTAAGCCATTCAATGAACTCGCCGGCGCGCGACCCCGGACCGTTGCCGACATCCGAAAAGCCACTGGAGGTCAGCTGAGCCGTCTCGAGGCTGTTGTTTAATAATTCCCGGATTACGTCGTTGGTGAACAATTCCATGCCGCAGTCTGTGTGGTGGATAACGAAGAATTCGCGAGTGCCGAGTAACTTGTAGCTGATGACAAGGGATCGAATGGCATCATCGCTGGCCCGGCCGCCGGCGTCGAATGACGTGGGCATCCCCTTCGGACAAGCCGGCAAACTTGGCCGGATCAAGGCGGGCGTCCATGCAGGTTAGTACGGCGAAACGCCGAGCCGGTGGCAGTGCGAGGTCGACTTTATCTCCGAACGAATCGCTGTATAGCTGATTGGCTTGCAGAACTTCGTGTAAAACACTTTTCATAATTTGACTCCTGATGTGGACTTCGTAAGTTTCGCTTTTTGCGCGAAGAGGGCTCAGTAATCAGTGTAAAACTGAAGCGAATTGCGCAATCGGCATTGAAAGAGCGTAGCAGCCTTTGTCGACCATCAACCGCTCAGGGCTTGCCTTCGGGCCGCGCGATATTCACTGGCTGAAGCTCTCCCTATCAGCATCGGATGCGCCATAGCCCACAAATAAAAAGGCACACGACCATTCCTGCGTGATATCGTGACGAATTAAATCAAGGCCTAACAGAAACTCTCAATAAAACACACATTCGATCATGCTCATCGAAGAACGGCGACTAAGCATTGTTGGAGTAATCGAGCGAAACGGTCGCGCAGTGGTTTCCGATTTGGCCCGGCTATTCGGAACTTCGGACATCACGATTCGGCGTGATCTGGACGTATTAGATCACCGGGGGCGTGTCTGCCGCACGCATGGCGGAGCGCTTTACGTCCTCGGATCCTTGGATGCGGATCAAAGCCTGATCGAGCGCGAAATTCAGCATCCGCGCGAAAAACTCAGGATCGCCGCCGCCGCTGCAAAGTTCGTCAAAGATGGCCAGTCCGTTTTACTGGACTCTGATTCCACCACCACGGCTATCGCCTGCCAATTGCGCTTCTTCAATCGGTTGACGGTCATCACCAACGCCATTGATATCGCCACTGAACTTGCAGGCGGAACAGTGGATGTGATCCTCACCGGCGGAATGATGCGCAAGCACTCTTTCTCGATGATCGGCCCATTGGCTGAAGATTCACTGGCCCACTTAAAAGCAGACATATTGTTCCTGGGCGTGGAGGGAATTGACCCGCGATTCGGTCTTTCAACCTCCAACATGCTGGAAGCTGTGCTGAATCGCAAGATGGTTCACGCGGCCCAGCAGGTGGTGGCCGTTTGCGACGCCAGTAAGTTTGGCTGCCGCAGCCTCTCGTCGATCGTTCCTATTACAGCCATTCACCAGATCATCACCGACAAGTAGGCACCCGCCAAGATGCTGGACGAACTACGCGCAAGCGGAATCAAAATCACCATCGTTTGAAGCTGTTCGTTTCAGCTTGTTGAGTAAAAGAAGCTCTCGGATACAATCAGCATCAATCATTCGCGTAAAGCGAAATCAGAACGTTCCGGCCTAGCCGCCTAGACCCTGACTTTCGCCATCTGCGCCTTCATCTGGTGGAACTTGGCCACCACCACTAAGATCTTCGGTGCTCTCTGGCTGCTCACAGGCGTGGCATACGGTGCTGTCAAGACTCGCGGATTCAGGAGGTAACTTGTTAGCTTCGATGTCCCTGACGATACCGATTGAGCGGCACAACCGCGGCCCGATCCGGTTGATTATCACAACAGCCTTGGGGTCATTTCGCCAGACAGCCGAATCAAACATTAGTTCCGTTACGCTTCAATCGCCTTGCGGATGTTGTTTTGTGAGCGCTTCAGGCGGCGCGCGGCCTCTCGCTTGTCCACTTTGGCGCAGAGCATTACCAACGCCACGGGAACTTTCATGTCCGCGACTGCCAGGCTGTTGAGCGCAACGGTCCGGTCTACCTTGGCAACGCGCTGCACAATCGAAATTCCGCGCTCGATCAACTTCTCGTTCTTCAGTTGGACATTGACCATCAGGTTGCAATACACGTAGCCGAGACGAGATAGGGCGCCCGTTGTAAGCATGTTGCAAATCAGTTTCTGTGCGGTTCCGGCTTTCAGACGAGTGGAGCCGGTGAGTATTTCCGGACCTACCACGGCCTCGATGGCAACATCGGAAACCCTTCCCAACTGCGAGCCGGAATTGCAGGCGATCGCGATGGTGGCCGTGCCCTTTACCGCTGCGTATTTGAGCGCCGCGACGGTATACGGGGTTTGGCCGCTGGCGGAGAGTCCCACAACAACATCCTTTTTCCCCGGTCGTCTCGCCGCCATGTCGCTCGCGCCCAGCACAGCCGAATCCTCACTCGCTTCGCTGGCAATGGTCAACGCAAGGTCGCCGCCGGCTATCAGGTACTGGATCATGGCCGGATCCGTGCCGAATGTGGGTGGGCACTCCGAAGCGTCCAGTGCGCCAATTCTTCCGCTTGTTCCGCTTCCCACATAGATCATTCGCCCACCTTGTTCCAGGCGACCACGAATCACCTCAATCGCCTGGGCA
Source organism: Acidobacteriaceae bacterium (assembly GCA_025355385.1). GTDB lineage: Bacteria > Acidobacteriota > Terriglobia > Terriglobales > Acidobacteriaceae > JANXZS01. The sequence goes on along the minus strand of JANXZS010000220.1, from coordinate 38,086 downwards.
ATCGCAGGAAGCGCCTGGCGGATTGCGCGTAGAACTTTGGCATCCTGCCGATTCATTAGCGTTACAATCTGCAGCGCACTCAGCCTCTCCAGGTTTGCCGATTCGCGGTTCTGCCGCTCCGTCTTCAGCCCGCTAAGCCGCATCGATTCCCCCTATTGCTCCGCTGATTGTTGCTGGTAGCGCCGTTGCAGGCCTAAGCAGAACGAAGCTTGCGCCATAGCCGATCACGAAGGTTGCGATGCTGCCCATCGGGACATACCACGTGAACGGAACCCTGGTGAATTGCCACAAATAAATGTTCAGCACGAATCCGCATAGCATGCCCACCATAGACCCACTCTCAGAGGCTTTCCGCGTCAGAACTCCCAGGAGCGAGCCGTACGCCACGGAGGCAATTGAGAGGCCCACCTCAAGCACCTTGCCTCCGTGCCTCGCCACAATCGCCAGCGCAAACAGCACCACTCCCCAACTAACCGTTGCTGCCCTCGATAAAAAAAGCCGCCGCTTCTCGCTCGCGTCCGGATTGATCCTGGAGTAGAAGTCCACGATGGTCGTTGAGGAGAGCGAGTAGAGCGCAGCGCTCAGGCTGGACATGGCCGCAGCCAGAATTGCCGAGATCAGCAGACCACTCATGCCGTGCGGCATGCGAGTGACAACAAAGGTTGGGAAAATCGTATCTGATCTCGTGAACGCTACCGCCGGTGGAACTAGTCTATACAAGTCAAACAGCATCGCGCCGATCATCAGGAAGAGCGAAAACTGGAACAGCACCATCACGCCACTGGCGAGCAGCGCAACCTTCGACTGACGTTCGCTTCTGGCCGAAAGCAACCGCTGAACAATCAACTGGTCGGTGCCATGGCTCGCCGTGGTGAGGAAGGAGCCTCCAATCACTCCGGACCAGAACGTATAGGTCGCATAAAAGTTCCACGAGAAGTCGAAGATCCGGAACTTGCCCGCCGCTGAGGCGACACTGTATACCGTATGCCACCCGCCCGGAACAAGATGAAGAATCGTGACGAAGCCGATCAGAGTTCCGGTCACGTAGACCGTCAACTGTACAACGTCGGTCCAGATCACGGCCGCCATGCCACCCTTGAAAGTGTAGAGCAGAGTCAGGATCGTCACGATCGCGATGGCCGTAACATCACGCCCAAAGTCGCTGAAACTGCCGAGCAAACCAGAGAGTGCAATGCCAACTACGATGGCCACGGCGAAGACACTGACGCCTTCGGCGGCAGCGCGCGTGATCAGGAACAAGCCCGCCGTGAGCGGACGCAATCTCTGTCCGAAGCGCCGCTCGATCAGCTGATACGCGGTCACCAGGTCGCCACGGAAATAATGCGGAATCAACAGCACGCTGATAATGACGCGCCCGATGAGGTAACCGATCACCAATTGAAGAAAGCCGAAATCCTTCTCGTAGGCCATCCCCGGCACGCTAATGATGGTTAGCGTACTCGTCTCCGCGGCAACAATGGAGAGGGAAATGGCCCACCACGGGATCGTCTTCTCGGCGAGAAAGTGACCCTTGATTGTGCTCTGCTGCTTGCGGAAGCGCATACCAAATGTGGTGACGCAAGCCAGGTACAGCACGATGACGGCTATATCCAGAACATTTAGCCCCATGGGTATCGCACTCTCCTGGTGTCTCGCTAAACCGAACAAGCAGTAGCGTCCGATCACAAACGGTCATGGTAGATCAACAGTCAGTCTTGATCCACAGCAAAGCAAAGTAGGTTCCTGACGAGTTGTGCAAGGTTCTTATCGATCAGGTTGGCCAGGAGCAAGCGCACCGGACGCTCGACTCGCTCGGCCTGCATCCCATCCTCTAGCGCCGCAATAGGATGGATGAACGCATCTCGTAAGGATGGGCGCGCAAAAAAAATACTTCGACGCTGCAGCTTTCCTTCGGCACTAGTACAACAAGTATTTGACCCGGATCGTCTGGAACGCCTCGATGGCGTCGTTCCAATCCATCCACGCCCGTCTAGGGTCCTGCCCGGCACTGATCGCGCGCATCGTCGCATCATTGAGCATTAAGTGGTCCAGGTTTTTCATCTCAAACTGGTCCGGATACAGAGTGTGCAGCGCGGACGCAATCTCCACGCCAAGCTCCGGCGCGTCGAGCGCGTTTCTATCCGTGACCAGGATATTCACACCGCCGCATTTCTTTTGTGCGTGCACGTCGACGTCCGGCGTGAATTCAATGGGTACAAAGCGCACGCCGCTGATTTCTCGCGCATTCAGGTAGGCAGCCAGATCCACGGCATGAATCTAAGGCGCGCCCAATACTTCAAACGGTGTATCGGTGCCGCGCCCCAGAGAAACATTCGTCGCCTCCAAAATGCCGAGTCCCGGGTAGAGAACAGCTTCCGCCCGATTGCGCATATTTGGAGAGGGGTTCACCCACAAGATTCCCGTTGAATCCATCCAGTCGCCCCGCTGCCAGCCCTCCATCGGGACCACCGTCAGCGATGCATGGATCCCCCGCTCGCAGTTATAGAGGCGCGCCAGCTCTCCCATCGTCATCCCATGTCGAATCGGAATCCACCCGTAGTTGATAAAATTCTCGCGTCCCCGGTCGCTGATCGGCCCCTGAACGTACGAGCCGTTGATCGGATTGGGCCGATCCAGAACGAAGATCTTCTTGCCCGTCTTTGCCGCTGCTTCCAGGAAGTAGCCTAGCGTGGTTTCGTAGGTATAGAAGCGCGTCCCAATATCCTGAATGTCGTACACGATCGCATCCACCGAAAGCAAAACTTCCAGCGACGGATGGCGTTGGTCGCTCGTATCGCCGTAAACGCTGTGCACAGGAACTCCCGTAGCGGCGTCTTTCGAATCGGAAATCGCAGTTGTGTCCAGTTTCCCGGCCACTCCGTGCTCCGGGCTGAATATGGCAGCAAGCTCGATGCCTCGGGCCCAAGCCAGCACGTCGATGGTGCGGTTGCCTAGCGCATCCACGCCGGTCTGATTGGTGACGATGGCAATCCTCGTTTTAGCCTTGCCCGCCTCTCTAAGTTCAGCGAAATCGTGGCTCTCCAGCACGTCAATGCCTGTGTGCACCGAACCATTGCGCGCGGTCAACAGCCGCGCCGATGACATCGTCTCGTTGTATCCGGTAATGCGCGCTAATCGCAGCTTCTGGTCCTCGCTCACCGTAAGCCTTAGTTCCTGCGCCACGGCGGAGGCCACGCGCGCGCGCAACGAAACGACCGCTGAATTAGCTCCTCGCGGATGAACTGCATTGCTGAGGAGGACTACGTAGCAGTCCGTCAGCGGGTCGATCCAGATGGACGTTCCCGTGAATCCTGTATGTCCGAACGAACCTACCGGAAGAAATTCTCCTCGATTGCTCGCAAACGGCGATTCGATGTCCCATCCCAGCGCGCGAAGCGAAGCAGCGGTCGGCGGTTGTTGCGGAGTCGACATCTTCTGGACCGTGAGCGCGGTAAGAACATGGAAGCCGCTCAGCAGGTCCTGCGCATATTTTGCAAGATCGTCCGCGGTAGAGAACAGCCCCGCATGTCCCGCCACGCCGCCCATGCGCCGCGCCGTGGGATCATGGCACAATGCCACGAAGCATCTGGTGGTTTTCGTCGTACTCCGTCGGCGCTATACGAGCACGCCATTCTGCGGGCGGCAGGAAGCGCGTGTTGTTCATGGCGAGGGGCTGAAACACATGCCTTGCGGCGTACTCGTCCAGGCCCATGCCACTTACTCGCTCGACCACAAATCCCAGCGTTTCAAAGTTGATGTCGCTGTACAGGAACCGCGATCCGGGGGAGAATATCGGCTTCTCATCCATGGCCATCTGATACGCGGCATCGCGTCCCTGCCATTGCGCCTTCAGATCGAGGTCTTCCCTCAGGCCTGAGAAATGCGTCAGCAGTTGTCGGATCGTGATACCTTCTTTCCCATTCCGGCCGAACTCGGGAAGATACGTCGCCACTGGGTCGTTCAGTCGCAGCTTGCCTTCCTGCAGCAGTCTTATCGCGGAAGTTGCAGTGGCGATGCACTTGGTTAGAGAAGCAAGGTCGAAGATCGTATCCACGGTCATTGTTTCCCGGTCGGGCTCGAGCGAGCGCATACCGAAAGCCTTGCGGTAAACCACTTCGCCATCATGCCCAACCAGGACGACGCCACCCGGAATCGTGCCGCGCGAAACCGCTGAGTTCATAATTTCATCCACGCTGGCGAGGGTTACCGCCTGATGGGAGACGGTCGCGTCGTTTTGTGCTGGCAAGCTTTGGGCAAACAATCCGCTGGAAAATGCAGCGACGGCAACAGCAAGGCACGATAGTCGAAGGTGCTCAGTATGACGTTTCACTCTGAAACCCCCAGCGCTCGAGCATCGCCCCGACGTCACATCACACAACACCACGCCGTAGAGCTACGACGGCAGTACCCTAAACGGCAGGCCGATGTGGCACTGACACCACGTAGTCAGGCTTCGCAATGGAGTGCTGGCCAATGGCGACCGGTCCCCACAGTAGTACGAATATCAACAGGAGCAATCGACATCCCGCCTGAGCGGACCGACTATCGATCCTCATAATGCTTTTATTATTCTGTACGCCGCTCCGCATATTGTCATCTCCGCTCACGAATCGCAACGATAGTTTTACTCGCGCTTTTCGCGGTCACGTTTCGCGAGGCGATGTTCCAACCTTCAAGCTTGACTTCCACTCGGTCGCGAGTGAGTTTGGGAAGTTCAAACGAAAGCTCGCGTGACTCTCCAGGAAGCAGGGAAATAAAATTGTCACTCCATAGAACCGGCGCGATCTCTTCATTACTGCCAGGCTTCACCGCCGTGATATGAAGGAAGAATGCGATACGATTTCCGCCATTAGAAATATGGATAACCCCCCCGTGGCAGTCGGTTCCCATTCGAAGGTCGCGCAAACTTCAGCCTTTGGCATCTCCTCCAGATCGCGCAGGTCAGTGTAGCTATTCGCCGGAGCATAGAAATAGTTTCTCTTGTCCCACTGCAGATCTGCCGGCTTTTTCAGTACTACGTAAAAGTTATCGCTCAACACCCTGTCTGCAACATCGCGAATTTCCAGTTTCAGGAAGCTGGTGAAGCCTATTTGCGGTATCCAGTCTGACCTCGTTCCCAAGCTCCTCGCGCCTGGCGGAGAGAACGCGGCGGTAATCGAGTCGGGGGGCACATCTGAAGAATAGTTGTGCCGGTACAGCAGCTTTCCCAAAAGGTCGCCCAGTCTATCGTCGATCCGGAGATTGCGATATGCCTTGAGCGTCGAATTGACCACCACAACTCTACGGTCTTCATATCTGTACTGCACGTGCAGCGGTTCATTCGCCTTGCGCGTACCGAAAGATCCGCCACCGGGCACGAGGTAATAGTCATACAGGTGCCAGATGAAGCGCTCTCGACCTCCGCTGGCGGAGGGCCGTTGCTGCCGTTCAGCCAAAGGAACACGCTGGGGCCGGCGCGCAAGCGGCTGATCTGGCTGAACAGGGAGGCGCTCGCGATTTCATGATCGCGAGCCGTCCATTTATCCCAGTGCTCCCAGTGATCGCAGCAGCACCAGCCCGCCATGATCAAAATTCCCATCCGATCTGCCAGGTCGAACATCTCGTCGCTGCCCAGCTTGCCTTCCCGGCGAACCGTGTTCGGATGCATGTGCTGCACATAATCGAGCTCTTCGACAAAGCGCTCTTTCGGCTCGCGTCGCTCGGATAACTCACTTTTCCTTTGCTTGACATCCATCCATCATCGATAGATTCGCCAGCCAACGTAAGCACCTATCTTGGTGCAAACTTCATAACAGGCGCTAGGGCGTCTATTTTTGTTCAGGTGTTATGGTTGCCATCATGCGGAATTCCTTGTTGATCTCTTTCGTCGTTCTCGCATGGGTGATCGCCAGTGTGTTGGATGACGTGGCATCCGCCGCACCTGTTTCTGCTGCAAGCGAGACCGCTCGAAGCGCGCGGGCCACAACTGCGGCCGCAACAACAGCGAGCCCGACAAGTGGGAAGGATCCATCCGGCGCTCACTGGGCCGATGGTACTCTCCAGAAAATGTCGCTGGAGGAAAAAGTTGGCCAGTTGTTCATGCCCTGGGCGAGAGTCGATTTCTTCAACTTCAGCGGACCCGAATACCTTGAACTCGCCGACGCGATGAAGAAGTTTCACCTGGGAGGTTTCGTCGTTACTTCTCCCATCGAGAGTGGTCTCCTGAAGAAGGGAAGTCCCCTCGATGCGGCGTCGCTCACCAACCAATTGCAGAGCGACAGTACTCTGCCCCTGCTCTTCGCAGCCGACTTCGAGCGCGGGCTTCCGATGCGCTTCCACGGCGGCGTCGTCTTTCCCCAGGCTATGGCCTTTGGAGCCGCGGGCAGTATCGAGTACGCCTATCAGTTCGGTCGGGTAAGTGCCGCGGAGGCGCGCGCCATCGGTGTCCAGTGGAACTTCTATCCTGACGCAGACGTCAATTCCAATCCCAACAATCCCATCATCAATACCCGCGCCTTCGGTGAAGATCCGAGCGAAGTGAGTGAATTGGTCAAGGCATACATTCGCGGAGTGCATGAGGCCCATGGCATGGCGACGGCCAAACACTTTCCTGGTCACGGAGACACCGATACGGATTCCCATCTTTCCGTGTCCCGCATAACCGCCAGCCGCGAACGGCTCGATCAGGTAGAACTGCCCCCCTTCCGTGCTGCCATTGCCGCAGGTGTGGATGCAATCATGGTTGGCCATCTTTCGGTCCCGGCTCTGGAGCCGGATCCGAACCGTGTAGCAACGATCTCGCACAGCATCACCACGAAACTGCTGAGGGAGGAAATGGGCTTCCACGGCATTATCGTCACCGATGCCATGGATATGAACGGCGTAACCCGCATCTTTGGCGGCGACAGAGGGACGAGTGCGGGCAAGGCTGCGGTCGAGGCTGTCAAGGCCGGAGCCGACATGATCATCATCCCCGCTGACCTTGACGGCGCATACAACGGCGTTCTGGAAGCCGTGAAGAGCGGCGATATTTCTACGAGCCGGATTGACGAATCTGTCCGCAAAGTCCTGCGCGCCAAGGCAGCCCTGGGCTTGCACAAAAATCGGCTGGTGGACCTCAACTCGGTCAACAACGAGGTCAGCCGTCCGGAGAATATCGCGCTCGCGCAGAAAATTGCCGATGATGCCGTGACCGTGGTGCGTCAGAAAGTATCGCTAAATGCCAGTGAGGATGCAAAGCTGCTGCCCTTGACGCGCAGCGCAGCCGTTTCGTCGGAGTACACCTACCACGCTGCCGTGGCCGCCGCCAATCATCTCCTCGTCCTGGTTTTTACTGACGACGCGCGCGGCAGCGACGGCCGCGCCTTTGTTCGCGAAGTCAGCATGCGTGTGCCTGATGCACGCATCTTTTTTATAGATGATCAGCAGGCCGCCTTGCTCGCTCCCTACGTTTTGGAGGCATCTGTGAACGCCGAGCGTGTCGTCGCCGCCGTCTTCGTCACTCCATCGGCAGGCCGCGCAACCGGCAGCGATACCGGATCACCCATGCTCGAACGCGGCTCGTCCGCAGTGCTGGCTAATGTCATCAAGGCCGCCAACGAGAAGACTGTGGCGGTAGCCCTCGGCAACCCTTACGTCATCGCTCAGTATCCCGCTATCCAGAACTATGTCTGCACCTTTTCGAGCGCCACGGTCTCCGAATTGAGCGCGGTTAAATTCCTCTTCGGAGAAATGCCAGCTCGCGGTCACCTTCCCGTGACGATCCCAGGAATAGCTACCCGCGTTGCCATGCCGCGAGCAATCCAACGATGAGTCGGGTGGCGTACTTCAACGCTCAGCCAGTCGACGCCGAAGAGAGAATGCGTGCTCGTCGCGCTTCGTACGCCTTGAGGTGGGTGTAGGCAATTCCCAGAAGCGAAAGTTTGCTTTGAGAGGGACAGCCCTTGTGGCCGCGTCGCAGGAGGTCTCCGATGATATGCTCTGCTTCGATAGGGGCATTGCGTTCAATGTCCCGGAGCATCGAGGCTGTGAGGGCTGAGCCGGGGGCCGTGAGCATGTCGCGAGCACGCTTCGCACGCTCTTGCGGGACTTGGTAGTCTTCGGCCGCGGCAATTGAGCCGCACTCCTCAAGGAGGCCAAGTACAAGATCGGTGTCGATTGTGGCCGCCGCGATATCTCCAATCGTCGCCCGCATCAGGCAGGTGCTGGCAGCCAGCGAAGCCAGGAAGACCCACTTCGCCCACATCTCAAGTATGATTTCCGTGCTCGATCGAACGTCGAATCGCGCCGCTCCCAAGGAGCTTGCAATTTCCTTGACACGATCCGAGAGTGTGCCATCGCGTTCGCCAAACGACATCTCGTGCGTGTCGTTAAGGTGTACGATCACTCGCTCCTCGTTGAGGGATACGGCAATCAGGCACTGCCCGCCGAGCACGCGCTGAGGACCAAAGCGCTCGTCCAGAATGTCCAGGTGCCGCATGCCGTTCAGCAGCGGCAGGATAACTGTGTCGGGCCCAACTGCTGGCGCGAAGGAGGCAATCGCGTCTTCCAGGTCATAGGCCTTACAACTCAGCAACACGAGATCGACGGTCTCACGGAGGTTCTCGGTCAGGATGATCCTCGGATGAGGAAAGCTCACATCTCCATAGCGGCTTCGAATTCTGAGACCCGAAGTGTTCAACTCGGCAGCACGCTGTGAACGGACAAGAAAGGTCACATCCAGATTTGCTTCAAGCAGTCTGCCGCCAAAATAGCCGCCGATTGCCCGGCGCCAACCACGAGGATACGCATATAGTTCCCTTTACTGGATTCGACGTTATGCCCTGTCAACCTTCACAACGAGCGCTGTGCTCTTCCCCGACGGACGTGTAACGGAGAATGCAGCGCAAAGCTCGTTGTCACTTCTTCTTACCAATCCTCGGGATGAGCGTCGCCAGTCAAGCCGTCTCGTGGTTTAAGTTTGAGCAAAAGCCGACTAAGTTTAGTATATTTTTGCCTGAACCCAGGCGCCGCCCGGTGTCACCTGACCAATGAAGCAAGTAGCCCGCAGGGAAGAGAACGCCGCAGCAGGCATACAGCGTACGAGGCCGCGCAAGATGAAACGGAAACTACCGAAGATCAGGAGCATCGCCTAAGCACAGATCTCGAAACGTTGATGGCTGTGCGGGAGGGTTTCCAATGAACTTGGCGATTGCCGCGATGTGGCCGCAGCCGCTTGACCCGCTTCACTCCATCGCGCTGTCGGCACTCGTGGCCGCCCTTCCCCTCCTCCTTGTACTCGTTTTGATGGGAGGCCTTCGCACCAGCGGTCTGTTTGCCTCGACGTGTGGCCTGGGTGTGGCGGGATTGCTAGCGGTCGTGGACTGGCACATGCCGCTGGCGCTGGTTCTGTGGAGCGCTGCTTATGGAGTAATCTACGCGGTCTGGCCGATTCTGTGGATTGTCTTTAGCGGCCTCCTGCTCTACAACCTCACCCAGGACACCGGCAAGTTTGACCTGCTTCGCCGATGGATGGCAGAGCATGCTTCAGGAGATCCCTGCATCCAGGCGATCCTGGTGGCTTTCTGCTTCGGTGCGCTCCTCGAAGGCAGCGCGGGTTTTGGAGCACCGGTGGCGGTCACCGCTTGTCTGCTCGTTGGTCTTGGTTTTGAACCACGCCAGGCGGTTATCGTCGCTCTCGTTGCCAACACCGCCCCTGTAGCCTTCGGGGGGTTAGGCATTCCCATCGTAGCGCTGGCCGGAGTGACCGGGCTTGACCTCTACAAACTCTCTGCCATGGTAGGGAGACAAGTTCCTTTTCTCTCCTTCATTCTTCCGGCTTATCTAGTGTGGGTCGTGGGGAGGGGGAAGGGGTTGAAACGCACTTGGCCGGCAGCAATAGTTGCTGGCGGAACCTTCGCCCTCGCCCAGTTTCTGGTGTCGAACCTGTGGGGGCCGTACGCAACTGACGTGATCGCCTCCTCGGCTTCGATCGCCGCCATGGTTGCTTTTCTTCACATCTGGACTCCAGGCGGCGCAGACCAGAGACGGCTGGGCAATGAATCTCCTGTCCTCATAACTCCTGCAGATACCGCGCCCACCACACTCTCCTTGAGACAGGCCGCCGCTGCATGGCTACCGTGGGCCATGCTTTCCGGCGTCATGGTTTTGTGGTCCTACTTAAAGCTTTTGCAGAAAGGCCAGCTCACAATTCCAATTCCCAGCCTGCATAACGCCGTTCTGATTACTCTCTACCAGAAGCCCTACTCGGCCCTTTATTCCTTTCAGCCTCTAGGGCCGGGGACTGCGATTCTCGCCGCGACCTTGCTTACTGCGCTGTGCTTCAGAGTTCGTCTCCCAATCCTCTTGAAGTCTGGATCGAAGACGCTGAGACAGTTGCGAATCCCCGGCCTGACAGTCATGGTGATCGTCGCCCTGGCTTACCTCTACAACTACTCGGGAATGGCATACACGCTGGGTGCGGCTGTGGCCCGTGCGGGGCCAGCCTTTCCTCTGGTTAGCAGCTATCTGGGTTGGGTGGCGTGTTTCTTGAGCGGCAGTGATTCCGCCAGCAACATACTATTCGGCAACCTTCAAGTGGCAGCCGCTCACCAGCTTCACCTCAGTCCGGTGCTGCTGGCTGCCACCAATTCTGCAGGAGCGGTTGCCGGGAAAATGATCTCACCGCAAAACATAGCAGTCGGAGTCACGACCGTGGGGTTGATCGGACAGGAAGGAAAAATTCTGCGTGGTACTTTCTGGCACAGCATCCTCTTTGCTGCAATTCTGGGCATGGTAGCTCTTGCTCAGGCTTACTGGTTACAGTGGATGGTTCTCTGACACTGCAGCAAGACCGCCGGGAGTAATCGACCAGGTCTGGCTGGCCCATCACAACCCTTAAGCAGCGTGGCTAGGGGTTATGGGCACCTCTCCAAAAACGCATTCTGGACAAGTTGATGTCCGAGTTCGATCTCTTCGGGAGTAATGCTATGAGCAATTCCCGGGTAGCGGCGAGCGGTTACAAAAGCGCCCATCTGTTTGAGCACTTCTGCGGACTGTTGAACGCGCTGCCATGGCACATGAGGATCGGGATCACCGGAGCCCAAGAATGCCGGGGTACCTTTCAAGTCTCCCGTATGGCTCATGTCCGCGTCTAGAGGCCCGATCAGTCCACCTGTGAAAGCTATCAGGCCGCCGTAGCGCAGCGGATGCCGCGCTACAAACTCCGTTGCCAGGCATGCGCCCTGCGAGAAGCCGCAGATCACGATCCGGTCGGCCGGCACCTGGGCCGCAACTACGAGCTGAATCGTGGTTTGCACTTTGCGCAGCGCCGAGGAAAGTACAGGCTCGTTCTGCTCCAATGGTGCAAGGAATGAGTTTGGGTACCAGGTACTGCCCGCCGCTTGCGGCGCCAAGTAGGCCAATCCTGGAGCGCCGATGGCTTTCCCCAGCGCAAGAATATCCTCGGCCGAGCCGCCGCGTCCATGAAGGAGAAGGATGGCTCCATCTGCCTTTTCAAGGGAGACGCCCGAGCGCAGTACCGGCTGATCGCGATGCGGATCGGCGTTCAAATGGTCTCCCCCGTTACGGTCTGAAGCTCTATCGGCGGGAGCGACTTATGCAGCTCGATCGGTGGGAGCCGCTGCTCGATCTGACTGCGTTTCGGCTCGAGCCACGCCGGCATGCGAAGCTCCTCCCCCAGCGATTCGATGGGCTCATCCAGCGTGAATCCCGGCGGATCGGTCGCCAGTTCGAACAACACTCCTCCAGGCTCGCGGAAATAGATCGAATGGAAGTAAGTCCTGTCGAGTACGGGTGTTACGTCGAGATGTTTTTGAATCTCGGCGCGCCACTCAAGCTGCGATGCGTTGTCTCTGACGCGAAAGGCGATGTGGTGGACGGTTCCGGCGCCAGTCCGTCCGTAGGGGGCTGTCTTGTCGATCATCAGATCGATGTGATTGCCGGGGGCACTGCCGTCAGACGCAAAGCGAAGCCGATTGGCTGCCTCCGCGACCTGCTGGAACCCCATGATGCCGAGAATCTCAGCCGTTGGTTCCGCGCTTTCCTCAGATAAGGTCACTCCGAAGAATCCGCGAATGGCATGTTCAGGAGGAATCGAGGCATAGCGCGGTGCGTTCACCGAACCAGCATCGGCAGGGCCAACGATCTCGATCTTCATGCCGTCCGGGTCAGCAAGTGTCAGCACCTCTTCTTGGAAGCGTTTGCCCGTCCGTTCCACCGGCACCTTGCTGGCAAGGAGGCGCTGCTCCCAGTAGTCGATTGATTCAAGCGGAACGCTGAAGGCGGTGCGCGTCACTTCTCCGAGACCGGCAAGACCGCGTGCCGCCCGCAGCCAGGGAAAAAAGGTAAGGATGGTCCCTGGGGAACCAGCGTCATCTCCAAAGTAAAGATGATAGCTGCCGGGATCGTCGAAGTTGACCGTACGCTTGACGAAGCGGAGACCTAGCACCTCCGTGTAGAAATCCAGATTCTGCTGAGGGTCCGAAGCTATGGCGGTGACGTGGTGTAGTCCAACAATAGAAGATGGCATAGCAGTTTCCTCCTGCTAGATGAAAGACGCGGGTTTGGCGAAAACGATTCAGGCGAAACGATAGATGGTCTTCCCCATTCCACGGCTGCGTCGCGAGATGATTGTCTCTGCGAGCGCCGTGGGTGAGTGGTGCCGAATCAAGGAAGGTTTAAATATATGAACCAGATGTAGGGGAGAAGGTCATGGGCCATTCAAGAGCTGACAAAGAAGCGACGCACTCACGCGTCGTTAAAATAGCTGCAAAACGCTTTCGGGAACTCGGCCTTGACGGCATTGGAGTTGCCGATGTCATGAAGGAAGCAGGAATGACTGTCGGCGGCTTCTCTAAGCATTTCGCGTCCCGAGATCATCTCGTGTTGAGGCCATTGCGGAGGCTTTAAAAGGTTTGGATGTTCGAGAGGGTCGAGCTGGGAGCGTCGCGGATCATCTAAGAAACTACCTGACCGAAGCGCATCGCGACGCGCCGGGCACTGGCTGCGCCATGGCAGCTCTGCTTGGCGACATCGGGCGCGCAAGCAAGTCGACCCGGGCCATCTACACCGCGCGCGTCATAAGCAATCTTGAGTTTTACACCAGTCTGTTGCCGGGCGACGATTGCGCAGCTAAAAGAGCGCGCGGACTTCTCATTTTGAGCGCGTCGCTTGGAGCGCTCGAGCTTTCTCGTGCGCTGTCCGATCCTGCGTTATCGAAAGTGGTTCTCGACACAGTTGAAAAGCAGTTGACCGCCTTGTCGGTACGAGAGGTAGAAGCCACGCCGCGCAGCTCGCGCTCCAATGCTCGTAAAGTGAGAGTGGTCGATACACGCGCGGATGAACACACGGGTTGAGCACTGATTGAGTGCGACCGCCTCATCCGACCCTTTCATGGCTATCCGTTCCTCAACGACCTGGGGGACAAGATGCTGGAATAGGTCGTGGGCGGGATTGTCACCCAAGGGCGAGTGGCTCTAGGAGCCCATCTTTTTCCAATCGACGATTGTGTAGGGGGCGCCTGAGGGCTTGCCGGGGCTGAAGCTACCCTTACCAGTCTGGTTGTTCCACGAGATCTCCATTGCGGTTTTGCCCTGCTCGCGAATAACAAAAGGGATGGACCCATCGCCGTAGACGCGAACTGTGAGTCGGCGCGACTCGGGTGATCGGGCGGATGCTCCGGGCTCGGCGACTGCGAAGACCGACCCTGACTTTACGTAAACGGGGATGCGGTCGAGAGGAGTCTGCACTTTAAACTTCCTGCCCCCTTCCACTGCCTCGCCTGTCCAGTAGTCACACCAGGCGCCGCGCGGCAATACAACCTCGCGGCTTGTCTGCTTCGCGAACACCGGTGCCACCAGCATGCGGTCGCCAACCAGATATTCGTCTTCCACCAACGCCAGGTTCGGGTCGTTGGGCCAATCCATTATCAGGGCACGAAATGGAGGCGTGCCGTGGGAGGCATACTTGGCGAAGGAGGCGCGCAGGTAGGGGACAAGCTGCATGCGCCAGCCAAGCACCTCGCGGCACTGGGCTTCGACTTTCTCCCATCCTTCATCGAAATTCCCTGGATTCTGTTCTCTCTCGTGAAAAGTTTCCCAGGATGCGTGGACCTGCTTCCATGGCGGGTTCTGCACATACCAGCCATTGACCATTGCCAGCGGAGAAAACACCACGCTTTGCATGCGACGGATCAGGTCTTCCACACTCTCGGCATCGCGCACTTCGGGACAAAAAAGCAGGCCGGTGAAGCCGGAATTGATAACTGCGCGGATGAAGACTCGGTGATCGTAGAGATCGCTGTAGAGCACGAAGGGGTAGGGCGCAGCGAGCGCACCGCTGGATCGTACGAGTCCGTAAGTGGGACGGTTGGCGCGGTTGAACGCCTCCAGAATTACGTCCTGGTAGCGGAGCCCGAAGACTGAGTGCATCTGCTCTCCATCCAGCCCTGATGGGAAGCGGCTGAACTCGGGGAAGGCCCACCCGCCTGTGTAGTCCGAGTTGTCGCACTCGTCGAGCTTGAAGCCGGAGATGCCCAGATCGAGAAATGCGCTGGACTGATGATCGCCAAAGATACGGCGCGCCTGGGGGATATTGAAGTCGGGAACCAGTCCGCCGAAGACCTCGTAGTCGCCGGAGTAGGGTTCAAGCGCGTGATAGTTGGGCGCGGTGGCGTGGGTGTAGGCGTGCTCCCAGAGATTGAGCTGATAGTCCATCTGCTTCAGGCTGCTGACCATGGCCGGGGGGTTGGAGAATTTCTTGGGATCCCAGAGGAAAGAGCAGGCATAGGCATGAGTTTGCCAGCCTGGCTCGAGACCGAGAACATCACAGGGAATCTTTCTGTCGCGGAACTCCCGCGCCAGCGCCAGCAACTGCTCGGTATTCGAATTGAGATAGCACCGGTACCAGAAGCCCAGTCCCCACTCTGGCGGATTCACTCCGCCCCCGGAGAAGAGGTTATAGCGCTCGACGGCCTCACGCATCGTTGGACCTGCGAAGAGATAAATGTCGACCCCTTTGGCGTTGGGGATTTCGACGCGCATAGTAGCCGCCTCATCGAATTGCGCGAGAGGAGGAGCTTCGGTATAAGCGGCGGGCTCATCCTGCGCTCGATGATTTTTGTGCAGGCGGGTGGAGCCGCAAGAAAAGCTGGCGTACCTGGCGGTATCGATCAAAACACCATAGCCGTGTGTGGTGACATAGAAGGGTACGGGCGCATGGGCATCTCCGGAATCGCCCTTGGGATCGGCATTGACGCGCAGCGTCTTCTTCGATCCCCGGTGCATGACTGAATACATTTGCAAACCGAATCCATAGACAAGTTCGCCCGCCGCAAGGGGCAGCATGATCTCGACTCCGCGTGTAGTGGAGCAGCCCTCGACATCCATCAAGGGTGGAGCACTGACCGAGTGCATCGACGCCAGCTTATCCTGAGACGGACCGATCGCGCGGAGGCTAACCGGAGTCGATTGCTCCGGCACTCCTATTTGTGCTTTCCAAATGCCGGGAAGATGCGGCTGCCACCTGGCAGAAATGGCTGCGCGGCCTGCTGTGACTGATTCGGTTTTTACGGCTGTCCGCAAGGAGGAAGTATCCAACGCCGCACCGACCGCCCCAGCGAGCAGGCTGCCGGCAAAACCACGTCTGCTGATTTCTTTCATCAGTCCCCTTAATGATTTACTCAATAGTGTACGGCTATATTGACGACTTGGCTTACGGTCTTTGCGTCGGCTTAGGCGCGACGGGCCGTTGCTGAACTCATCGACCACCAGGAAGACAGCATGCTCCGATCACGGAACAGGGCGCGCTGCCTGGCGATCAATTAGCTTTCTGCAAGAGTTCTGATCCCAGAAGGAACCAGGGAGCATCGAATTCAAATATGGAGAACGCAATGACACAGCAGCAATCGCCGGTATGGTTTATCACCGGTTGTTCGACCGGCTTCGGCAAGGAACTTGCAAAGCTTGTGCTCGCCCGCGGCTGGAGGGCGGTAGTGACGGCGCGCAATCCAGATCAGTTGACAGAGATCGTTTCCGGGCACGAAAAGAATGCGCTCGCTATACAACTCGATGTGACGAACAGGGCGCAGATCGCCCAGGCCGTGCGGCAGGCTGAGCAAATCTTTGGGCGCATCGACGTGTTGGTCAACAACGCGGGGTATGGCTATCTTGCGGCCGTGGAAGAGGGCGAAGACGATCAGATTCGTGCCATGTTCGAAACAAATTTCTTTGGCTTGGTCGCGCTTACCAACGTCGTGTTGCCGGGGATGCGCAAGCGCCGCAGTGGCCACATTGTCAATATTTCTTCCATCGGCGGGCTGGTGAGCTTCGCCGCAACCGGCTACTACCACGCGACCAAATATGCGCTCGAAGGATTGTCAGAGTCGCTCTCGATCGAACTCGCTCCGCTGGGGATCAAGGTGCTGATCGTGGAGCCTGGTCCCTTCCGCACAGACTGGGCAGGACGTTCGCTGTTTGAGTCCAAGATTGTTATCGACGATTACGACTCGACTGCGGGCGAGCGCCGCCGGCAGAGCCGCGAGCGGAGTGGAAAGCAGCAGGGCGATCCGATACGTGCTGGGGAAGCGATTATCCAAGCCGTACAGTCAGAAAATCCGCCACTTCACTTGCTGCTGGGACAGCCAGCTCTGAAAATGGGATATGAGAAGCTCGAAGCTATGAAACAGAACTTTGACTCTTGGCGGCAAGTTACGCTCAGCACCGATTATCCTGAAGTTTAGGGTGTTAAACGAGGGATAAAGAGGTGGGGGCGACGGTTGCTGTCGTCTGACGAGCAGAAGCCCTGCAACGTGGGCGTTTGGAAGAAAAAAGGCAAATCCTAAACGAGGGTGCGAGGGGAATGTGCTTAAGTCATAGGCAACGTGACTGCTCCAAACCTCGAACATCGTGGGATTGCCCTGTTTAATTCTCAGTGCGGTGTCGTTTCAGCTGAACTGTCCTCTCACTAGACTATTACCTTGCGAAGGGAACATCGAGATGGTTGAGGTAATAGAACCTACATTTGACGTCGCCGCCTTCCTGGCCAAAGCCGGATTGGGACGAAGAGTAATTCAACTGAAGCCAAAGCAGGTTTTCTTTGCGCAGGGCACTCCTGCTGACTCCGTTTTTTATCTTCAGAAGGGCCGCGCCAAACTCACCGTAGTTTCGAAAGCCGGCAAGGAAGCCACTATTACCCTTCTATCCGCAGGTGACTTCATTGGAGAGGAGTCGATCGCGGCAGTAGCCGGGTTACGCATGGCGACGGCCACTGCGACTATCGCTTGTACGGCGCTCAAAATAAAGAGGGAGGAAATGATCCGCGTGATGCACGAGGAACATTCCTTCTCCGACCTGTTCCTGGCATTTTTGCTGGCCCGCAGCATGCGCACTCAAGCCGACCTGGTCGATCAGCTTTTCAACTCCAGCGAAAAGCGATTAGCGAGGATTCTCCTGTTGATGGCGGAATTTGGGCAGCCGGGCATACCGGAAACTCTGATTCCTGAGATCACCCAGGAGACCTTGGCGGATATGATCGGTACCACCAGATCCCGTGTGAGCTTTTTTATGAACCGATTTCGTAAATTGGGCTTCATCGAATACAACGGTCGTATACGCGTTCATAAGTCACTCCTAAACGTGGTTCTGCACGACCGACCCTTCGATGACAATGCCGTAAGTGCTTCTCTTTTCGATGCTCCGCAAAGCTAGAACAAGGCTTGGCTTGGTGCGGAACGAAAGTTGTGGGCAAAATTGCATAGTATCGAAGTTAATGCAATGGGACACTTGCCCACTGATCAAAGTGTGATGCTCGGGGGAAAGACCTTTTCTTCGGATGCTTCAAGGTCCGGGAGGACGTCCCCGCCATCAATCACTCTGACCACAGCACGTGTGGGTTGGAATTGCTCCGCTCAGCACGATCAGGCACACGGAGTGCAAGAGGATGAATGGAATGGGAAACGCTTACACAATCGAACGAAACGAGAGCTGTCAGGCTCCGAGAGCAGGCGAATTTTCAAGCCCCTGTCACCAGAGGCCCTGAACGATTTCGAAGTCCTGGAGTGGAGCGCGGGCGACCAACAGACAGGATGTAGAACTCGGCTCAGGCTGCCACTTACGCACGAAGGGATCGGCGAGTGCATCGCGGCCTCTCGCGAAACAGTTACCCGCGCCCTGAACGATTTCAAGCAGCGACATCTGGTAGAGTTGCATGGGTCAACCCTGAAGATCCCCAATCGTGAGGCGTTGGAACACTACGCGCGAAGAGGCAGAAGACGCGGCTTCATTTCGCACCCGGCCAAGTCGACAGTATCGGCGCGAGCCGCAGCATGGATCGGCTCCTCAAGGTCGAGTGACTTGACCCGTGGAAGGAAAATTGAACAGCTCAAGAATGGGTAGGTGGAACGTCTACTGAAGTCGCGTTAGCATCATATTGCAACGGAGATACTATGCGAGGAATCAAGGTGTTGCTGGTCGATGACGACGTGGTCGTACGGTTTACGCTTTCCAAAGTGCTGGAAGCCAATGGATTTCACGTTACCATCGCGTCGAACGTGCCTCATGCCCTTAAGTGTATTAATGAAATGGACTTCGACGTATTAATAAGTGACCTGCAGATGCCCGGGGCGGGGGATGGTCTTACAGTGGTGAGCGCTATGCGTCACGCAAATCCACGAGCGGCGACGTTCCTGTTGAGCGCTTACCCCGATGTGGACGCCGGAGCCCGGGCCATCCTGCTGCAAGCGGATGAGATTCTGGTGAAACCGATGGATGTCGGAGCCCTGATCGACGCGATCAGGAGTAGATTGGCTACCGGACAACCGCAACCTCACCTGTTGGAGACGGTCGCGTCGATTCTCGAACGGACTGCCCAGACTATCATCAGGAATTGGCTTGGGCTGGTTGAATTGGAAGCCAGATTGATGGCGATTCCATTGAGCCACAAATTGCGCTGCGCCCATCTGCCCCAGGTTTTCCGCGACCTGGTTGAGCGTCTCAAATCAGAGCGCAAGCTAGGCACCCATGAAGTCGTATGCTCAGGCGCTTGCAGGCACGGAGAGGACAGGCGCGAGCAGGGTTATACTGCGGCAATGATCGTCGAAGAGTGGCGGATACTGCAGGTTTGCATATTTCAGACGTTGCAGAACAATCTATCCAGCATCGATTTTAGCTCGGTATTGACACAGGTGATGACGATCGCAGACGAAGTCGATTGCCAATTGAGTCAGGCGATGGAGAGCTACGCTGCTCGGTCCGTCCCTGATGGATTACCTGCTTAATGCACCTTTGACCTGCGAATCCATTTCATACGAAGCTAGCGGGTCGATCTGGCGTCGGGGTGGCAAGCTTGTGTGAATGTCCTTCTGAGCCACCAAATGCTCGCCTAACGTAGATCTGCACGGTATAACAAGAAACGTGCACCTTCCCGTCAACCCGCCCATCTTGCCAATGCTCGCCAAGCGAGTTGCCGAATTACCGGTGGGCGAATCATGGATCTTTGAGCCAAAGTGGGATGGGTTTCGCGCGCTGATCTTTCGCGATGGGGATGAGATCCTGATCCAGAGTCGCGACCAAAAATCACTTAACCGCTATTTTCCTGAGCTTCTCGAACCGTTGAGGTCACAGTTGCCTGCCCGCTGCGTGCTCGACGGCGAAATCGTCGTGGCAAAGGATAGTGGGCTTGACTTTGACGCCCTGCAGCTTCGCATACATCCCGCGGCGTCGAGGGTGAAGCTCCTGTCGCAGGAAAGCCCGTCCTCCATCGTGTTCTTCGATCTGCTTTGCGAGGGAGACCGGGATCTGCGGGGCGAACCGTTCCGAAGCCGGCGGAGAGAGCTGGAAGCGATGCTTTCATCCGCTATGCCGCCCATTCATCTGACGCCTGCAACCCGCGAAACAAGCGTGGCGTCGGATTGGTTTTGTCGCTTCGAAGGAGCGGGTCTCGACGGGGTCATGGTCAAGTCGATTTCAGGCGCCTACGAGCCGGACAAACGCGTGATGCTCAAGGTCAAACATGAGCGCGATTGCGACTGCGTCGTTGCTGGCTTTCGCTGGTACAAGAAAGGCGAGCGTACCGCTGTCGGATCGCTGCTGCTTGGTCTTTTCGACGATTCGGGCGCACTTCAGCACGTCGGCGTCTGCTCCAGCTTCACGCTCGACAAGCGTCATGAGCTGACAAAATACCTTGCGCCGTATCGCGAGGATGCGCTAGCTAATCATCCCTGGAAGTCCTGGGCGGATTCAGGACCGGCGACCGGTGAAGGTGAGCACCGCATGCCGGGTGGCAAGAGCCGCTGGAGCCAAGGCAAAGATCTGTCATGGGAGCCGTTGCGACCAGAGCTCGTGGTCGAAGTTGCTTATGAGCACATGCAGGGCAGCCGCTTCCGTCACATGTCGCAGTTTCGCAGGTGGCGTACGGACAAGAAGCCGAGCGACTGCACTTATGCCCAGCTTGAAGTCGTTCCTCCGCAAGAGCTGATGGCGATTTTCTCGAGCGGTCGCTGACGCGCGCGAGACTGGCTCACGCATCCTCCTTTGAATCGCTCGCTGTCCGGAATTCACGCGTCGGATCGTCATCAGGATCGGGAGTTTCCTGCGGCGGCCGCTGCGCTTCGGGAACATGACGCAGGTTCACACGGATGCGAGTCCAAGTCGAGTATCTGCCTCGCATGGAATCGACCAGCACGTCATCCACAGCAAGCAGCGCGGCCACCTCCGGATGTTTGCCTTTCCACCGTTCTAGACCACTCATCGCAGAGTCTTTGTTGGGAGAGTTGGCGACAACCACGAGAGGCATTTTCGTGCGCGGCTCCTTCGCCGGGGATTTCTCGGGCGAAGACTTCCTGGCGGTGGACTTGGCGCGGGAAGGTGCAACTCGTGGGGCTTCACCCTCCATCTTGCGAAAGTGTGGCGGCCACGGCGCATCGCCAATGCCTGCGGCCTCGTCTTCTGCCGCAAGTTCAAGCAACTTTTCGAGCGAACCTGGCTCGGCGTCAATGCCTTCGTGCGGATCGCCCATCTCGGCAAAGCGGCGCGGAATCGTAAGGACGGTAAAGTCGGCTGGCTCGCAATCGGGAACCTCATGCCAGTGAAGCGGCGTGGACACACGAGCATCCGGTAGCGGACGCACAGAGTATGCAGAGCAGGTCGTGCGGTCTTTCGCATTCTGGTTGTAGTCGAGGAACACGCCGTGACGCTCCTCTTTCCACCATTTCGAACTGGCCAGTGCCGGTACGCGTCGCTCGACTGCACGCGACAGCGCGAGGGCGGCGCGGCGTACCTCGGTAAAGCTCCAGCGTGGTTGGATGCGAACATTGATATGCATACCGCGTGAACCGCTGGTTTTAGGCCAGCCGCGAAGTCCAGCCTCTTCGAGAAGTAACTTGACCTCGAGTGCAACACGGCGCACGTCTGACCAAACGACGCCAGGGCCCGGATCGAGATCGACGCGCAACTCGTCCGGATGCTCTAGATCGCCGGAGCGTACCAGATGGGGGTGAAGCTCGATCGAGCCCAGGTTGACGATCCAGGCGAGTCCTGCCGCGTCATCGACAACAACCTCTTCGGCAGTACGGCCCGAAGGGAATGACAGCGTTACCGTTCGCAGCCACTCGGGACGCTCGGTGGGCGCACGCTTCTGATAGAACGCCTCGCCCTCGGCGCCGTTGACGAAACGTTTGAGTACGAGCGGTCGATCCCGAATTCCGGCGAGAGCGCCGGGCGCGACCGACAGGTAGTAGCGTACCAGATCAAGTTTCGAAAGCCTGGTCTGCTTCGAAAAATAAAGTTTGTCGGGGTGCGTAACCCAGACCTCGCGCTCCCCGATCGAGAGAACCTCGGCGGCTTCTTCTTTCTTCACGAAAACAGGCTACACCTTCTCTCGCCGGCCTTGTCAATTCTGTGGCTCGTTCGCCTGTAATTAGTCGTATGACTATTAACGGATTCACCAAGGCTTGCTTGTTGTCACGATTACCAGCTGGTTGTTTTAAGCCCAGTTCCTCCGTCCTACTAAAGCTATTGGCACTAAGTCTGAGTGCTGATAGCTTTCGCGTGGCTGGCAGACGAGCTAGAGGGTTAATTCCGTACTGATCTCGCTCTTCCCTTTTGTCGAACAACACTGGGCTCCCTCGTAAAAAGCAGTCTTTCTAGCCTAAGGCGTTATTGGAGGAGGCTTTCGTGCCAGACACACCCGAAAACGTATCTGCTGGCCCGCGCAGGATCGTCCCCACCGTTGATTTCGTGCCTCGAGGACTGGCAGCTGTAGCAGGCGCTCCTGTCCCACATCTCAAAAACCACGGAAGCCCGGCGGCGGGAATATCTGATGAGTCTGATTTCTCAGGTGTCTGCTTTACCGGTGGCCTGGCATCCAGTCGTTTATGGATTGCACCAGCGCATACGCCGGACTCGCGAGATGGTTTGTGATGCGATGGCGGCGCGGGAGATGCGTTCTGAAACGACTTACGCGAGATGCCTCATCACTCTTTCTCAAGCAATGCTGCGGAGACGCAGCGCGCAAGACGAGGTGCAGGCTATGGGGTTGTTCGATAACAACATACTGGGGGAGCGGCTGATGCGATTGATGGTGGCGAAGCAGCGATGAGTGCGCGGGCGAAGGTGGCTCGCGCTGTGAGTGGTGGTGCGGTGATGATGGCCGCAACCGCGAAAGCGGTGATGTTCCATGTGACCCCAATCCTGGCGCAGTCGGATGCTGCGCCTGCACCGGACGCAGGGCAGAGTGCACCCGCAGCCTCGCCAGCCATCTCTTCCGCGTCTGGAATCGGGTCTTCCGCTTTGCCGATGGCAACTGCGCACAATGATAAGGCGCAACCTGGGGGAGGGAAGAGGTCCAACGTCCATCATTCGAAGGGAGCGGTCGTAAATTTCTTCGCGATACGGAACGACGAGGTTCAAAAGGCTGTTCCGGAACAACAACGCCGTATCGAGAAGGAGAGGGCGGCGGCGACAACAAAGCTGAATAGCCCCGAGTTCAGGGAACAGATGGTGGAGGCGCAACGGAAAGCGGCTGAGGCGGCAGCTCTCATCGACAGCCCGGAATCCAAGCAGCAAATGAAGGACGCCGAAAAGCAGATGGAGTTGGCTTGTAGGGAGATGGAAGAGTCGATGAAGCTCAAGAGTGGGGATCAGAAGTGACTCGATCTCTGCTCCTAAAAGCCTAGCATGAACGCCCTAGTTCGACGGCGCGGCTGCGATCCGATATGCGCTCGCGTGCCGGCCTGCGAAGTTCTTTGAGGAGACAAACAATATTCAGCTCGTTTGGTTTGCAACCTGCCCACTGACAGCCCTTCGTGATAATTTATCGATTCTGAGGATTTCGCTGCTCGGGGAGGTGTCGTGCTTGACCAAAGAATGCAGAATCTTGGCGGTGTCCTACTACTGTTGAGCTGTTTACTTGGCGCAGCCCTCCCCGCCGTGGCCGACCAGCGCTATTCCCAACAGGTGTTCTTTGAAAACAGTCTTTCGCCCGGCAGCTACTACTACAGTTCCGGCAAGGCATCCCCTCCCAGCACGCTGGAATTGATAGATGGCCGTCTTCCAGTGGAGACCTCCTCTTTCATCAGCGGGCCCAACGCAATTCAACTGCAATGGGAATCAATCGAGGACGGCGGATGGGAAGCGGAGCTCATCCTCTATAAGTGGCGCGATCGCGACGTTGACTTCCTCGGCGACAGTCTCTTTCTATGGCTTTGCTCCAAGGAAGGGATCCGCGCCCGCGACCTTCCGAAGATCACATTGCGCGATCTCTACGGCAACTTCACCCGCCCGCTCTCTATCGCGGGATTCACGAAAGACCTGAAGCGAGGCAAGTGGATCCGTGTGCGAATTCCGCTCAGCGAGTTTCACACGGCGTCTCTGCAACCATTTGAATCGCGCCGTCTCTCGGTCGTAGGCTTCGTGCAAGGTGCGGCCGATCAGGCATCCCACACACTGTATGTAGATGACATCCGCGTCGAGGATAACGCAGACTCAGCTCTACCGGCCCCTGCTGCCCCGCGAAGCGTGCAGGCAAAAGGTTATGAGCGTCATATAGATGTGACCTGGGCCCCCGTAGTAGATGCGGCTCTCGCTCAGTACGTAGTCTATCGATCAATGCATGGCGAACCTTTTCGAGCGATAGGAATTCAGCGCGCGGGTGTGAATCGATTCGCAGACTATGTCGGAGATGCAAACTCGAAGGCCTCCTACAAAGTCTCCGCGCGCACCTCCTCGCTGCATGAGTCTCCCCTGTCCGGCGCAGCCGAGGCATCCACTCATCCCATGAGCGACGAGGACCTGCTGACCATGGTGCAGGAGGCCTCCTTCCGCTACTACTGGGAGGCGGCGGAACCGCACTCCGGCATGACACGGGAAAACACGCCCGGCAACGATGACATCGTCGCCGTCGGCGCCAGCGGTTTCGGAATTATGGCAATCATCGCAGCCACAGACCGTGGTTTGGTCCCGCGCCAGCAGGCTATCGACAGGCTTTTGCGAATCACTGCATTTCTTGATACCGCAGATCGCTTTCACGGCGCATGGCCACACTTCCTAAGCGGAAGCACCGGTCGCTGTCTACCCGTATTCGGAATGGTGGACAACGGCGCCGACCTGGTTGAGACCTCCTTCTTGATGGAGGGTCTGCTTGCCGCACGCCAGTACTTTAAGGGGACGACCCCGAAGGAGGGGAAACTCACAGATCGCATAACTCGTCTTTGGGAGGGAGTGGAATGGGACTGGTTCCTAGCGCCTCCCGTAAAGGATGCTCTCTATTGGCACTGGTCGCCAGACTACTCCTACTACATCGCCAATCGGCTTGCGGGATGGAATGAGGTGATGATCACCTACCTGCTCGCGATTGCGTCCCCGACACATGGTGTACCCGGAAGCCTCTACTACACGGGATGGGCTGGAGAAGCGATCCACAATCCCTACAAGAACGGCACGGTTCACTACGGCATCAAACTCGACGTGGGCCAAGGCACGGGCGGACCAATCTTCTTCACACACTATTCGTTTATGGGCTATGACCCGCGGCATCTCCGCGACAGATATGCCAACTACTTCGAACACAATAGGAACCAGTCGCTCGTCAACCAAGCCTACTGCATCGAGAACTCGAGCCACCGGAAGGGCTATGGTGCCGACACTTGGGGCATTACTGCGGTGGATGGTCCAGAGGGTTACTCCGAATTTGAACCCACAGCCAAGCGCGAAGACGGAACCATCGCTCCGACTGGAGCTATTAGCGCGTTCGCTTACACTCCGGAGCAATCTCTGCTGGCTCTGAAGCACTACTACCGCGACCTAGGCGCTCAGGTTTGGGACATTTACGGCTTTCGAGACTCGTTCAACCAGCAGCAAAACTGGTACTCGGGCATCACGATGGGCCTCAACCAGGCGCCGATGGCGGTAATGATTGAGAACCATCGCAGCGAACTTGTCTGGCGCAGCTTCATGGCAAATCCAGAGGTGGCTCGCATGGTCAAGCAAATCGGGTTACAGCCGGACAAGACGCATTTGCCGAAATGAGTCGCCGAAGCTGTGTATCTCGATCAATTGGCCGGGTGTGAGTTGGTAAAAGCGAATCAACCAGACGGTTTCTGCCGGAGGGAGTCCTGCGTGGTTGCTGTTTAGAAGTAATTAATTTTCTTTACTTAACGGCCAGTAGGCCGCCCTTGCCCAAGGTGGAAACCCAAACCACCACGTTGCCCCCGTCGGGCAGTCACGGCGGACCACTTGAATTGGACTTTTGAGCGCCTCAACAGATGCATTTGACAGGTAAATCTGCCAAAAGATATGAAACATACGTCAAGGTCAGCTTTTGCGAGGGACGTAAACACGACGGCTGAGAAATGAGGACGACCAGCAGCCGCTAAATAATCTGAAGTCGCTTTAAGGAGTCCGGGATGATGCAAGCTAGAAAAAATACGAAAGCACCAGTGCGCGGTCGCGGAAGCCACAGTTCACCCGCTATTGCACCGTTTCTGTCGTGGTTAATTATCGTTATGCTCGCGTTGCTGGCGGCACCGGGCGCCTACGGGCAATACCAAGCGAGTCTGCAAGGTACGGTCACGGATGCTCAGGGCGCTGTTGTTCCGGGCGCCACGCTCACTCTGACCGACAAAGAGACGAATCGCACGCTTAACACCACGACTCGCGCCGGCGGCGACTTTACTTTCAATCAGCTTGCGCCCAGCACTTACAGGCTTGAGGTTGCGCACCCAAACTTCAAAACGCAAGTGCAGGACAATGTCAAAATCATTGCCGAACAGGCAAACTCGCTCAACGTACAGATTGACGTTGGTGGAGCGACCGAGACCGTGACGGTGAACGCTGCGGACAAGCCTCTCCTTGATACTGAGACCGGTCAGATAAGCGGCACGATCACGCAGGAAAATATCTCGAAACTACCTTCCTATGGGCGTGACGTATTCCAGCTTGTTCAGCTTGCTCCCGGAGTATTCGGGGATGGGGCACAGAGTTCCGGCGGTGGTACTTCGGGTCAACCCGGCAATCAGGGCCCGGGCGGCCCAGGGTCAACCGACGGCGTCTTCGCTACCGAAAATCGGCCCCAGGTATCCGGTAACGGCGGCAGAACGGACCAGAACAACATCACGCTGGATGGCGTGAGCATCAACAGCGTGACGTGGGCCGGTGCTGCAGTCGTAACCCCGAGCGAGGACTCCATCAAGGAGATGAAGGTTGTCGCGAATGGTTATGACGCGCAATACGGTCGCACCAGCTCCACCCAGATACAGGCGATTTCGCAGAATGGCACCAATCAATTCCACGGTACCGCGTTTTTCAAGGTGGACCGGCCGGGTCTGAACGCTTTCCAGCGTTATTCTCCCAACGGCAACGAGGTTAGGAATACTTCCCGGTTCAATCAGCTTGGCGGAACGCTCGGTGGGCCCATCTGGCGAGACCACATCTTTACGTTCTTCTCTTATGAAACGATACGCAACAAGTCCACCAGCACGGGAGGCGGCTGGTATGAAACTGCGGAGTTCGACAAGCTCGGACCTTCCGGAAGCATTTCTTCGAAGTATTTGACATTGAAGGGAGCAGGAGCGAGTTTCAACAAGATCCTTGAGGGACCGAGTGACAGCCACACCTGCAGCGACATCGGCCTGGTCCAAGGGGCTACCTGCAACTTCATCTCCGGGGTGGGCCTCGACCTTGGCCGACCACTAACGGGCGTTCCGCTTGGAGCTCATGACCCCTCTTTTGTCGGTGCATCTCATCCCGGACTTGGCGGGGACGGTACAGGGAGCGCGGCCAACTTAGATGGGATTGCCGACCTCTTCTACATCGCTACCGTAAGTCCCTTTAGTCAGACCTCGCAGCAGTTCAATGGGCGCCTGGATTTTCAGGCCACCGCTAAGGACCTGGTCGCTTTCAGCGTGTATTACGTGCCCCAGAACAGTCGCAGCTTCAATGGCCCGGCCCGGCCATCCAACGTCTTCAATCATGAACAGCTGAACGATGCGACGACGTTGTTGTGGAACCATACCTTCGGTCCAACCCTGCTGAATGAAGCTCGCGTCGATGCCGCTGGCTGGAAATGGAACGAGATCAAGAGCAACCCGCAGACCCCATACGGATTGCCCGTAAGTAAGATTCAGGATGCAAACGGTGCACGCACGCTCGGGAGCATCGATACCGGCGCCCTTTCTCAATTTGGCCCCAACGTTGGCAGTATCTTTAACCAGTGGACTTACAGCATCAAAGACACAGTAACGAAGGTCTTCAATAGTCATAACCTGAAGCTCGGAGGGGAAGGGATCAAGCTCGAATACCAGGACGAGCCGACCTGGGAAGCGCAGCCTACTTACTCTTTCAACAATCTGTGGGACTTCATCAATGACGCGCCGGTTGGAGAGAGCGCCACTGTCGACCCCAGGACCGGCGTCCCTTCAACTTTCCGCAAAGACACGCGCCAGACACTGCTGAATTTCTTCGCCCAGGATGACTGGAAGGTGAAACCCAACCTTACTGTCAATATGGGATTACGGTGGGAATACTTTGGAGGGATGACGGAAAAGAAAGGAAATATTGCCAACCTTCGCCTGGGGACCGGGTCAAGCGTTCTCTCTGGCATTGCATTCAAGCTCGGAGGCAATCAGGTCAACGCCCCCAAAGGAAACTTTGGACCGCAAGTTGGATTCGCGTGGAGTCCGCTGAGCTTTAACAACAGGCTAGTCGTGCGCGGCGGGTTCGGAATCGGCTATTCCGGCCTGGAAGCCGCAATCTTGACGAACACGCGCTTCAATCCACCGTTCGTCGCGAATAATGGAACCCTGACCGGCTCAAAAATAGTTTATGGAACGTCCGCAAATCTGTATCAACTAGGCGCGCTGCCGGCGAATCCAAATCTGATCACGACCTTTGATTCGTCGAACCTGCCTACCGCAGAAGGAGTTTCCCTTAACGTAACGGGATTGCCTACTGACCTGCCCACTGCGTACAGCTACCGGTATTCGCTGCAGGGGCAGTACGACGTAGGCCATCAGTGGGTGGCTACGCTTGGCTACCAGGCTAGCCTGGGGCGGCATCTGCCTTTAGAAACCAACCTCAACGCCGCTTACGCTTCTCAGGCAATCGCAGGCCAGGTCTCCTATAACCCCCGGCTCAACAATATTACGTGGTATGAGGACACAGGGAGTTCCAACTTCAACGCCCTTCTTGGCGAACTGCACCATCAGTTTGCGCACACCTATGAACTCGATGCGCAATATCGCTGGAGCAAAAGTCTGGACAATGGCTCTGGCCCTTTCACAGCCTCCGACTATACTTTCCTGCCGGGCTACAACCACGGCCCTTCCGACTATGATGTCCGCAACACATTTAAGCTGTGGGGCCTGTGGTCGCCGATCCTCTTCCGCGGCGATCACAGTTGGTTGGAGAAGATTGCGGGTGGCTGGACGCTCAGCGGCATAATGAACCTGCATTCCGGCTACCCTTGGAATCCAAAGTACCAAGGAGTTGCCTGTAATGCTGTAATCCCGAACAGCGGCAACTGCGACTTGCGGCCCGCCAAATACCTCGGCGGAGCGCAGACCAGCCAGAGTACCGATACATTCAAAAAGAGCAACGGTAACTTTTCCAATGCAACCGCAGCTTCGGGGGCAGACAATGTCTACTTCACTTCAGTTCCTGTCGTCCAGAACACCAGTTCCTGGCCGCAGGCTGACGGCAGTGCGCCGCAACCGACTGCGCTTCCGTTTCTTCCTGGCATTCAACGCAACTCGTTCGTTGGTCCGCGCTACTTCGATACGGACGCCGCGGCGACCAAAGCCTTCGGATTGCCTCGAGTGCCGGGTCTGGGCGAAGGCGCTCACTTCGAAGTTCGCGCCAACGCCTACAACCTCTTTAATCAACTCAACCTGGCGACGCCGGAATCGGGCATCACCAATCCCCACTTCGGCCGCGCCGACGAAGTGCTTGGTTCGCGCACAATTGAACTTGAAGTTCACTTCAAGTTCTAACTAAGCTCAACCGCGCCGGTCCGAACCCATCGGGCCGGCGCAACAATTTACCTTTGTTTTTCCACCGACGGCGATGTAGGGTGCGGCCTTGCCCTTGTACGCAATTATGACCTTGCGGCTCCGCAAACAGATAGGGTTCGCGGCGATTCTCACGTGCTCTTATCTGTTGAGTTACGGCCAAGCCTCACCTCCTCGCCCCACTACCAGCTTCTCCGCCCTTTCCGCGCAGGCAACCCAGGCACGGGAGGCGAATCGCCTTGATGAAGCTATCAGCCTTTACCAACGCGCTCTCAGCCTCAAGACGAATTGGGCTGAAGGCTGGTGGTCGCTGGGAACCCTATTCTATGACCGCGAAGCCTATGCTCCGGCCGCCAAGGCGTTCGAGCATCTACTGGCGCTGAGTCCGCAAAACGGCACGGCGCATCTCCTGTTGGGGCTGTGCAAGTACGAACTGGGAGATGACGACAGCGCTGAACTCCATCTGCAGGCAGCCAAGAAGATCGGCATGCAGGACGACCCGCAGCTATGGCATGTGTTGATGTATCACGAGAGCATGATCCTGGTGCGCAAGGGCAAGTTCGAATCTGCCATCGATTCGCTGCACCGGCTCTCCAAGATCGGTGTCAGCAGTGAAGATATCGACCTGGCCTACGGAATGAGCGTTCTGCTGATGAAACCAGCCGAGCTTCCGCCCCTTGGCTCGGACGAGCGCGCGGTAGTACTGCGAATTGGCTATGCGGAAGCCTCCGACTCCATGGAAACCCACGAAGCCGCCAACAAGCTTTATCTGGAAAGTGTCGAAGCAGCGCCCACGTTCCCCAACATTCACTACGCCTACGGTAGGTTTTTGCTGGCTATCAAGGAGCCGGAGGAAGCGCTTCCGCAGTTTGAGCAGGAGCTGAAGAACCAGCCCAATCACGTTCGTGCGCGGCTGCAGATTGCAGCAATTTACTATCGGACAGATTCTGCGGCCGGTATCCCTTATGCGAGCGAGGCCGTCAAGCTTGATCCCAAGTTCCCCTTCGCGCACTATCTGCTGGGGCTGCTCTATCTCGATTCCGGGGATGCTGCCACGGCTATCCCCGAACTGGAAGCGGCAAAGTCCATGGTTCCCACGGAGCCGCGCTTTTATTTTTCTTTGGCACGGGCTTACGCAAAGGCGGGGCGGAAGAAGGAGGCAGCCGAAGCGCGCGCCACATTCGCCCGCCTGAACGAGCCCGCCCTCAAAGACGCGTCGTCGCCAGCCGGAATGGCGGCGCCTGATAGCAATGGCAGCGGACTCTATAGACTCGACGCCGACGCCCCCCGCAGGTGACGTTCATCCAAGCCAATGGGAGCGTGCGTCGGAAACGCCGTCATTGGCCCGCTTTGAATGTACGGGCAACCTCGACCCAAGATTTGTTCTCTCACTCGGTGTGGATTTAGGAAGGCGGGAACAATTCGCAATCGGGTGTTGTTCCTTCTTGCCTTCACGTTAACCGAGGTGGCGCTGAGTGAACAAAATGCCACTGACCGCCGTATCGCGTCCTACCAAGTCCAAGCCTCCCATTCGAAAGCCGCCGGCGATTACGACAAGCTTGGCTCCGCATACCTTCAAAAAGGACGGGAAACGTCCGACTTTGCATACTACGAATTGGCGGAGAAGGCCCTAACTAAATCGCTGGCGCTGGCGTCGCCGGTGGATATGTCAGCGGCCGCGCCCCTGACCCATCTCGCTGCCGTCTATATGGCCGAACATCGATTCTTCGACGCAGCAGATTGCGCTGAACGTGCGCTGGCCCTCGGGTCTGGAGACCTGTCCGCGTTTGGTCTGCTGGGAGATGCCCACGCCGATATGGGAGACTACGACCAAGCCGCTGAGGAATACGAAAAACTTGTCCTTCATCTCGCATCAGACGAACCTCCCCGGGGCCTCGTCTACATGCACGACAGCAGAGTGTCGTATTTGAAGTTCATCCACGGAGACAATGAAGGTGCAATCGCACTGGCGAAGAAGGCCGCGAATATCGCCATCGAAGCCCATATGCCGAATGAAAACGTGGCCTGGACCTACTTTCAACTAGGAGAATACTTGTTTCAATCGGGGGATATGGCTGGTGCCGAGGCGGCTTATCAGGATGCTGTAAACAAGCTTCCCGGCTACTATCGCGCTCTTAGTGGTTTGGCCAAGGTGCGGGTCACGCAACAGAAATATCAGGATGCAATTGATCTCTACAAGAAGGCAATTGAAGAGATTCCATTTCCTGAGTATGTCGCTGCGCTGGGCGACCTCTATGTAAAGATAGGACAGCAGGACGCCGCCAAGAAGCAATACGACCTCGTGGAGTACATTGGATATCTGACCAAACTCAACAAGTACACATACAATCGGGAACTGGCCATTTTTTACGCGGACCGGGACATCAAGCTGCGCGAGTCGCTGGAGTTGGCGCAAGGGGAACTCGAGGTCAGGCGCGACGTATACACGCAGGATGTACTTGCCTGGTCGCTGTACAAGAACGGGAAATTGAAAGAAGCTGCCGGCACGATCGATAAAGCGCTGAGCATGGGAACCAAAGACTCAATGTTTTATTTCCATGCCGGAATGATCCATCGCGACCTTGGTGACGCGGACGCGGCAAGGGACTTTCTAGGGCGCGCATTGGCAATCAATCCGCACTTCCACATCTTTTATGCCGACGCTGCCAGGAGAGCTCTGGAAGAAATGCAGACCAGGCGAGCAGAGAATTTGGAAGTCCCCCGCCAATGAAAGCCGCATGGAGAACCAGGCACTCGCGTTACCTGTTCTTGGTTTTGTGCTGGCTTCTGCTTTCGTCTGTGAGCTTTGCTCATCCGATGGGCAACTTCAGCATCAGTCACTATGCTGGGATACGGTGCGAGAGAGATTTTGTCCAAATTCGTTACCTGATCGACATGGCCGAGATTCCGACGTTTCAGGAGATCCAGCAAAATGGCCTGGTGGCCAAGCCAGAAGATGCCAGTGCACGCAAGTACGTCTCGAAACAAGGCGAAGTCTTCCGTGCTGCATTGCTACTTACCCTAAACGGCCATCCTTTGACACTGAGAACTGAATCGGCGGAAGTCATCTTTCCCCCGGGAGCGGGCGGCCTTCCTACCATGAAGATGGCCTTTCTCTACAGGGCCGCTATTCCTCAGCCCGATCCAGGAAAAGCGAGCAGGGCCGATTACGCTCTCTATTATCGCGATGGCAACTTTCCGAGTCGGGTCGGCTGGAAAGAGGTAGTGGTCACTGCGGGATCGGGAGTTAAGATCGTGAATACTTCCGTTCCTGCGAAGGATCGCAGCGCACAACTTTCAAACTATCCAACAGACCTCCTGAATAGTCCTCCTCTCGATCTCGAAGCGAGTATTAGTCTGCGGCGGGACTCAGTGGCAGCCGATCAGAAGTCCAGTAGTCCAGCCACGCCGAGTACGGCAAAGGCTGAAATTGTGAAGTCAAAGGACGGAACCCCGTCTGGGCAGCAGAATTCCATGCATGCGGTGTCGGCGCCAATCGGGACTATTGAGTCGAACCCAAATGCGACAAAGGCTCTCAGTGCGCCAAATCCGGAATCGTCACTACAACCCAACAAACAAAGTACGCCACAGAGTAGATTTACGGAGCTGATGACCACTAAGCGATTCGGCATCTGGTTCCTGGTTGTGGCGGCTGGCATTGCTGCTGGCCTCGGGGCTTTGCACGCGCTCGAGCCGGGACATGGAAAAACGATTGTCGCCGCGTACCTGGTGGGATCAAAAGGAACGGCTTATCACGCATTTCTGCTGGGACTGATTGTGACGGTGTCTCACACCGCGAGCGTGTTTGCACTGGGAGCCGTAACTCTCTATGCGTCCCAATACATTGTTCCGGAGCAGCTGTATCCGTGGCTGGGAGCGATCTCGGGACTTTTGATTGCAGCGCTGGGGTCTTACTTATTCCTGCAGCGGTATGCTGGCCATGAAGTTGGACATTCTCACGGTCCTGGAGGACACCATCACCACGATGGTCATAGTCACACCCACGCGGACGGGCATCAGCATAGTGACGACGCCCATAACGAGCACGACCACCATCAGCATGAGATTCAGGGCGATGTCTCATACCGCCAGCTGCTGGCCCTGGGCATAACCGGGGGTATAGTTCCGTGTCCGGCCGCGCTGGTAGTGCTGCTCAGTGCTGTGGCACTTAATCGGATCGGATTTGGATTGTTTTTGATAGTCGCGTTTAGTCTGGGCCTGGCAGCAGTATTGATTGCCGTGGGCATGCTGATGGTTTACGCGCGTAGATTCATGACTAAGTTCCGGAGCGATGGTCTGTGGATCACACGCTGGCTGCCGCTGACCTCAGCTGCCGCGATCACCTTTCTGGGGCTTGCGCTGGCAATACGGTCGCTGGTGACGGGTGGAATTCTGCAGATCAGGTTATGAAGCTAACGTCGATTTCAGCGAGGGGAGTTCAAGGTAAATTCGATGGTCAACTTGCTGACAGTAGTTGGCGTGGGTTTTCTGCTGGGAATTCGCCACGCGACGGATCCTGACCACGTCATTGCCGTGACTACGATAGTAAGCCGGCAGCGAAGTATCCGGCATGCGGGCCTGATTGGAATACTCTGGGGCCTTGGCCACACGATCACCATTTTGTTCGTCGGCGCGGCGATCATTCTCTTCAACCTGGTGATCCCGCCCCGCGTTGGCCTCACCATGGAACTGGCCGTGGGCCTGATGCTCATATTTCTCGGAGTTCTCAACCTGACTGGAGTCACGCAGTGGGTCACCGACAGGTTCATGCCGGCTCATAGTCACGGGGGAGCTCTACACGCACACGCTCACGCTCATGGTAGCGACGAACATGCCCTTATTCATGGTCATAATCCGGAGGTGCACCTGAACCTGGAGCAGAAGCCTGAAGGTGCGTTTCAAAACGCTTTGGCGCGATTTGGCCTGTACCAGCTTCTTCGACCGCTGGCGGTTGGGATCGTGCACGGCCTCGCCGGTTCTGCTGCAGTCGCTCTACTGGTTCTAACCACAATCGGGGATCCCCGGTGGGCGGTCCTCTACCTGTTGATATTCGGGTTCGGAACGATTGCGGGAATGATGCTGATTACGATGATTATTGGCGCGCCGTTCGCCTACACCGGAAAGCGATTCGCAAATCTGAACCGCGGTCTGGGAGTTGCGTCCGGGCTCATCAGCGTTGCATTTGGCTTATTCATCACCTTCCAGATAGGCTTCGTCGACGGCCTCTTTACGGCCAATCCGCATTGGATACCGCGTTGAGGCAGGGAACTGCCAAGGTCATTTCAGGTCTTTTCCGGTAGTCGTAATCACCAGTTTTCCGTGCTTGACTCCTCGCAGACTGAGAATCTGGTCGGCGATGGTCCTTAGCTCCGCGCTGCGTCCCTTCATGATGACGACTTCCAGGCAGTTGTGGTGATCAAGGTGGACGTGTGTAGCGGCCAGGACGTGAGCGTGGGCGTGATGCTGGATCTCGACAACACGTTCGGTCAGGTTGGGCTGATGATGGTCATAAACCATGGTGAGGGTACCGGCAATAACCCTGTTCTGATCGCCCTCTTCGGAGATCAGATGCTCGCGAATTAGATCGCGGATTGCCTCGGAGCGGTTGTTGTAGCCCCGTTTGGCAATCGTCTTGTCGAATTGCTCCAACAAGTCCCGCTCCAGCGAAAGCCCGGTTCTTACCAAATCTGGCATGCCTGCTCCTTATTACACAGCGAATAAAACAATGAGTTTTGGATAACCTGCAACCCGTTCTCATCATAGATCCAAAATAAATCTTGCAAATCAGATCCAATTTCTTTGAACGGCATCCTAACGACGTAGCACGATTTTAGAATTCGTGTTAATACCAATCGGGGTAACTTTCAGTGCGTGTCAGGATACACAAAGAGACAGGGCGGCTCGAGTCCGAAACACGCAGAATGATTCATATTCGGTATCGCAGTCTGGTTTCCCGAAAGTCTCTGCAGTTTCTCTGCTCCGCTGCTTGTGTGCTTTGGATTCTCGCCGTTTGTGCTCTTGGTGCGGTAGCATCCACAAGTTTCTCGGGAAGCTTAAGCGATCCTAAGGGTAGTGTGGTGGCCGGTGCAACGGTGCGCCTCCTGCGCCGCGCGGACTCCACCCGGCGGGAGGCGGAGACCGACGCGCAGGGGCGGTTCTCCTTTGCTGCTCTCGATGGCGGTGAGTACCGCCTGACGGCGGAGTCTCCTGGCTTCGCGCTCCTCATGCGGACCATTGCGGTGGATGCCGATGGTGCTCAGACCGAAAACTTACAGTTCTCCAGCCTGGCGTCACAGAATGAATCAGTAACCGTCACCGCCGCGATATCAGATGTGGGCGTCTTCGAGCCAGACCCGGCCCAGCGGGTCATGATCCGCGATGAAACTCTAGATGCGAATCCTGGGCGGCCCGGTATGCCGGTATCGATTCCAGGCATGCCCGTGGAGTCTCCCGCCGGCGGCGTGAAGCCCCCACAATATTTCGCGCCCGGCGTAGCTGGAGATCACGGTGAGCCGATAGCGATGTTTTTCCAGGTTGGCGGATATTTATTCCCGAATAATCTGCCTGCCAACGCGCACGGCAATGGTTATGCCGACCCCAATGTAATCATCCCGGTCGCGATCGAGAGCGTGCAAACCGATGGCGCTGCCTTTAACGTGCGGGAGGGAAACAATTCAGTGAACTCCTCTATCACGTTTGGCCTGCGTGATCGCATTGAGCCGATGCTCCGGCTTACAGGCGACTATCGTGATCTGAATCTGGTTGCCGGCTGGAGCCCGGCTAATCCGTCCAACCGGAGTTGGGTAGGAGTCGAAGTCTCTTCTGGTAACGGCTATCTCAAGCGACTGGAACATCGCAAGCAATATAAGGGCAACATCTCTAAGGTATTCAACTTCGGCAAACATGAGCTGACGTTTTATGGCATCGGCTATTACGGTAGTGCCTTCCAGCCGGGGCTGATACCGATCGATGTCCCAGTTCCCGATGACACGATTGATGCCCGCCAGCACGAAGAGACTTCGAACGGAGCTGTAATCTTCAACGACGTGTGGCATCTCACCAATCATCGTCAGTTCCAGTTTTCCGGGTTCTACCGTTATTACGCGCTCGATGTGCGGCCAAATTTCGCCGATGGACTAATCCGGCAGAGTGAACATCGCACTGTCAACTCGGAAGACATACTTTACACGGAACGATTCAGCAACGCGGCCTCGCTGCTGGCCGGCGTTGACCTCCGACGAGAAGCACCACGGGCGCTGAATCTGGACAAGGCCGATGCTGCAGGCGTGTTTATCCCGGACACTTCAAATAACATCACCATCAATTTTTACAGTCCGTTCGTCGCGCTGGATGGTGCGCTGCTGCATGTGCTGCACTACAACGCGGGCTACCGCTTGGATCAAGTCACGGTCAAAAATCAGGACTTACTCCGGCCGAGCTTTTCTTTTAATCGGGATGCAACAGTTGGTTCGCCGAAGGCGACATTGACGTTCCTGCCTCCAGCATTACTGTCTTTTCTGCCAACCGTCTCGCTAAGCTACGGCCAGGCTTTCCATGTTGAGGATCCCCGCATCGGCACCACGGCTGTTTCGGGCGGCACCGTCGTCGCCAAGGCACAAGCTTATCAGTTAGTGGCCAGCAAAATCATGGCCCGGACTGAGTTTCGCCTGAACCTGGCCCACGTCACCACCGCGCAGCAACTTGCCCGCATCTCCAATGACACCGGCTTGCAGCAGGATGAGGGTCCGGGAATTGTGAAGTCACTAACATTCACCGTCCGGCACAATTTCCCATACGGCTCCGTGCAGGGACTGTTCTCGAAGGCGGACGCACGCGATCGCATCACCGGCCTGCCCACACCAGAAGCGCCACGGCAGATTTGGGATATTCTCGCCACGGTGGACAGACTGCCGTTGCACCTGGTGGCTCGAGGTGAATATGAAGAAGTGGGACGCAAGCCTCTGGGTGATCAATTCATCGCTGTGCCGGTCCGCGAATTTCGCGGCGCTGTGATCCGGCGCTTTCAGTCAAAGGGCATGGAGGTCGGCGTCAACGTGTTCGTAGCCAGCGGATACGGGGGCCAGACCCTGGAAACCCTTGCGCTTCCCGCAGAAGATCCGCCGACCGAACGCATTACCGGTTTCCCGCTGAAGTCCTATGTCAGCGCTTCGGCTACTTACTACTTTCGGCGCCGCTAAGATCACACAATTTTGTCGGTCACGTCTCCAGAACTTGGAGGGCGGGTCATAACTACTCCTTCTTTCAGGTAATCAGTTAGTGGTCCACAAATTCCCGTGCCCTGCGTTAGGCACTGTTCAGCAACTCAGGATGATTGTTGCGCACATTGCCCACATCCTTGTGAGCTTCCTTAGCTTTCATCTGCTCGGCCGGGAAAGGCCGAAGCAGGTCGACCGGCAGGAGTTCGCCGTCCACCCGCTCTAGCCAACGGTTATAACCTTTAGGTTCGAGTGACCTGCCCCCGAAAAACTCTACCAGTCTGAGTTGGAGTTCTCTCGTAATGTAAAGCGAGGGAGCGGAAGATGAAGAAGAGCCTGTACACGGAAGAGCAGATCATTGGGATATTGAAGCAGCATGAGGCCGGGGTGAAGA
>JANXZS010000218.1 GCA_025355385.1 Acidobacteriaceae bacterium | reverse complement strand
CGACCGGGTTGATGCGCCAGGGTGACTTCAGCGAATTGCTGAACTCTGCTTTAGTGAACGGATCAACAACCACCCTTTATCAGCCGGGTAGCGGCGGAACGGTTTTACAGCAGTGCAATGGCATTCAGAACAAGCTCTGTGCCGGCCAGATCAGCCCCGTCGCACAGAAGATCCTGAATCTGTATCCCGCGCCAAATATCGGGGTTCCCGGCCAGACTTACAACAACTACACGGTCCTGACCAATTCCCTGGATAACACTTGGCAATGGGACGCCCGTATGGATTGGAATCTCAGCCAGAAAGATCAACTATTTGGCCGATTCAGCTACCTGAACAATCCAGGTAATCGGCCCGCTCCGCTCGGCCCTATTCTTGATGGCGGCGGCTTCAGTGACGATGGCAGCATCAAGAATCTCGGAGAAAACTTCGCGGCATCTGAGACTCACGTCTTCAGCCAGAGCCTTACCAACGAATTCCGTGTTGGTTATAACTACGGACACTTCGGATTTATCCAGGAGAACGCCAATACAAATATCGCGGCCACCATTGGGCTGGGCGGAATTCCCTTCGGTAAGCTGAACGGAGGATTGCCGAACGTTTCGGTAGGCGGCCTGTCGAGCTTTGGCTCGCCGACGTTCTACGTCTCGAACGAATATGAAAATGTTTTTCAGATTCTTGATAATGTGACCAAGACTATCGGCAATCATCAACTCAGAGCGGGCGTCAGTTTCCAGCACATTCGCTTCTCGACCGAGCAACCGACGGCATCCCGTGGAACGTACAACTTCAACGGACTGTACACATCGAAGCCGGGGACCGCGAACACGGGTTACGGGGCGGCCGACTTCCTGACAGACAACATGAACGGGGCAGGCCTTTCAAACGTCTTCAATTCAGACGACGTACGCTGGGACCGCGGGTTCTACGTGCAAGATGATTGGAAGGCGAGCCCACGCCTAACGCTGAACATCGGACTTCGCTACGAGCTGTTCGACCCGTACGCCGAGCGGCATGGCCACCAGGCGGCACTGCTGCCGACGGGCCCGGTTGCGGCGGGAAAGGGCACTGGTATCTACCTCATTCCATCAAAAAGCCGAAATGTGCCCCTCGCTCAGAAGTTTTTAGATCTGCTGGCGAAAGATAATGTCACTATTCAGTACACCGATAACAACGCCTTGATCCAGCGCCAGAACACGAATATTGCTCCGCGATTTGGATTTGCTTACCGAGTGGGCGAAAAGGCAGTGGTACGTGGCGGTTACGGAATCTTCTTCGGTGGCGTGGAGAGCACCGGATACTACCCCAACCTGGGCGAAAACTACCCATTCGAATTTGACTCGACGTTCCCAGTAGTGGGAGATGCGGGAAATCCGAATGGCAATTGCCTGCCAAACAACTGCCCCACAAACGGACTATCGCTGGCAACGGGCTTTTCCAATGCGATCGCGATCGGCCTTGAAAACGCCATCTCCACGCCAACCCTTCGTGGCAGCGACAAGAATGTCAAAACGCCATATAGCCAGCAATACAACTTGTCTACTGAATATGCGCTGTCAAACAGCCTGGTAGCCCAGGTGGCGTATGTAGGGTCAGTATCGCGTCACCTGCAGGTATTCCCTGACCCGAACGGACCCGTCGCGATTGCGGCGCCGGGAACAAACGTCAACCCACTCCGCCCATTTCCAGACTTCGGCGGTCTCTCCTACACGTCATACACCGGCGTTAGCAGCTATAACTCATTTCAGGGAAAGCTTGAAAAACGCTACACAGACGGTTTGAGCTTCCTTGCGACCTACACATGGTCTCACTCCCTGGATGACGCGCCAACTCCACTCGGTAGCACCGGGGATTACGGCTTCCAGGGGACGAATGTCGTGCCCATCGGGCTGAACTATGCGAGCTCTCCTTTTGATGTGCGGCATAGGGTCACAATCAACGGGAACTATGCGCTACCGGTTGGGCGAGGTCAGAAATACCTCAACAACAGCACGTTGGTTGACCTGGCGTTGGGTGGTTGGGCTACAAGCCTGGTATTCCGCGCGCAGACAGGCGAGCCGTTTACGGTTGGCCCAAGTAACATCAGTACTCCTGCGGGCGCTGGGGCACGTGCGCTTCGAATTGCAGATCCCTTCAAAGCGGGCGGAACTCCCAACAGTTCGAGCACTGTTTGCCCGACGAAGGTCCGTACGACAACTAACTGGTATAACCCCTGCTCTTTTGCCAACCCGCCCGCTGCCAACGGCATTGGCAGCGCGTTGTTAACGGGAACAGCGGCATACCAATATCTGGGCATAGCTCGCAATCAACTCGCGGGTCCTGGCTATGAGCGCGTCGATATGTCCCTCTTCAAATCCTTCAAGACGTTCCGCGAGCAGAATTTACAGTTCCGCACGGATGTCTTTAACCTGTTGAATACGCCAGCTTATGCTCAACCTGGTAACAGCGGGACCGGTACGAACGGTGGACAGATCACAAACGTGCGATTCTTCCAGGGTTTCACTCCGGATTCGCGGTTCTTTCAATTCGCTTTGAAGTACAACTTCTGAGCGAGATCGG
>JANXZS010000192.1 GCA_025355385.1 Acidobacteriaceae bacterium | reverse complement strand
GTATAGCATGAGGGATTCCCTTTGCGTGTTCCAATCCCCGGGAACCTGCAGGGTGGGAGACTTCGCGAAGCTGTATTCAACAACGGGGCCAGAGGCTGTCTGCGGCGCATTGCGAGCGTATCCGTTATCGCGTGCTTTTCCGTTGCCATCATACAGACCGTTTCCGTAAGGATCGACGATCACATGCCATGCTCCGTCCAGACTCAGCGAGTGACGATGATCAACTGCAGCGAGAATTGTGGGCGATTGGACTTTAGTCTCTTGCGCGAATGCGGTCGCCGTTCCCAAGGAGAGCAGGACCGAGATCAATCCCAGGCTGTATCCTAAATCCAGGTACTTTGTTTTTGAGGCTGAGATAGGCGTGCTGTAAGCCCGCGAAAGCGTGAAGCAAAGCATCCAGGTCTCCCTCAATAAATAGAACGCTGGCCCAGGCCGATTGTATGGCAGTAATAAAATGGCGAGTTTACCCTGGCCATTCCACTTTCAGCCTGTCCGAAAGCAGCCGCGTTTCGTACTTTGCCACCACACAGTTGAAGTGAATTCCCTAGGGTGCCAATTGTATCTCAGGATTTTATGGACAGGCTGCGGGGGAGGCGAGTCGAAGGTCTCTCTTGCATTTCGGGCCCCGTCTGATTCATTCAGCGGCCTTATGGGTGAGAAAATAGTAGACGGCGGGTGTGACAATCAGCGATAGCACCATCGAGATAGTAATTCCTCCAATGACCGCAATTGCCAAAGGCTGCAACATCTGCGATCCCGCACCCAGAGCCAGTGCCAGTGGGAGCATGCCGGTAACCGCAGCAAGGGCCGTCATCACGATGGGCCGCAGGCGGCGCTGAGCCGCCTCAAGCATCGCTTCTCCGGAACTTAAACCAAGCCCGCGAAAGTTTTGTTCCGCGTCCAATAGCAGAATGCCGTTCTTGGCGACAATGCCGATCACCATGATAAGGCCCATGAACGACGCGACGTTGAATGTGGACTTGGTTATCAGCAAGGCAACCAAAACGCCCGACGTTGAGAGCACCGAAGACACGAGTATCGAGAGCGGCGCAGATAAGTTACGAAACTCGGCTAGCAAAACGCCAAAGACCAGCACCAGTGCCAGCAGCAGCACGCGCAGCAATTCGCGGAAGGATTTTTGCTGTTCTTCATATGTGCCACCATATTGCACGCGCACGCCTGCGGGCAGGTGCATATTTTGTACCGACTGCTGCACGTGCTTGATCGCTGTGCCGAGGTCGGAGCCTTCCAGCCTTCCCGTAACCACCACAGTACGAACGAGGTTCTCACGCAGAATTTCGTTCTGTGGGGGCAGTTGCTGTACTTGTGCAATCGTCCCGAGTGTTGCGGTGTGTCCAGTGGCAGAATTGATTACGGTATTCTGGATGGCGTCGAACGTGCTGCGATGGCTATCGTCGTAGCGCACGCGCACGGCATAGGGACGGCCATTCTGAATCATCGGAGTGGCGGCCTCAACCCCCTCAATCAGCGCGGATGCATCGGTGGAGACCTCTTCCGGCGTGAAGCCGAGCCGCCCGGCCACGGCGGGATTCACCTGAAAGCTAGTCGCCGGTCCGCTGATCGTATTGTCGACGCCGTTCAGCACATCCACAACGCCCGGCTGTTTGCTGATCGTGTCGGCGATGCGGGGTGCGAGGGTGTTCAGCAACTCAGCATTCCCTGACGATAATTTAATCTGAATCGGCTCCGGAGCATTGGAGAGATCGCCAATCATGTCTTGCAATACCTGAATGAATTCAACATCCAGCGCGGGTTCAGCGGCCTTTGCCTTTGCCCGCACATCGGACATGATTTCGTCGATCGCGCGATCCCGCTTTTTCTTCAGCTTCACGGTAAAATCTCCGCGGTTCGCTTCCGTTACCGCGGCAAGGCCCATCTGCAGTCCAGTGCGTCGCGAGATGCTTTCTACTTCGGGCATGGCGCGCAGGATTCTTTCGACGTGGCGCAACATGCGGTCTGTCTCGGTGAGCGACGTGCCAGCAGGGCTAAGGTAGTCAAGGATGAACCCGCCTTCGTCCATACCGGGCAGTAAATCAGAGCCCAGAGCGCGGTACGCGAAGTAAGTGCCGACTACAAGCACGAGGCAAGCAACCGCGAGTCCAATGGGTCGTGCCATGGCCAATCCCAGCGCCTTGGCGTGCCAACAGAGGATACGCCGCATGAAGCCAGTTTGCCGCTCGGGCTCGTGCATCAGCTTGAGCAGTTCGTCGCG
>JANXZS010000143.1 GCA_025355385.1 Acidobacteriaceae bacterium | reverse complement strand
CCGGCCTTCTGGGATGAGGCCAATCGTCGACTACGTGCTAACGGTTTGCCGCCGCCAACAAGCTCCTGCAACTTCGCGGCGACGGTTTTCACGGCAGCCGCATCGAATCCATCCTCCAACGCCCCGGAATACTCCACATTTTGTTGCCCGTCGCTGCTCTCAGCTGTAAGAGCGATGTCATAGATACGAACACCCGACTCTTTCTCCAAGCGTTGGATAAAGTCCCAGACAGCCCCGGAGTCATCCAGCTTGGTCTGTTGGTTCCAGCGTGCCGGTTTTGTCTGGTCAACGATGGGTCGAGTTTCCTGCCCTCGTTGTGGAATCGTGATGCGGATCGGTTCAGAGTTAAGATCATATTCAGGACAGACAGCTATCGCACAAACAATCCGACAGTTCTGGGGCACACGGAATTGCCCGTCATAAGTGGCAAAGCCGACAGATGTTGGTGAAGTCCCGTCCGTGGTGTAGCGGATAGAAATTCCATTGGCTTTTGGCAGAACGAGGAATTCGACTTCGTAATGATCACCACGATTGTGAAGGTTGTATTTAAGCCTGAGCTTTGCAGTCCACTCTTTGACCTCACTGAAAACGGTGAGCCTGTTCGGATCAAGAGCGAGGAACCGATAGCACAGACCCTTCGCTTCAAACCGATTCGGCGTCTGCACGGGACTAGATGCTTTTGTCGGATCGGTTCTCCCGCTCTCATAGACCAAACCCGGCGCATGCAGTGGTTCAATTTTCAAATATGTGATGCCTTCGCCATCATCCTGAACC
Organism: Acidobacteriaceae bacterium; assembly: GCA_025355385.1. Classification (GTDB taxonomy): domain Bacteria; phylum Acidobacteriota; class Terriglobia; order Terriglobales; family Acidobacteriaceae; genus JANXZS01. The sequence continues at coordinate 1,271 of JANXZS010000143.1, read as the reverse complement.
GAAAGCTCACGAATCAAAACCTCGGGCACCGGCGGTGGGAAAGGACCACGACGAATGTGATTGCCCTCCTCACGCCACAGTCCACGACGTAGACATTCAGCCTTGAGGTCATCGAGAGCCGATATTTTGTGAAGCGGCCAAGTGGTATTTACAGCAGCGGCACGTTTAAAGTCTGACCACAGTACGACCGTGGTATTAGCTGAACCGAATAATCGACTTTCAGCCCGAGTGCGGAAGCTATCGTCGTCGATCTTGGTTGTAAATTTCTGCGCCCCTTCCAGGGTCTTGCGAATGGTCGCTTCGCCACTTTGGTTACCAGCGAAGGCAAGATCGGTCCCGGTAGATCGCAGAGCTGAGTTGATCGACGGATAGACAATCTGATCAAAGGCTTCTTTCAGTGCGGAGGAAAATTGCAAGCCCACACGGTCTCTAAGCGCATCAAGCGCACGCCATTGTGGGTCATCCGGCGGCGTATTCTCGCTCTTCAGTTCGTCTTCGATGCTTTGTAGCGCACGGGTCAGCCTGGCAGAATCGAGCACTTTTTGAAAAGTGTCCCGTGAACCTGTAAGGAAGAGGACACGATTCTTGTATGGCTGTTGATCCCACCATGCCTGCCAATCCGCAGAAATCGGCAACTGGTTCGCCTGTCCACCTGGGCGAACAATAACAAGAGTGGTCCTTTCCTGATCGACCTGCACTTCGTCTGGTGGGGGCAGGACCTTAATAATTTGGTAGCAGTCGCGTAGCGAAGCGGAAAAATATGACTCCAGGTGCTCACGAAGCATCCGGTCGACAGTCTCCGCATGAAGAGAAAGCGCCGTGGATCGCAGCTTCGCAGCGAGGTTCTGCTGGTTCTTAAAGAAGAGCCGTCCATCGGCAGAATTGTGCAAATACCAGGCACGGGTTGCCAATTTGTCGAGGACGTTAGCTTTGAAAGTGCTGAGGTCACGACCGGGTCTCTGGAGACAATCAACGAGTTGATACTCCCGCAGTCCGTGAATAGCGCCCGGCGTAGTTGAAAGCGAGGCAACCAGAATTAACCGGGCGGCGTCCGAAGCATCGGAATTGCCATTAGCAATGTCGATTTGCTCGACTTCTGCTTCGCCTCCGTGAGCAATGTCGTGAGCAATGGCTTCACTGAGCGACGGATTACTCAGCAGGCAGCAATATAGGCAACACTTGGATGTCTGAAAAACGAGCGGACCAGTGCGGGGCGGCGCGCCATTTCGGCGAGTTGCGCGGTGATGCGATCGGCCAGATGTTCGCCCTTC
>JANXZS010000093.1 GCA_025355385.1 Acidobacteriaceae bacterium | reverse complement strand
CCTTCAGCAGCATCTTTTGCAGTGCCGGGTAGAGCGAACCTTCTTCCACGGCCAGCACTTCGCTTGACAGCACATGAATGCGCTGCGCTATCGCGTATCCGTGCAGTGCTCCCGAACGCAGCACTCGCAAAATCAACATGGCCAGCGCGCCGGAAGGCATGCCGGCTTTAGGCATATCACTCATAGGCATAGACCATCTATGCCTATGGTTACCTGTCAGGCTCCACCGTGTATTAAAGAGTGGCGAAGTGCGACTTTTCTCGACGGAGAAGATGCGGTGGCGAGTTTCCTACATCGGAGACACCCGGGAACTAACATGCAAGTTGTGCGCCCCATGTCTCGCTTCTGAGACGTGGGTTGGGGACGAGAGCAGAAGCAGGGTTACTGTAAGGTGAAGCGCAAATCTCTGCAGGCATTTTCATCTGGAAATGCGTACATCGCTTACGCTGGATACATCACACCGTCCCTGCTTCTGCTCTAGGGGTCAAATCCGGCCCCAATGTCACTGCCAGGTTGCGTGCCGCCATCTACGCTTGCGCAACGAACTCTAGTCGCAGCTAGTGTGCGGCGACCGGTTCTGGCATGCGACGCCAGCTGTAGAGCGGGAACTGCTCGGCCATTGCCAGCACATCGCCCTTGATACGGGCCAAGGCCTGGGGATCGTTGCGGTGGTTGAGGGCTTCGGTGATCCACCTGCCGATGATCTTCATCTCCGCTTCCTTCATGCCGCGGGTGGTGAGAGCCGGGGTGCCGATGCGGATACCGCTTGGCCTCATGGGCGGATTGGTGTCGTAGGGAATCGCGTTCTTGTTGACGGTGATCCCTGCCTCGCCCAGCGCATGCTCAGCTTCGCTCCCGAGGATGCCCTTGACGAAGACGTCCATCAAAATCAAGTGGGTGTCGGTGCCGCCTGCGATGAGACGATATCCTTCGGCGGAAAGCGACGTGGCGAGTGCCTTGGCGTTCTTGACGATCTGCGCAGCATACTGCCTGAATTCCGGCTGCAGTGCTTCGCGGAAAGCGACGGCCTTGGCGGCGACAATGTGCACGAGCGGGCCTCCCTGCTGACCGGGGAAGACGCAGCGGTCGATGTCCTTGGCAAACTGGGCCTGGGAAAGAATCATGCCGGCACGCGGTCCACGCAGCGTCTTGTGGGTCGTCGTAGTGACGATGTGCGCGTGGGGAATGGGAGAGGGATGGGCGCCGCCGGCGACCAGTCCGGCGAAGTGCGCCATGTCGACGAGGTAGAGGGCTCCGACCTTATCGGCGATTTGTCGCATGCGGGCAAAGTCCCACAGGCGGGGATAGGCGCTGCCCCCGCCAATGATGAGCTTGGGGTGCTCGCGTTCGGCGATCTGCTCGAGTTCATCGTAGTCGATGACTTCGGTGTCCTTGCGAACACCGTAAAAGGCGACGTGGTAGAGCTTGCCGGAAAAATTGAGCTTATGTCCGTGGGTGAGGTGGCCACCGTGAGCAAGATCGAGGCCGAGAATCTTATCGCCGGGCTCGAGCACGGCCATGTAGGCAGCGGCGTTGGCCTGAGATCCGGAGTGGGGCTGCACATTGACGTGCTCGGAACCGAAGAGCTCTTTGGCGCGATCGCGAGCGAGATTTTCGACCACATCAGCGAACTCGCATCCGCCGTAATAGCGCTTGCCGGGATAACCTTCAGCATACTTGTTGGTGAAGACGGAACCGGCTACCTCAAGCACCGCCTGGCTGACGAAGTTCTCGGAGGCGATCATCTCCAGCCCTTCGTGCTGACGGCGGGTTTCATTCTCAATGGCATTGGCAATCTGCGGATCGGTCTGGGCGAGCGAGAGTCCAAGCGGCGAAGGCATGCTTAGATTTTAGAGCAATTGCCGGCGGATGGGGGCGATGGAAGCGGATTCGATTTGCAGGAATCACATGGCGGCAAGCTTTCCGCCAGTGGGCGGTGGCCATCCCAAGCAAAATGGAAGCGCTAGTTTTACAGAAGCGCTTCCATTATGCTTTTCAGTGTTCAGTCGCCGGCAGGAGCGCTGCGCGGGGAATCGCGCGCTACAGCAGTTTCACTTCCAGTGCATACGAAGCACCTAAGTTGAGCGCAGGTTTTCCTCAAGAAAAGCCGCACTTTGCTGCTCCTACCACTACAGACTTGAAGTGAAAGCTCTAGGCTTCGGCTGCTTCCAGCTCTTCCGTGAGGCCGTGGCGGCGGAGCAGGTTAGGAAGATTCTGCGAGAACGCGGACCGTGGCATAACGGTATCGCAACCGGCATCGATAGCCTTGGCCTTCAGGTCACCCTGCAGATGTGAGAGAAATCCAATAACCGAGGTGCCCTTCTTCAGCTTTGCCTTGATCTTGGGGATCAGCGTGAGCGGCTTGGCGCTGGCGTTGTTCAGATCGAAGATGATGAGCGAGGGGCGGACGTCTTCAGCCATATCGCTGAGCCGGGCGACGATGTCCTTGTCGGCTTTGACAAAGCCCACCTTCACGCCGAGTTTGCGCGCGGTCTCTTGGATTTTTGCCAGGAAGAAAAGATCGTCGATGAAGCAGTAGATGCGCGTGGGGGCGTCTTCGCGAAGGATGACGGGAGCCTGCATGGGGGCGGGTTCGACATAGAAGCCGTTATGCCCGTTGCCATTGCGCAGGTCGATTGTGGAGGGCGGGCCATCGGCCATATTGCCATTCACGGTGCGGTAGCTATGGTCCATGGGACCGACGAAGACCTGCTGGCGGCGGGGCTTGCTCTTGCGGCGTTCTCCCTGTCCGTTCCCGGGATTGCTGCCATTCTGTCCGGGGTTCGATCTCTTCTGTGCAAATCTACCCTTGTTTGGTTTGGGTCCCTGGTTAGAAGGGTTGGGCCGATTGGCTTGGGGAGGGCTGGTATTTCCCTGGGGAGCAGATGCCTGGGGAGCAGGCTGGCCGTTGGCTGGGTTGCTTCCGTTTTGTCCCTTGCGACGACGACGGCGGCGGCGGTGTGCCTGCGCTTGCCCCTGAGGGGCCTGCCCTTGCGCCGGTGGCGCTTGGGGTTCGTTCTGCTCTGTTGTCATGCTTGCACTTCCTGATGCTTGTTCTGTTGTTGCCGCTTGTACCGGCGAAAGAGATGACGCTCTGCCATGAAGCGCCGGCTATTCAGACTTGTTCCCCGACAGAAGTTTGTCCCAGAGGTAAGTTCGACCTGCGTGCCATAAGCATGTCGGGAAGGATCCGTACTGGGGAGACGCGTTTTTCAAATGGAACGTAGCGTTCGATGTTTCAACTCGCATTCAAACGATGCTTCACCGCAGAAATTTACCTGGTCCAGACGGGTACGGTCGCAGGCTTTGGATGAAGGGCGATAGCTGAATCTTTTGACTCTCGAGAACCGCGGCGAGTTTCTACGCGCAAATGAGATAGCGTCAGCCGCTCGATAGGCAATTCAGATATTACCCGTTCTCCAGGTGCGTGGCAAGCGCGTTTATTAATTTGAGAACCATTCCTGGGTTACGGGCTTTCGAACATGGAGGCCATGGAAAAGCCGCCCTTCTCTCGGCGGCTCTATCCTGACTATCCCAAATGGCCTGTCACTGGCCTCCCTCAAATTTTAAGTTCCGGGAATTGCCTGGAACTTTTCTGGATTCTGGCGGTGCCGGGATACGACTTGGTATCCCGATCTGTAGCGCAGACATCCATCGCACACTCTGACCCTGTTTCCTGGGCTCTATATATATGCTTAACGTGCGCATCACTGACTGATCCAATGAAATGCAATCACGGTGCCGTTCCAATTTTCCTTTGTTTCGTTATGTTTGGCTCAACGTGATCTTGCCAATTCTTCTGTTTATGGAAGGCGATCTGGGCTCAAATTGCGCAAATCATAGTTTTCGGCTCTTCACCGGCAAACTTTTGTTTTCGCCCGAGTCCTTTATTACCGTTGGCATTTGGGGCAATAGTGCGTGCCGCGACCGCCTATCAGAATTCGTCGAATTGGAGTGCCGCAGGCCAGACAGGGTATGCCAGTTCGCCGGTAGACGCGGTGCTCCAGCTGAAAGAATCCGCGGACGCCGTTGGCATCGACATAGTCGGATACGGAGGATCCCCCCAGGGCAATGGCCTCTTGCAGGACAGTGGCCAGCGAGGATTGCAGGCGAGCCAACTCGGCACGGGTGAGGCGCCAAGCTAATCTTCGCGGCCGGATCCCGGCACGAAACAGGCTTTCGTCGGCATAAATATTGCCTACGCCGTGCAGCAGTTTTTGGTTGAGCAGGGCGGCTTTGATGGGTGTGTGGCGCCCATGAAAGAGCTTCGCGAAGGCGTCGGGCGTGATGGCCAGAGGCTCTTGGCCGGGGCCGCGAAAACCGGAGGTTTCGCCCGGTTCCCCTGCGAATGGACGGAGGGTAAGGCGCCCGAAGCGGCGGGGATCGACAAATCGCAGTTCGCGACCGGAGGCGAGCGTCAGCACCGCATGTGTGTGTGGGGCAGTGGGGGCGCCGGAATCACAGACCAGAAGCCTGCCGGTCATACCAAGATGGACAATCCATTGGGCTTCAGGCGGTTCTGGGGGTGACTCTTGGGAACGCTGTGGAGGTCGTTTACCGTAGCCGAGATCGCAAACGATGTGCTTGCCGATGCGGTGCACCCGGAGGATGCGCCGGCCAACCAGCCCGGTCTGCAACTCGGCGGCGGGCGTTTTGAAGGGTTCTTTCCTGGAGCTGACCCAGACGGACTGAATCGTATCGCCGCGCACCTGGGCATTCACTCCGGCGGCGATGGTCTCGACCTCGGGCAGTTCGGGCACGGTATCTCCTGACCTATGCGCAGGTGAAGTGCACATGCGCTCGACGGTTCTTTGTCCACCGCCATGTGGGCGTTATATCATTTGAGTGTCACACAACCATCCACCTGTGCAGTACCTTGCGCACGAACTCCTGCAGGAAGTTTAAGCAGAATCATGAGGTGCCGGTAAAAGTGTGCCAGATTGAATCGAGTATTGAACTTTCATGCGAGCAAAAACCGCGGTCGTAGTTGGCGCCCAATGGGGCGACGAAGGCAAAGGCAAGATAGTTGACGTTCTCTCGGAGCGTTTCTCCGTGGTGGCGCGTTACGCTGGCGGCCACAACGCCGGGCACACGGTCATTATCAAGGGACAGAAGTTCATCCTGCAGCTGGTACCCTGCGGGGTACTACGGCCAGACTGTCGGGCAGTAATCGGCAATGGGGTTGTTCTTGATCCTATGGCGCTCTTGAAGGAAACGGGCAAGCTACGGGCGCTGGGGGTGGATATTGACCGGCAGCTTTTCATCTCCAACCGCGCGCAGGTGATTTTGCCGTATCACCGCATGATCGAGCTGGCGGCGGAGAGTGCTCCGGGCCGGCAAAAGATCGGCACCACCAGCCGTGGTATTGGTCCGGCATACGAAGACAAAATGGCCCGCAGCGGGCTGCGCGTGGTGGACCTGCTCGACTCCAAGCTATTGAAGACGCACATCGACGCGGCCTGTGCGGAGAAGAACGCGATTGCCCATGCATTGTTTGGGACCGATCCGCTGGACCCGGCGAAGATGTATGAGGAGTACGCGGCAGCAGCGGCGCAAATCGCGCCGTTTGTCACGGATACCTCTGTTTTGTTGAACACGGTGATCCGCGAGGGAGGAAGCGTGATGTTTGAGGGTGCGCAGGGCACGATGCTCGACATTGATCACGGGACCTATCCTTTTGTGACCTCCTCTTCGGCAACGGCGGGTGGAGCGGTGACAGGTACGGGCGTGGGGCCGACCAACATTGGCACGGTAATTGCTGTAACCAAGGCGTATGTCACTCGTGTAGGCGAAGGGCCATTTCCCACGGAGATTTTCGACGAGGCTGGCGACACGCTTCGCGACCGGGGACAGGAGTATGGGGCGGTTACGGGGAGGCCCAGGCGCTGCGGCTGGCTGGATATTCCGCTGCTGCGCTATTCCAACCAGATCAACGGCACGGAATGGCTGGTGGTGACCAAACTGGACGTGCTTGATCATCTGGCGGAGATTCCGGTGTGTACAGGGTACGAGATCAACGGCAAGGTCACCGACGTTGTGCCGGCAGATGTGAGAGGTCTGGAATCGATCAAGCCTGTGTATACGAAGTTGAAGGGGTGGCAGCAGGCGACGGATGGAATACGGGAGTTTGACGAGCTTCCGAAACTGGCGCAGGAGTACCTGCGTTTCCAGGAGCGGGAGAGTGGTGCAAAGATCGGGATGGTTTCAACCGGGCCGGATCGTGATCAGACAATGGTATTGCCAGCGTTTCACGCGGCGCTGGCGAACTGAACGTCTGATCCGCATCCATAATCGACGAGACACGCACGAAGACGAGTACATAAGAAGAGGCACATGGTTACCTTTACTGTCCGCATGCGATTTGTCGGGGAAGATCGACCGCAGCTTGCCGAAATTCTCAAGAACCTTGCGACCGCGAGTCGGCAGGAGCCGGGTTGCGTCACCTACATCCCCCACTTTATCGAGGACGATCCCGACACGATTCTCATCTACGAGCAGTACCGGGATAAGGCCGCGCTCGAGGCTCATCGGGCTTCGCCGCATTTTCAAAAGTACGCTATCGCGGGACTGTACCAGCTGATGCGGGAACGGGCATCGGAGAATCTCACGGCCGTGGCCTGACCGGGAAGCAAAGCGGGTGCCGCATCGCAGCGGATCGCCGGGCTGACTCACAAAAATGATTTACCATGCGTTTTCGCGTCAATCGCGAGAGCGCGCGTTTCTCTTTGACGCGCTCTTCTGCGCCGGACTACCATCCGATACGTGCATGCGCCGCTCCTCCCCAAGTCGCCTTACGTCCCAAGAGACCGCGTGCGTTCTGGTCTTTGTGACCCTTTTTGTTTGGTGTGCGGTCCCCTCGTACGGCGGTATGTTGCCGCACCGGGGCGACAAGCACGAACAACATAGGGAAGTCGAAGCCATCGAAAATCAGTGGCGGCAGGCCATGCTCAACAACGATGTGGGCGATATGGATAAGCTGCTGGCCGACGACTACATTGCGATTACCGCCAACGGAACCATTGAAACAAAGGCCCAGTCGCTGGCGGTGCGCAAGGCGGGCACGGTGCGCATCACCAAGATGGATGTAAGCGACACCAAGGTACGAATTTACGGCGACACTGCCGTGGTGACATCGCGTGCGGAGATCAATGGCAGCAATGGTGCGAGCGATGTGAGCGGGCATTATCGCTACACCCGGGTTTACAACTACCGGCTCGGGAAGTGGAAGATTGTGAGCTTTGAAGCCAGCCGGATGCGCGATCCCAACTCGTTGCAGAAACACTGAATATCGCCGACAAGAGGGCCCTATGCCGGCACGGCGGCGAGCACGGCATCGGCAATGCGTGCCGCTTCAACCGCAGATTTTACCTCGTGCACACGCACTACGTCCGCTCCGCCGAGAATGGCAGCAACCATGGCGGCGAGCGATGCGTTAGCGCGGGCCTGAATCGGAGCATCGGATCCGCCGTAGAGGTCGGACAGCGTGCGGCCGAGAAATGACTTGCGCGAGACGCCAGCAAGCAGAGGCTGGCCGATCGAGCGCAGCGCCTCCAATCCAGCAAATAGCGGGTAGTTGGCTTCGAACGCTTTCCCGAATCCGAAACCGGGATCCAGCAAGATGCGCGAGCGGGCAACACCGGCGTCCTGGGCGTGCTGCAGGCGCTTACCCAATCCTTTTCGTACCAGAGGCAGAACCTCTTGTTGGGGCAGGTTCGGCAAGTGCTTCCACTCGCCGGGTCGCCCGCGAGTGTGCATGAGTACGACGCCGCAAGCTAGTCGCGCACAGGCAGCAGCCATGGCATCGTCCCACTCAAAGCCGCTCACATCGTTCACTATTTCCGCTCCCGCCTGGACCGCTGCGATGGCAGTCTCTGCATGGTAGGTGTCGATGGACAAGATGGCGCTGGGTTGCACTTCGAGAATTCCTGCAAGCACCGGCAGCACGCGAGCCTGCTCGGTTGCGGGTGTCTCGGAGGGGGACTGGCCGGGGCGCGTGGATTCGCCGCCGATGTCGAGGATGTCGGCACCATCGGCGAGCAACGAGAGTCCATGCTGAATAGCGTTCGCCGGATCGAGGTGCAACCCGCCGTCGGAGAAAGAGTCCGGCGTGACGTTGAGTATTCCCATCACGCGGGTGCGCACGCCGAGGGTGAGGGACCGGGTCTTCAACTGCCAGGTGGAGCCGCCGCGATTTGCAAAGGCCATGTTGAATCCATTCTCTCGAAAAAATTCTGTAGAAAACATTCTAAAGATTTCGCTGGCGCGTGAGGTGCTACACTCCGCGCAAGCCATGAGACTTCCGCAGATTTTAGCTTCGTTGCTGTTTTGCACGGTCGCCCTGCCTGGTCCGGCACGGGGCGAACACTCTGTTTTGCCCCGGAAGGCTCTCCCGCCGCATGCAGCAGCACTTGGGACAGCGCGTGGACTGGCTTCCAAGATTCAGGCGCTGCTCGCCGATGCCGCAGTCAGCCATTCGCAGTGGGGCATCTCTGTTACGACGCTGGATGGCCAGCCACTTTACACGCTCAACGACGCACAGTACTTTACTCCGGCTTCGAACGCAAAACTGTTTACAACCGCGGCGGCTTTCGCGCTGCTGGGCCCCGACTTTGTGAGCAGGACATATGTAGTTCAGCAAGGCGCAGCCGATTCACAAGGAGTTCTCGAAGGCGGGCTGCGGATTGTGGGCACGGGCGATCCGAGTCTCTCTAATCGTAGCTATCCGTACCGCAAGGAGGCCAGCGATCAGCCAGCGCGGATGATTCCACTGGCGACGACGGTGCTCGATGATCTGGCCGAACAAGTAGTCCGGCACGGTATACGGCAGATCGACGGACCGATTACGGGGGACGAGACGTTCTTCCTCTCGGAGCGATATGGAACGGGCTGGGGGTGGAATGATCTGCAGTGGGAATACGGTGCGGCGGTCTCCGCACTGACGCTGAACGACAATGTCAGCTACCTGGAGCTACAGGCGGGCGCGCATGCGGGAGAACCGATCACGGCAAGCTGGCTCGATGGCTTTCCTTATTACGCGGCGGAGTGGGAGCCGTCGGGCTGGACCACCGCCGCGGGGACAGTGAGGCAGCTTGGGGTGGCGCGCGATCCGGGTAGCATGAGCGTTCGACTGTTTGGCTCATCACCTGCAGGCGGCAAGCCGATCCGTCTCGAGTTGGGCGTAGAGCAGCCCGCAGCGTATGCCGCGACCGCGTTTCGCGCAGCGCTCATCGGGCATGGGGTGCGTGCATTGGACTCGGCGGTGGGCAAGTATGATCCCTCTTCGAGCACTGCGCATTTCGATGAGGAGGTGCGCAAGCCGCTTGTGCTGCAGCCCCTAGCAGTGGGGGTCACATCGCTCCTGTACAGCGTGAAGCCCGGTGAGGCAATCTTAGCGACCCACACGTCGCCTCCCTTGAGCGAGGAGGCTACGGTGATCAACAAGGTGAGCCAGAATCTCCATGCGGAGTTGCTGCTGCGCCAGTTGGGGAAGTCGCAGACGGGAGAGGGATCGTTTGTTGAGGGTGCGCGCGTGGTCCGGCAGTTCCTGGTGAATGCGGGCATCGATGGCGATGATTTTTTCTTCTATGACGGGTCAGGGATGTCTCCGGACGATGTGGTGACTCCGCGGGCCACGACGGCACTGCTGGCGTTTGCGGCGCGGCAGAGGTGGAGCGCGGCGTATCGAGCAACGCTGCCGATTGCCGGGGTGGACGGGACACTGGCGGGACGGTTCACGCAGTCGCCGCTCAAGGGTCGTCTGTTGGCGAAGACCGGAACCCTAGCCGGCGTGAATGCCCTCAGCGGATACATGACGACGGCGAGCAAACGGATGGTGATTGTTGCGATCTACTGCAATCACCGGCGGCCAGGGAATGATGCCGAGCGGCGCACCATGGACAGGATTGCCGAGGTGATTGCAGCAGCGTATTAGAGTATGGATCGGGCTGTTGCGTGATGTCTGTGAAACGCGATTTTTGGTGTTTTGGGATCGGTCGTCAGAATTCGCCGACCGTATCGAGGCTGAAATGGAATACATGGGTATTCGGGCGGGGGATGCGGCCGCGATATGCTCTTGAGCAGGAGACTTTTTAGTGCGCCGAATTCGCTGGATGTTTGCCGCCGCGTTGGGTTGTGCTGTGCTGACGACGGGTTGCAAGACGCTTCCGCCTTCAAAACCGCTGAGTGAACTGACGGCCGAGGAGACCGCAGGATACGAGGTCTATCAAGCCCGCTGCGCGCGGTGCCATCACGCGAACTCCACGCGCAGCCTGCATGGTCCGGGGCTGCAGGCACTCTACAAGCAGCCGTACCTGCCGTCAGGGGCGCCGGCGAACGATGAGCGCATTCGTGCGGCGATCGTGCATGGGCGAAACATGATGCCCGCCTCCGCGAACGGGCTGGACGACCAGCAGTTGGCCAACCTGATGGCGTACCTGCATACGCTATGATCATGAGCGACGATCGAGGCGCAAGGCCTGAGGCCCCCATGCAAGCACCGTCTGCCGTGAATAACCAGCCGCGTTTCCTACCGGGATTAGCGGCAATCGCGTTGTGGATGCTGGCGCTCTCTGCCATCGGCGCATTCGGCGTGGTCCTGCATCATTTTCCGGCGCGGGTGCTGGTGTTGAGTGCGCTGCTGGCAACGGGAAGTCTGGGCCTGGTGAAGCAGCGTAGATGGGGCTGGGCGCTGGCCCTCGGCGCCGCGTTTCTCTCGATGTGCTTTGGCGTATATACCGTTTTTCGCTTTCATCAGCTGCAAACGGCGGTGCTCGCCGTGGTGAATCTGGTGTTCTTTCTATATCTCGTACGGCCGGAAGTGTTGAGCCGGCTACGCTGATTGCCGCTGATTCAGGCGATACAATAAGGTTTGGGGAACGACGACCGCCTGCGATACAACAAGAGATTGGGATACGACGAATGGAACTGATCCAGATAAACACGGAACGCAAGATACCAGCGCCCAAGCCGGAATGGTTGAAGGCTCGCGCGCCGTCGGGCGAGAATTACCACGACTTGAAAAAGCTGGCACGTAGCCTGAACCTGCATACCGTCTGCGAATCTGCGCACTGCCCGAATATGGGGGAGTGCTGGAATCACCGCACCGCAACCTTCATGATGCTGGGCAACCTGTGCACACGGCGCTGTGGTTTTTGTGCGGTGCCCAAGGGCCGCCCCGAGCCGATTGACTTTGACGAGCCCCGACGTGTGGCTGAAGCAGTGGCGCTGCTTGAACTGAAGCACGCCGTCATTACCAGCGTGAATCGCGATGATGACATTGTGGGTGGAGCACGGGCCTTCGCGATGGTAATCGACGAGATTCGCAGGCAGGCTCCCGGGTGCCGTGCGGAAGTCCTGATTCCCGATTTCCAGGGCAAGGAAGAGGCAATCCGAATAGTGGTTGAGGCCAGACCCGAGATACTGAACCACAATACGGAGACAGTGCCTCGGCTGTATCGCCCGGTGCGTTCCGGGGCGCGCTACGAGCGGACGCTGCGGTTGCTGGAGTACGCCAAGGAGATCGATCCAAAGATGGTGACCAAGACGGGAGTTATGGTCGGCATTGGCGAGGAGACCGGAGAACTGCTCGACGTCTTTCGCGATCTGGCCGCGGTTGGCACGGACATCCTGACAATTGGGCAGTATCTACGCCCTTCGAAGGACCACGTGCCGATGGCCCGCTACTACAAGCCGGAGGAGTTTGTGTGGCTGCGTGAGGAATCGATGAAGATGGGATTTGCCCACGTGGAGTCCGGACCGCTGGTGCGCTCGTCGTACCACGCCCATGAGCAGGCGGCGGCGACCGGGATCACCATGCTTGCGTAAGCGGGGTTGCACGCGCCGCCGGTGCAGTCTATAAACTATTGACTTTGGAAGATCGTACTCAAGAAAGAAGACGACCATGGCAGTCTCGATAATGGCAGGAATTCCAATTCTCAAAGAAGCATACGGCCAACTCAAGACGCGTATGGACAAGGCGGTTCAGGGCTTTCAGGCGACTCTTGCATCGGTACGCACGGGCCGCGCCTCGATCCACATGCTGGACCAGGTGAGGGTCTCCTATTACGGCACCGACACGCCATTGAGCCAGCTGGGACAATTGACTGTGCCGGATCCAAACATGATTTTGATTCAGCCCTTCGACCCCAGCATTATCCACGAGATTGAGAAGGCGCTGCGCGTGTCAGACCAAGGCTTCAATCCGCAGAACGACGGCAAGATTGTCCGCACCCCGATTCCTCCCATGACGGAAGAGCGGCGGCGCGAGGTGGTGAAGCATCTCAACAAGGTGTTGGAAGAGTATCGCACGATACTGCGAAATCTTCGCCGCGACGGCAACGACGCGATCAAGAAGGCGGCTAAGGACAAGGCTATCTCCGCCGACGAAGAAAAGCGTTCGCTCGAAGAAATCCAGAAGCTGACGGACGACGAGATCAAGCGCATCGAGGAGATGAGCAAGAAGAAGGAAGTCGAAGTGATGCAGATCTGACGGAGGCTGCCCCAAGCCACCCTTATATTGCGTAGGTGATCGCATATACATCTCTGGAATGCAGATCCTTCGCTGCACTCAGGATGACAATTTAAAGACGACGCAGCCCGCTGGCTTTTTATCAAGCCAACGGGCTGTTTTGTTTTGGCGCGGATGGACCCGGATCAAATGCTGTTGAGCAGATGGGCGTTCTGGTTCCGTTTTAGCGGAGTGGAGAGAACCATGCTCGTGGTGGGGGTGCCGTAAGGCAGCAGGCGCTCGATCAAATCCTCAAGCTGCGCCACAGAAGCGAGCATGACTTTGAGCAGAAACGCGTCTCCCCCGGTGAGGTGATAACACTCCTGCACGAGGTCGAGGGTCTGCACAAATTTGAGGAAGGGGCGGTATCGGGTTCCATCGCAGGTGAGGCGCACAAATGCCGTGATGGTAAACCCCAGCGCCTCAAGGTCGATTTCGGCGCGGTAGCCTTTGATGAAGCCCTCGCTCTCCAGTTGTCGGACGCGTTCGGCTGCGGCGGAAGGAGAGAGGCTGACGCGGCGGCCTAGTTCTGCGAAAGCAATGCGCGCGTCGGTTGCCATCTCCTGCAGGATTTTTCTGTCGATTGAATCGATAGCAGGGGGCTCCATCACATCACGCCTACCTTCCCGACCTTCTCGATTGATTATGCGGCATTCTACGTCAAACGCAAGGAAATCAATTTAGGAATGCCATAAAAACCGTGGGAGCTCCATTCTCCAGAATGTTCCAGATTACTAGCATCAATCCATGATTGTTCTTGACGGCGAGAGTCTTACGGTTGAGGACGTGGCGGCGGTTGCGGACCGGACTGAAACGGTGCGGATATCGCCGGCTGCGATAACGCGGATGAACGTTTCGCGCCGGCGCGTCGAAGAAGCGATGGGTGGATCGAAGCCGGTCTACGCACTCAATACGGGCGTCGGCCTGTTGGCCAATATTCGGCTGGGCGACTCCGATATCGAGCAGATGCAGGTGAACCTGGTGCGATCGCATTGTTGCGGGGTGGGCGCTCCCCTGGCTGCGCGGGTGGTGCGGGGAATGATGCTGATTCGCGCCAACGTTTTGGCAAAGGGGCTATCCGGGATACGCCCTGTGATTGCGGAGCGCATCTGCGACTTGCTGAATTGTGGAATCACGCCGGTGATTCCTTCGCGCGGAAGCGTGGGTGCGAGCGGCGACCTTGCTCCTCTTGCCCACATGGCGCTGGTGCTGATTGGCGAGGGGCGGGCCGACTTCGAGGGGCAGGTTTTGCCGGGTGGAGAGTGCCTGAATCGTGCCGGTCTGGAACCATTGGCGCTGCGCGGCAAGGAGGGCATTTCGCTGCTGAATGGCACGCAGGCGATGCTCTCGATCGGATGCCTCCAACTGTGCGAGATAGAGACGCTTTTCTATTCAGCGCAGACGACCGCGGCGTTGACGATGGAGGCGCTTCGCGGGACATCCGCCGCGCTTGATCCTCGTCTGCATGCGGCTCGGCCTCACCCCGGGCAGGTACGGAGCGCGAGGCACCTGGCGAGTTTATTGAAGGGCAGCGCGATTCCGCGGAGCCAGGGAGAGGGCAGCCGCATTCAGGATGCGTATTGCCTGCGCTGCATTCCGCAGGTGCATGGAGCGGTGTGGGATACGCTGGCCGAGGCGCGGAGGGTGTTTGCGATCGAGTTGAACAGCGCGACCGATAATCCGCTGGTGTTCGAGGACGCCATTGTTTCCGGGGGGAATTTTCATGGTGCGCCGCTGGCGCTGGCGCTGGATTACCTGGCCATTTCGTTATGTCAACTTGCGGGGATATCGGAGCGGCGTACGGAGCGCATGCTGAATCCCACCCTGAATGAAGGGTTGCCAGCCTTTCTCGCGTCGAATGCCGGGCTGGAGTCGGGGCTTATGATGGCACAGGTTACGGCAGCGGCGCTGGTGGCGGAGTTGCGCGTGCTATCGGCTCCAGCATCGACGGGTTCCATCCCGACGAGCGGAAATCAGGAAGACTTCGTGAGCATGGGAATGACGGCGGCGCTAAAGCTGGAGCAGGCGGTGACACTGGCGCGGATGGTGGTGGCAATTGAGCTGCTCGCGGCAACGCGTGCGTTGGATCTGCGCGGCGATACAAGTACCGCAGCACTCGAAGAAGCCAAGCGGCGATTTCGCAAGCGCGTTCCGGCATGGAAGGACGACTGCGTGTTGTCGGTCTGGATGGAAGAGGCGGCAACATTTCTGGCGTGCGGAGGACTGAAGGATGTGGAGAAACTGCAGGCAATAGAGGTGATGCAATGAGCCAGGCTTATTCTCCTGTTCGTGCGCCAAGGGGGGATACACGAACGGCGCGGGGGTGGATTCAGGAAGCAGCCAAGCGCATGTTGATGAACAACCTCGATCCCGAAGTGGCAGAGAAGCCGGAGCAGCTGATTGTGTATGGCGGGCGCGGAAAAGCGGCGCGCAACTGGGAGTGTTACCACAAGATCATCGAAACGCTGGACCGCCTGGAGAATAACCAGACGCTGCTTGTGCAATCGGGTAAAGCCGTGGCGGTGGTGGAGACGCATAGGCTGGCGCCGCGGGTGCTGATCGCCAACTCTAACCTGGTGCCGCGCTGGGCTACTTGGGAGGAGTTTGACAAGCTGGAGGCGGCAGGCCTGATGATGTATGGGCAGATGACGGCGGGGTCTTGGATTTACATCGGGACGCAGGGGATCCTGCAGGGAACCTACGAAACCTTTAGAGGCGCGGCCAAGCGCTATTTCAACGACACGCTGGCTGGCACGATCACCGTGACTGCCGGGCTGGGCGGAATGGGCGGTGCCCAGCCGCTTGCGGTGAAGCTGGCAGGGGGCGTGAGTATCTGCGTCGAAGTGGACGCGAGCCGTATCCAGCGACGGCTTGAGACCCGCTACCTTGACCAGGCGACCGACTCGCTGGATGAGGCGATTGCCAGCGCGCAAAGAGCGAAGGCGAAGCGGGAAGGGGTCTCAATCGGGCTCAGGGGAAATGCAGCGGAAGTGCTGCCAGAGATGGTGCGCAGGGGATTCACACCAGACATTGTGACAGATCAGACGAGCGCGCACGATCCGCTATGGGGATATCTGCCAATCTCTCGCGCGGATGAAGATCTCAACACGCTACGCGCGCAACATCCTGAAAAGTACACCGAGCGCGTGCAGACATCTATCGCTGCACACGTGCAGGCGATTTTAGAAATGCAGAGGCGCGGGGCAGTAGCGTTCGACTACGGCAACAATCTACGCACGCAGGCAAAACTTGCTGGTGTGAGCGACGCGTTTTCGTATCCCGGATTTGTGCCGGCGTTTATCCGCGATTCATTCTGCGAAGGACGCGGACCATTTCGCTGGGTGGCGCTTTCGGGAGACGCTGCCGACATTGCTGCGACGGATCGGGCGATGCTTGATCTCTTCCCGGAGGACAAGCGGTTGAACGAGTGGATTGGGTTTGCATCCAGCCAGATTGCCTTTCAGGGGTTGCCGGCGCGCATCTGCTGGCTGGGATACCGCGAGCGGGATCGGGCCGGTCTGCTGTTCAACCAGATGGTGCGCGACGGACGGCTGAAGGCTCCGATCGTAATTGGCCGGGATCATCTGGACGCGGGTTCAGTGGCGAGTCCGTTCCGCGAGACGGAAGCTATGCTGGATGGATCGGATGCAGTTTCGGACTGGGCCCTGCTGAATTTTGCGACGGGAATCGCGAGTGGTGCGGCGTGGATGAGCTTCCACCATGGTGGCGGCGTTGGCATGGGATATAGCCAGCACGCGGGGCTGGTGGCGGTAGCAGATGGCAGCGATGAGGCCGAGGAACGACTGCGCATGTGCCTGACCAACGATCCAGCGCTGGGTGTAGTTCGCCATGCCGATGCGGGTTATGAGATAGCCAAGGCAACGGCGAAACAACGCGGCCTGGATCTGCCGAGCGTGCGATGAAGGCAGACCTGCTGATAACAGGAATCTCGCAGCTGGTGACAGCGGAAGGGCCAGGGCCGAAGCATGGACGCACCATGGGCGAGCTCAAGATAATTGAGCGGGCTGCGATGGGGATTTCGGGTGGCCGACTTCTGTGGACAGGGAAAGAACACGAATGGGCAGGTGAAGCGGTACGAAGAATCGATGTTGGCAACTGCGCCGTTGTTCCGGGGCTCATCGATCCTCACACGCACGCGGTGTGGGCAGGAGACCGCCTTGCGGACTTTGAGGCGCGCACATCGGGCGCAACCTATGAGTCGATTCTGACTGCAGGGGGCGGCATACGGAGCACGATCCGTGCGACCACGAAGGCTTCGCGGGAAGAACTTGTTGCTCTTGCAAAGTCACGGATTGACGCGCTGGTTCGATCCGGCGCCACGGTTATCGAAGTGAAATCCGGTTACGGGTTCACCGCCGCCGGAGAGATTGCGATGCTCGAGGCAATCGAGGAACTGGCCGGACTTACGCCTGCTCGGATTGTTCCCACCTTGCTGATTCATATTCCTCCTTCGGACCCCACCGATCGCCCGGCATATGTTTCGCTGATGCGGGATGAGCTGATTCCTGAAGTAGCCAGGCGCAAGCTGGCGACGGCAGTGGATGTGTTCGTCGAAAAAGAAGCGTGGAACGCCGAGGAAGCCGAGGTCATGTTGCGGGCCGCCCAGGAGAATGGCCTGCGAACGAAGCTGCACAGCGAGCAGTTCCACCGCATTGGCGGATTGGAGTTGGGGCTACGCGTGGGGGCTTTGAGCGTAGATCACCTGGAGGCATGCGGGCCAGAGCAATATGCCGCGCTAGCTGGGACCGCGACAATCGCGACAATTCTTCCAGGGGTGTCGCTGCACCTCGGAATACCGGCGGCACCGGGGCGGCGCCTCATCGATGCGGGTGCCGCTGTGGCGGTGGGGACGGATCTAAATCCCGGGTCGAGTCCATTGTTTTCGATCTCTGTCGCGTTGGCACTGGCTGTTCGTTTGAATGGACTGACTGCGCAGGAGGCCCTGGTTGCGGGGACAGTGAACGCCGCCAGTGCTTTGGGCCTGGTAGAATCGGGACGAATTGAAGCCGGATTGCAGGCTGACTTTCTGGTGTTGCCAGGGAGCGATTGGCGCGAACTAGTTTACGTGCTGGGAACGAATGCGGTGCGCGAAGTGTGGGTGAAGGGTGAGAGGATTGTGGCATGAATCAAAGTCTCCATCGTCACAAAGGCGAACGATGAAGACACTCTATCGTCCTGAGTTGTTGTACGCGGACGGCCGGTTCGTAGCGCATGCCGCAGTGCTCGTCAGCGAACGCGGCGAGGTTGTCGGCGTGACCTCCAGTGCAGATACGTCCGCTGATGAGATCGTCGATCTTCCCGGCAAGGCGCTTATGCCGGGCTTTGTAAATGCACATTCTCATTCCTTTCAGCGGCTGATCCGGGGCAAGTCAGAATCGCGCACGGTGAGTGGTACAGATTTCTGGTCATGGCGCGGGACTATGTACCACGGGGCAGCCCGGCTAGATCCCAAGGACGTTTACGATGTGGCACGCATGGCGTTTCTGGAAATGGTTCTAGCAGGAACGACGACGGTGGGTGAATTCCACTACCTGCACAATGCGCAGGATGGGCGTGCTTACGAGGACCCGAATCTGTTGAGCAAGCAGGTAATTGCGGCGGCGCAATCTGTCGGCGTACGGATCGTTCTGCTGCGGACAGCGTATTTGCGATCAGGGTTCGAAATGGCAGACGACAAGCGCCAGATCCGCTTTTTTGAATCGACGCGTCAGTTTCTGGACAATTTGGATGGGCTTGTGGGAGAGTATCCGGCTGACTCCGCCGAAGTGCGATTTGGGGTTGCTCCCCATAGCATTCGTGCCGTGCCGCTGAACGAGCTCAAGGAAATTTCGGCATGGAGCCGGAGCCGTCAGCTACCAATCCATATGCATGTGGCGGAACAGGTAGCGGAGAATGCAGCGTGTGAGCGGGAGTATGGCATGACGCCGGTGGAGTTGCTGAACGAAGAAGGGCTTCTGGGACCGGATTTCACCGCGGTGCACGCGATCCATATCAGCGTGGGAGAAATCGATGCGCTGGCGCAATCCGGTGCGAGGATATGTTGCTGTCCAACGACCGAGCGAAACCTTGGGGACGGCATCTTCGCTGCCGATGAAGGCATGAAGGCGGGAATTCAAGTGGCACTGGGTTCGGATAGCCAAGCGCAGATCGATCCGCTCGAAGATGCACGCGAACTGGACTATCACCTTCGTCTCAGCTATCAAAAGCGTGCGGTGCTGGACCAGATAGAAGGACGGGCGTTGGCCACAAGGCTATTTGACTGTGCGACGGTCAACGGTGCTCGCGCGCTAAATATTCCGGGGGGTACGTTGCGGGCGGATTCCTATGCTGACTTTTTCACGGTCGATCTGAAGGATGTATCGATTGCGGGCCACACTGCCGAGGATCTGCTGCCAATGATGGTCTTCTCCTTGGGCCGGTCGGCGATTCGCGATGTAGTGATCAATGGTAGGTTCGTGGTGACGGAGCAGCGGCATGCGCTCGAGGCAGAGATTGTCGCTCGCTACAAAGAGGTTCACCAGAAGGTGTGGTATGACAACCAGGCTGGGAGCCATAGGCGATGAAGACAGTGGTCGAACATCTTTCAGACTTAGTTCGGATTGATTCGGTCTCGTCTATTTCGAACCGCCCGGTGGTGGACTATGCAACGGAGGTGCTGCGCGAAGCCCGTTGGCAAATGCAACCGCTAACCTATCGGGATGCGGCCGGGATAGACAAAGTGAATCTTATCGCCGCGCCTCCCGGCCAACAGGTGGAAGACACCTTGGTCGACTTAGCCTTCATGTGTCACACGGATACCGTTCCACATGCGGCGGAGTGGACGAGAGCACTCGATCTTTTCGAACGGGATGGGCAGCTATTCGGATGCGGCGCCTGCGATGTTAAGGGATTCTTGGCGTGTTTACTGACGGCGGCGAGCGGCAGCGAAGGAGCGGGATTCGTCGATGGACTGAGATTGGTGCTGACCGCAGACGAGGAGGTGGGGTGCGTTGGAGCTACGCACTTGCTCGCTGCGGGGAAGATCGAGCCTCGACGAGTAGTAATTGGCGAGCCTACCTCGCTGCATGTGGCGCGCGCAGGCAAGGGCTATTGCCTGGCGGAGATCACGGTGCTGGGGCACGAAGCGCACAGTGCGCATCCCGAACAAGGCCAGTCGGCTATCTACGGTGCTGCTCGTCTGCTGACGGCGATTGAGGAGTACGCTACACGGCTGATGGAGGAGCAGGACGAATTTTTCAATCCGGGATTTACCACTCTGAATGTGGGAACTATCCAGGGAGGAACAGCCAAGAATATCGTGGCGGCGCAGTGCAACTTTCTGCTGGAGTGGAGGCCTCTGCCGGGGCTTCCAACGGATGTGGTTCTGGAAATCATCAAGAAGACTGCTGAGCAGAGGAATCTGGGCGATGGTTGCTGCAGGTATGAGATGAAGGTGGTGCGGCGACAAGCAGGATTTGAGACGGATGCCGACGCGCCGCTTGTGCATGCGCTGGAGAGACTGACGGGCAGGGCGGCGACCTCAATTCCGTTTGCTTCCGAGGCGAGCCTGCTGGCAACGATCGCTGAGGAAGTAGTGGTGTTCGGGCCGGGAGATATGCGCACAGCACATAGCGATCGAGAATGCGTGCCGATCCGTGAACTGGAAGAAGCTGTAGTCACGATTCGAGCGCTGATGCACGCCTCGTGACAGTGCCGCTACCAAAACAACCGAATTAGCCGGGCTCAGGAGCGCTGCAGTTAGCACGTCTCGTGATGATTTTGAGACGGAGCTACTATCACGGGCTATTGCGTTGAAAACTTCTCAAGCCACTTCAGTTCTTCTCGAACTTTGATGTAGCCATGCCAGGGATTCTTAGCGAGGGGATGACCTTCGCCGGGAAAAACGAGGAAGGTGTGGGGTATGCCGAGGTTCTGTAGTGCGCGCTCCATGACTATCCCCTCAAAGTAGCTGACGCGTACATCCGCATTGCCAGCGACGAGGTGCGTGGGGGTTTTAACTTTATTGAACTGGAAGAGAGCTGCTTCCGATTGATACATGTCCGGCTTCTCCCATGGAGTTCCACCGAGGTACCAGGCATCATCGGCAGTCAAGTCGTCATTGCCCCAGTTGGCGGCGTGCTCCACTGCGCCTGCTCCAGTGACGGCTGCCTTGAAGCGGGTAGTCTGAGTGATGAGCCAGTTGGTCATATAGCCACCGTAGCTATAGCCGCCGATGGTGAGGTGCTGGGCATCGGCAATGCCATCCTTCACCAGCGCATCCACACCTTCAAGGATGTCTTTGCCGGGCCGGGAGACGAGGTGGGGTTCAATCTGCGCCATGAACTTGTCTCCATAACCACTGGAGCCGCGATAGTTCGGCCGGAATACCAGCCATCCGTTGGCCGCGGCGAGACCCGCCCAGTCATACCAGTCGGCCCCGAAGCGATTGCCATCGGCATCCGCCGGGCCTCCGTGAATGAGAGTCAGCATGCGGAGATTTCTTGCACCAAATTTTCCCGGCGGATAGATCAGCACGCCTTCAGCGGCAGCGCCGTCGTCCGTGGTCCACTTATAGGTCTGCCACTGCAGAGGAGCGCGCTGGGTAAAGAGCACGTTGAAGTTTGTGACGGGCTTCGCTGCGGCGAGATGCTCGACATCGTCGGAAGCGTAGAGTTCCGTCGGCTGTGAGATTGCAGAATGGCTAAACAATATGCGATTGCCATGCTTTGCCGCATCGATGTCCCCGTAGGTCCCCGGCACTCCGACCAGCCGATGAGAACTCTTTCCATCGATGCTGTAAAGCTGCACTTCAGTACCCGCCAGACCTTGGGCGATCATTCTGCCGTTGGCCTGGATGGTGTAGCCCTCCCACGATCCCTCAAAATCTGCGCCGAGACGATCGACAGCACCGCTGGCTGGGTCTAGTTGATAGATGCGGCCCTGGACATCGTGGTATTTGGCATCGAGCGCTCCGCCCGCCGCGTGGACTTGGAAGTAAAGTGTCTTAGCGTCGGGACTCCAGGCGAGATCGCTCTCGATCGCGTCGTTATGGGTCACCTGTTTTGCCGTGGAACCATCGCCGCTCCACAGAAAGATTTCATAATTTGGCATGCTCTCCACGCGATGGGAAACTGGCCGCGTGTTGAAGGCGAGCGATGGTCCCACCGGAGCGGGAGCGATCTGTTCAATTTCGTCGTTGCTATGGACGAGGACGGTCGCGCCTTTGGGATACGCTACTACGTTAGGGGCTACCTCCACATCCTTATGGCTGGCGAGAGGGACCACCACATTCCCCGCAAGCGCAGTGGCGAGAGGGATGCGTAGGAGGACATCGCCGTGCTCCTGCTCTCGCCAGCGAGTGACATCCTTCCACTGGCTTTTGTCGGCGTCCTGCCGATCTTTGGCAAGCGGCTCGGTGATGGAGAAGTAGATGTCGGCACCCTGGGGAGCCCAGGCAAATCCATGGACGGCAAGTTTTTCGCGATAGAGGGGGAACGCCTCTCCGCCGTTGGGATCGATCAGCCACACTCGATCGGTGCGGTTATCTTCATCGTGCTTATCCGAATCGTGCTTGTCAGTGGCAGTCTCCTCGTCCACTGGCAGTGTGCGATCGGAGACGAAGGCGATGTAGCGGCCATCGGGAGACCACTCCGGCGCGCTGTCGTGCCCTGAACTGGTGAGCAAAGTAGGCGCGCCCGTCTTCTCGCGCCAGAGCCATAAATCGTGGCGAAAGCGATCATGCTTCCAGTCTGGCGTGACGGTTGGAATGACGGCTGCTGTACCGTCGGCGGCCAGACGCGCCCCACGCAATTGCGTCGCGCTGAAGAACTCATCAAGGGTGATAGGGGGAAGAGTGACGGCTTGCGGATAAGCAGGCACGGTGCAGCAGGCTGCGAGTGCCAGGGCGGAGCAGGCACGGGACAAGAAGGCATGAGAGAGTGAGACGTGCGAAACGATTGTCATGGTTGAGCCGGATAGTCCAGTTGCGAGAGAAGATAGATCAAGATGCCAGGGATGAAGAGCCCTTGGATCGAGACAGACTTGTCTGCCAGCCTCCGGTAGCGTTGACAGACGAGTAGGGATCGATCTAGAAGCTGTAGCGCAAGGAGAATTGCTGAACGCGCGGGGAAGTCAGGGTTGAGGCGTACTTGCCCAAGCCTCCGTTTTGCGCCTGGGTGGTGAGACCACCGTTTGCACTTTGCGGGTTGGTATCAAAGCGAACGGAGTTAGTGACGTTGAATACTTCCCACGTAAACTTGATGACTTGCCGCTCGGTAATGTTCCAGTTTTTAGCAAGGCCGGAGTCGATGCCGAAGAAGCCATCGCCACGGAAGTTGTTGCGCGGACCCGCTTCCCCCGGATACGGAAAGCGTATGGGTGTTCCCGAGGAAATTCCATTGTTGATCGCATCGGGGTTGTCGAAGACCTGTGGACTTCCGCCGGCGTCGATGTGCTTACGCATCTTGATGTTTCCCGTCTGCACCATGTTCGATCCAATCTGCCAGTCTGTGGTCCAACCGCTCTGCGCGATGCTGAACGGCAGGCCGCTGCTCCAGCGTCCCAGTCCTGACGACTGCCATCCGCCAAGGAGGCCATTGACGAGGAAGTTTGCATAGGCCAGGTGAGCTTGACCATGGCCAACGGGTAGTTGGTACACCCAGTTGAAGGTAACCAGGCTACGAATATCGAAGTCGGAGATTCCACGGTTCAACTTTGGACTAAACGCGTTAAGGATTTCGCTATTGCTCGATCGTCCTACGCCACCATTGAGTTCGCCGGTACGCTCTGTGTCCGAACCCAAGTCAATCGACTTAGAGAAGGTATAGCTTGCATCCAGTTGCAGGCCATGGCTCATGGCGTGGCGCAAGGTGAACTGAAGCGCGTGGTAGTTGCTGTTGCCGATGGACGACCAGGCGTAAAGAGATGAGAACTGGCGGTGGTAGAAGCGTGGCTGGGGTACACCGTTCCCGTCGATGTTCGGTCCGCACCCTGCGTTGTAGAATTCGCAAAATGCGTCAAGATCCGCAAGGCCCGTAGTCTCGTTGCCGCGGTTATTCGCCCAGACCTGGCTATAGATGTTTTGGGTGGCGCTCATACCACCCGATGCCCACCAGGGGAACAGGTTTTCGAAGTACGGGATGGCTGCGACGCTGGCGGTTGAGTCTCCGCCATTTGCGTCTACGGCCTTCGAGAGCAGGGTGGCTGCCTGAAAGTAGCTCAAGCCGGATTGGGGGTCAACCAGGTTGAGCGGCTGGGCCAGATCGAGCTGTTGCATCAGATGGTGGCCGAAGCGGCCGACATAGGCCGTTTCCATGATGAAGCCGCTAGGCAGTTGCTGTTGGACGGAAAAGTCTACCGTCTCGGCATAAGGCGTCTTGAGGTGGTCGTCGATTCCCCAGGTAATTGCGAAGCCCGTGTTGACATCATTGGGTGGCGTGTAGGGGTAGGTGATGACGGAAGGGATGTTGACGCCTTGCAGCGTGGGGACGTCGTGAATGCCGGTAAAGCGTGGAGAGCTGTCCACCGAATATGCTCCGGCCGGATTGGAGAGGCTAGTGCTCAGGCCGAAGGATCCATTCTGGTCAAAGGTGTTTACGATACCCTGGCCGAAGTGGTCGTAATTCATCCCGAATCCGGCACGGATCGAGGTAAGCGGGGTGGGGGAATACGCAACCGCGATGCGGGGTGCGATGGCATTCTTCTGCGTGTCCCAGTAAGGCTTCAATCCTCGAGCCTGTCCGGAAGCGGCGAAGTTGATGTCGGGCTGCGTGGTGACGCCCTTCAGTGCGCCCGCGGCGCGGGTTTCAAACCATTTGCGCATGTTGATAGTAGGCGCGATCTGCTGGCCGTTAGTTTCGTACGGAGCCTGGAGAATGGTTTGGCGTAGACCGTAGGTGACGGTTAAATTGGGGCGCACGCGCCACGAATCCTGTAGAAAGTATTCAAGCTCGTTGGCCTTGAAGTTTCTATTAACGAAGGCACCCTGGGACAGGGTGTCGCCGGTCTTGCCGTCTTTGGAGACAGAGAAATTGTACTGACCGCTGGTCTGCGGAACGAGGCCAACGAGAGCTCCGATGGCGACGCTGTACGACGTAGAGAAGCCATCGTCCACCGTAGGAAAACCCTGAGTAGCTGGATCGAGCGCGGTTCCCTGTCCGGCTATCGAGCCGCCGGTATTGATCCAATAAATGTTTGTATTGCCCGAACTGAACGAGTTCGTATCCGAGCCACGATTGTTATTAATGAGACGCCAGTTGCCGCCCCCGGCAACGGTATGTTTCCCCTTGGTGTAGCTGACGTTGTCGATCACGTTCTGCACCGGTACATGGACGACGCTGCTTCGGGTTTCTGCATCGAACTGGCTCAAGAAGCGGAAAATCACATAGGCGCCTTTTCCGGTTCCGCGGTCACTGAACCCCTGGCGAGTATAACCGTAACGGATATCGTTGATGAGATTCGGGGTGATGGCCCAGGTGTCCCCGACGGCAACCCCCTTGGTGTTATCGATGAGCGACGTCGATGCTGGCTGCCCTGGAAATTGCAGGGCCCCGGCCTGCCTATCCTTCTGCAGGTTGCCGCGGACGAAGATCTGATTGCCCGGCTTGATCTGGTAGTCGAACTTGACGATTGAGGTGTTGAGGGATCCCGGGTGTGGCGAGGAGAAGCTATAGGAGCCGAGGTTGAGGCCGTCACCGAGGGCGGAGCCGTTGGCGGTTGGATACTGGTTGAGATAGGCGAGCACGGCGGGGTTCACGCCGGGATTCGCGCAGGTTGCGTAGAAGGTGCAGTTTTGCCCGTTCGGCTCGGTATCCATCGCGGCGATTTGATCAGGGCTTAAAGTGACGTTCGAGCCACCGCTGGGGTAACTGATGTTCCCCGCCTTGAAGGACGCAGTGGGAGCAATTTGGCTCACCTGCTTATTTTCTGCTGTTCGCTGGCCTTCATAGTTTGCGAAGAAGAAGACTTTATCCTTCTTGATTGGTCCACCGACCGCGCCGCCGAATGTGTTGCGGATGAGCTTGCCGGGAACATTTGCCTGGCCACTGCTTTTCTGAGCACCTTTATTAAACCAGTCGTTGGCGACGGTGAAGGTGTTGCGATTGTATTCGTAGACGCTACCGTGAAATTGGTTTGTACCGCTCTTGGTTACCATGCTCACCTGTCCGCCCGAAGAACGGCCGGCATCCGCATTTGCGCCTGTGGTGGTTACACGGAACTCCTGGATAGAATCCAGCGTGGAGCGAAGAACGCCGGTGAACGCGAAGCCTGCTTCCTGATCGTTATCGTCAAGGCCGTCGAGGGTCACATTGGTTTGATCCGAGCGGGCACCCGCTACAGAGCCGGTGCGGCTATCGGACCCCTGGTCAATGCCTCGTCCCAGGTAGAGGACGCCGGGCTGAAGGCTGAGCAGATCGGGCACATTTCTACCCTCCGCGGGGAGCGCCTGAATCATCGCATTGTTCATCGAGTTGCCGATGGTGGCATCCGTGGTATTCAAGGTTTGCGCTTCTGCGCTTACATCCACCGTGGTGGAAGCGGACTGGACGGATAAGTGGAAGTTTACGGTGGCAGGCTGATTTACGAGGAGCTCCGCCTTCTTGGATTGCTCTCCAAAGCCGACGGCCTTGGCCGTGATTGTGTAGGTGCCGGGCACTATCTGCTGAAACTGGTATTCACCTTCAGCATTGGCGACCTTTGACACCTTGAAACCGTTTGAGGGGTTTTCCAGGGATACTTCACCGTTGGATACGACCGCACCCGATGGATCTGTAACTGTTCCCCGAAGGGAGGTCAGGGAGGTCTGCGACCATCCGAGGCTGCACGAGGCAAGACCTAACACGAAGACAAGAAGTTTGCGGGGTGACTGCATGCGTATGGTCTCCAAATTCCGGTGAAGACGGCGTTTCTTCACGCGAGCAAGTATTCGTAATTCCGGACTGTTGCAGATGTATGCGTCAAGGTGCTGAGAGCGTATCTAGCAATGCTGCAGTTGCAGGAGGACAAACATCTCTTACTTGATTATCAACATTATGAAGGGATGTCGTCGCTGGATCAAGTGCTTATGGAAGATTTAAGTGCTTGCCTACGACGCCAGCTTTTGAGCCAATCAACAATGGGATATTTCGGGAGGAGACCGCACCCACCGTGGCCCTATTCCCTGCCCATCACTATTTCTAATGAGGGCTATAAACTTCGCAAATTCGCGCTATCGTTCGCCAAAGTCGTCATTAAGAGTACCCTTCGCCGGTCGGCTGGCAACGGCGTTTGATTTTTGCTCACAACCCATGGTACCTTTAAACCTATACTTGTCTAGTATAGATTTCGAGTTGTGAGCCGAGCCACTATGTTCAGACTGAATAAACTGACTGATTACGGCCTAGTTGTCATGCAGTATGTTGGCAGCCATCCAAAGGCCGCGCTGCATACAACGCGTGAACTGGTCGTGGCCACGCAGCTTCCCGCGGCGACGGTGGTTAAGATTCTGAAAGCGCTGCTCGACCAAAAGCTTCTAATTTCGTACCGCGGCGTCAAGGGTGGTTACACGCTAGCACGTGCCCCGTCGCAGATTTCCGTGGCAGAGATTGTCGAATCGCTTGAAGGTCCGATTGGTTTCACTGAGTGCGCGACTGCGCCCGGCTATTGCGGACTCGAAGGCATCTGCGGGGTGCAGCACAACTCCCACGTAATCAGTCGAGCCCTGCAGCAGACGCTGGAGGGCATCACTCTTTCCGATCTCACAACTTCGTTGCGGCTGGGGACCCGGGCGCCCAGCCACGCAAACGTGCTTACCGCAATAACCCTCGGATCAGGAAGGCTTCAATGACTACTGCAAACACTATCCAGGATTTTACCGATCAGGAATATAAGTGGGGCTTTATTACCGAGGTTGACGAGGACAGGATCCCGAAGGGGTTGAACGAGGATGTTGTCCGGCTAATCTCATCCAAGAAAGAAGAGCCGGAATTCATGCTGCAGTGGCGGCTAAAAGCGTATCGCCACTGGGTCTCGCTCGAACGGTCACAGTCTGAGCCGAAGTGGGCGCACATCAAGTACCCCCCCATTGATTATCAGAATATTGTTTACTACTCGGCGCCGAAGCAGAAGCCGGGTCGCACGAGCCTGGACGAAGTTGACCCGGAGATCTTGAAGGCCTACGAAAAACTGGGTATCTCACTCGGAGAGCAGAAGCGGCTATCGGGTGTGGCAGTGGATGCGGTATTCGACAGCGTCTCGGTAGCGACGACCTTCAAGGAAAAGCTGGCGGAGAAGGGCGTTATCTTCTGCTCGTTTTCAGAAGCCGTGCGCAAGCATCCGGCGCTGATCGAAAAGTATCTCGGATCGGTTGTTCCCTATACCGATAACTTTTTCGCCACATTGAACGCCGCGGTATTCAGCGACGGATCCTTTGTGTATGTGCCTAAGGGTGTGCGCTGCCCGATGGAACTATCGACCTACTTCCGCATCAACGCGGCGGACACGGGGCAGTTCGAGCGAACCCTGATTATCGCGGAAGAAGGCGCATCTGTGAGTTACCTGGAAGGCTGTACCGCGCCGGTAAGGGATGAGAACCAGTTGCACGCGGCGGTTGTGGAACTGGTTGCGCTCGACTATGCCCAGATCAAGTATTCGACAGTGCAGAACTGGTATCCAGGTGACAAGCAGGGTAAGGGCGGCATTTACAACTTCGTTACGAAGCGCGGTAAATGCCTGGGGAAGAATTCGAAGATCTCATGGACGCAAGTGGAGACGGGATCCGCGATCACATGGAAGTATCCCAGCTGCATATTAATAGGGGATAACTCGATAGGCGAGTTCTACTCGGTTGCGCTGACTAACAATTATCAGCAGGCCGATACCGGGACAAAGATGATTCACATCGGGAAGAACACCCGCAGCACGGTGGTAGCCAAGGGTATCTCCGCCGGGTTTGGGCAGAATACTTATCGCGGACAGGTCAAGATCATGAAGGGTGCAACGGGAGCGCGGAACTATACCCAATGCGACTCATTGTTGATCGGCGACAAATGTGGTGCGCACACCTTCCCTTACATCGAAGTAAGGAATGGCAGCGCGCAGATGGAGCATGAGGCATCCACGTCAAAGGTTGGCGAGGACCAGATTTTCTACCTGCGGCAGCGAGGTCTTTCCGCTGAGGAAGCAGTCTCGATGATTATCAACGGGTTCTGCAAGCAGGTCTTCCGCGAGTTGCCGATGGAGTTTGCAGTAGAGGCACAAAAGCTGCTGAGCGTCAGCCTGAAGGGAGCGTGGGGTAAAGATGGGCATGCTGGAAATCCGCAATCTACACGCGAGTATCAATCATCAGGAGATTCTGAAGGGGATTGACCTGACGGTCGGCGTTGGCGAGATACACGCGATCATGGGACCGAATGGATCGGGCAAGAGCACGCTGGCGCAAGTGCTGGCACGGCGTGAGACTTATGAGGTTACCCAGGGTGAGGTGCAGTTCAACGGGAAAGACTTGTTGGCGATGAAGGCGGAGGAAGCAGCCTGCGAGGGTCTCTTCATGGCCTTTCAATACCCGATTGAAGTTGCGGGAATCAGCAATGCGTATTTTCTAAGGGCGGCGCTGAATGCTCAGCGTAAGTACCGAGGCGAAGAGGAGCTGGACGCTATCGACTTTCTTCCTGTGCTGCGCGAGAAGATGCGCCTGTTGGGGATGGAGGAGCGCTTCCAGAGTCGCTCGGTGAACGAAGGGTTTTCCGGTGGTGAGAAGAAGCGGAACGAGATTGTGCAGATGGCGGTGCTCGAACCTAAGCTTGCAATTCTGGATGAAACCGACTCCGGCCTGGATATCGATGCGCTCAAGGTTGTGGCCGCGGGAGTGAACGCGATGCGCAGCCCGGATCGCGCGATTGTGCTTGTAACTCATTATCAGAGGCTGCTGGATTATATTGTCCCGGACTTTGTACACGTGCTGGCAAACGGCCGGATGATTCGATCTGGTGGGCCGGAACTGGCGTTGGAACTCGAGAACAAGGGTTACGGCTGGATAGAACCGGTTACGACCGGAGCACTGTAGGAGGAAATGCATGGCTGCAGTTACACAGGTCGCAGAGCTGGGCAGCTACGTCGAAGCGTTTCGCGAGCTCGAGCAGCGCACTATCCGGCAGCCTGACTGGCTGCGCTCGATGCGGCGAGACGCATTTGCACGCTTTTGCGATGCAGGCTTTCCTACGACCAAGGATGAGGACTGGCGGTTTACGAATGTGGCAGCCATCGCTCGCGGATCCTTCGCTGCGGCGGCCGCTGGCAATTCCCGGTTGACAATGGAAGAGCTTCAACCTTTCCGCATACCCGGGGCGGCGTGCAGGTTAGTGTTTGTGAATGGACATTTCGAGCCGGAGCTTTCAGACAAAGCGTCCTGCCCGCCAGCGGTCGAAGCGGGCAGCCTGGCCGGTGCGCTGGCGCGCAATCCAGAAACACTAAACCCACACCTGGGCCGCTATCTCAACACGCAGCGGGATTCCTTCTGCTGCCTGAACACTGCGTTCCTCGAGGACGGCGCGTACGTTCGCATCGCCAAGGGTACCGTGGTGGAAGCGCCTCTCCACTTGCTGTTTGTATTCATCGGTGCAGGCGAACCATTGATGGCTCATCCGCGAAATTTACTAATCGCCGAACCGGACACGCAGGTGGACATCGTAGAAGAACATGTCTCGCTGGCCGAGGGGATCTTCTTCTCGAATGTCGTGACCGAGTTGGTAGCCCAGGAAAATGCGGTGCTTTCGCATCACATGATCGAGCGGGAGAACCGGGAGGCGTTTCATGTTTCGACTCTGCGCATTCAAGCGGCGCGCAACGCCAATGTGAGATCCCATTCCGTATTGACGGGCGGCGCGCTGGTGCGCAACAACATTCATCCCGTGCTATCAGGCGAGGGAGCAGAGTGCCTGATCAATGGCCTGTTTATAGGCGATGGCCATCAGCACATGGATAACTACATGCTGCTGGAGCACGCGAGTCCGCACTGCAGCAGCAGGCAGTTTTACAACGGCATTCTTGATGGAGAGGCGCACGGTGTTTTCCATGGCCGCATCATCGTCCACAAGGATGCACAAAAGACAGACGCCAAGCAGACGAATCGCAATCTTCTACTTTCTGATTCGGCACAGATTGACACCAAGCCGCAATTGGAGATCTACGCCGATGACGTCAAGTGCACACACGGTGCGACCATTGGCCAGATAGACGAGGAAGCTCTATTTTACCTGCGCACGCGCGGACTAAAGGAAGGCTCTGCGCGACAGCTGTTGCTATTCGCATTTGCGGGAGAATGCCTGGAGCGCATAGCCCCCGGAGCAGCGCGTACATACATTGAGAGGATCATTCATCAGTCCTTGCCCTCGCGAGTCAGGCCGTTCTCCGGCGGGGGCTTGGAGATGGACAGGCATTGGGAGGAAGTGGGATGAGCATTATTGCAAGCCGCATTCACCACGACGAAGGTATATCGGACACTAACCTGCGCAAGATACGAGAGGATTTTCCAATCCTGAGTCGTAAAGTGCACGGTCAGCCGCTGGTGTATTTAGACAATGCTGCCACCGCGCAAAAGCCCCAGGTGGTAATCGATGCTATCAAGCAGCACTACGCCTCGAACAATGCCAATATCCACCGTGGCGTGCATCTACTCTCTCAGTCTGCTACCGAAGCTTATGAAGCTTCGCGCAGAACGGTGCAGCGCTTCTTGCATGCTGCCGATCCGAGTGAGATTGTTTTTGTTCGCGGCGCCACGGAAGCTATTAATCTTGTCGCGCAATCGTATGGGCGCAAGCATATCGGGGCTGGGGACGAGATCATTCTTTCGGAGATGGAGCACCACTCCAACATCGTGCCGTGGCAGATGTTGTGCGAAGAAAAGGGAGCGCGCCTACGGATCGCGCCGATCAATGACGACGGCGAGTTGATACTGGACCAATTCGAGAAGCTGCTGAATTCGCGAACAAAATTCGTTTCGATGATTCATGTATCCAATGCTTTGGGCACGGTGAATCCGATTGGCAAGCTGGTGGAGATGGCCCATGGCTGGAACGTACCCATCCTGGTGGATGGTTCCCAGGCTGTCGTCCACGGCAAAGTGGATGTTCGCGCGCTCGATTGCGACTTCTACGTCTTTTCTGGTCACAAGCTATATGGACCGACCGGCATTGGAGTTCTATACGGGAAACATGAGTTGCTGGATGCCATGCCTCCTTACCAGGGGGGCGGCGATATGATCCGGTCGGTCACGTTTGCCAAGACCACCTACAACGACTTGCCATACAAGTTTGAAGCGGGCACACCACACGTGGCCGGCGCTGTCGGACTTGGCAGCGCGATCGATTACGTCAATGCAATCGGTCTGGAAGAAATTGCCGCCCACGAAGATGAGTTACTGTTTTACGGCACCGAGGCCCTACAGTCAGTGCCAGGTCTGCGCTTGATTGGCACTGCAAAGGAGAAGGCAAGCGTGCTCTCGTTTGTGATGGAGGGCATTCATCCGCACGATATCGGCACCATCCTCGATCGGCAAGGCATTGCGATTCGCACTGGGCATCATTGTACGCAGCCGCTGATGCAGCGCTTAGGCATTCCGGCGACGGCCCGTGCTTCGCTTGCGGTTTACAACACGCGCGCGGAAATCGATGCATTGGTAACAGGCATCTACAAGGTGAAGGAGGTCTTTGACTGATGTCGGACATGATGTCGGACCTGGGAGATCTGTATCAGGAAGTAATTCTGGAGCACAGCAAGCACCCGCGGAATTTTCGCGTAATGGAGGCGGCAAACCGTAAGGCTGAGGGTTACAATCCCCTCTGCGGCGATCACTATACAGTCTTCGTTGAAGTGGACGACGATACTATTTGCGACATCTCTTTTCAGGGCTCCGGATGCGCCATTTCGAAGGCCTCGGCATCCATCATGAGCCAGGCGCTCAAGAGCAAAACCACGGAACAGGCCGGAGACCTGTTCAACAAATTTCATGGCGTGGTGACGGGGCGCGATAAGAATAATGTTGATGGTCTGGGCAAGTTGGCGGCCTTCGCAGGTGTTGCGGAGTTTCCTGCGAGGGTTAAGTGCGCCACGCTGGCTTGGCACACTCTGCAAGCAGCATTGCGGGAAAAGCAGATGGCGTCGACAGAATAGATTTCTGGCGGCCGCGCCTGCCTACTGCCAAGGAGAGGAATGAGCACCGAGAGAATCGCACTGAATCGAGCTTGTCCGGCGACAGAGATACCCAGCGGGTATCCACGTGTATTGGCGAAAGGGACGCGAGTGGCGATCACGCAAAGCCTGGGCGGCAGCCACACTGTTTCAGACGAATTTGGTCAATTGGTGCGAATCGATGCCAAGGATGCGGATGCGCTGGGGATGACGGTCCAGGAACGAAGCGAGTCTTCAGAGCACTTTAGCGAGCAATTGGTGTGGGATCAGTTACGGACTGTTTACGATCCTGAGATTCCAGTAAACCTGGTTGATCTCGGCCTGATTTATTCCTGCGAAGTGAGTGACGTAGACGGCGAGCACCAGATTGCTATCAAAATGTCGATGACTGCTCCGGGCTGTGGGATGGGCGATGTGCTGCGATCCGATATTGAGAGAAAGCTTTCCAGCCTGCCGACGGTGCAGAGTGTCCATGTAGAGGTTGTCTTCGATCCGGCTTGGAATCCTGGCCTAATGTCGGAAGCGGCAAGGCTGCAACTGGGATTGGACTAGTGAAACTCCTGCTAACCTGTCGTCCTCTCCTGTCCTGCATACTAGAGCAGAAGCAGAGATAGTGTGATGTATCCAGCGTCAGCGATGTAGGCATTTTCTTGATGAAAATGCCTGCAGAGATCTGTGGCTCACGTTACAGTAACCCTGCTTCTGCTATAACGCTTCAATCCAATTGCTGTAGGGGGTGGAAAGCGATGCGGAGGATGGGGTTCCTGCGACCGCGTTGATATGGAACAATAGGTTGAAGAAGGTAGGTATCAATTGGCTGAGTTTCCACCTGTCCCGCTAACTATTGAGGGTTCCAGCGTCCTCCACCAGATGTTTAGTTTTGATTGGAAAGCATGGCGGAGTATTTCCCCTCCCGAGCGTCATCGCATCGTCGAGGAGTCGGTACGGACGCTTCAAGAGATCGAACGCGGAACGAGTAGTGGTGGCCCAGCGCGTTCTGCCATGTATTCCTTGCTCGGACACAAGGGAGATTTGATGTTGATTCACTTCCGCGATACGATTCGATCCCTGAATCAAGCGGAGCTGAAGCTTGCCCAGTGTGAGTTCTATAATTTCCTTACGTTGAAGTATTCGTATCTCTCAGTGGTGGAGTTGGGGCTATACGAATCCTCAATGAAGACCTACGGGGCACTGATTGCCGATGGAACTCAGGAGCACACAGCAGAGTGGGACACTGCTATCAGCGAAGTACTCAAGCGGCAAAGCGCGGCCATGACGGAGCGGCTGTATCCGCCTATCCCGCCTGCGAGCTACCTTTGCTTCTATCCCATGGACCGCAAACGCGGCGAGCACGTGAACTGGTACACCATTCCCATAGCGGAGCGGCAACGCATGATGCACGATCACATGCTGATCGGGAGAAGCTACGGGGATAGAGTGCGCCAGGTGATCAGCGGTTCGATTGGACTGGATGACTGGGAATGGGGTGTGGATCTCTTCGCGGAGGACCCGGTGGTCTTCAAGAGACTGATTTACGAGATGCGCTTCGACGAATCCAGCGCACTCTACGCGGCTTTTGGACCATTTTATGTGGGTGTGAGGTTACCGGTAGAGAAACTCGGAAAATGGTTGACCGGGAGCCTGGCGGACAGCGATTAAGACCGAATGTTTCTTGATGCGCACGATAGCACCGTCTGCCGCTTAGTAACTGCATTCCTGACTTGACTTAACGTGAACTCCCTCGACAGTTCGGTGGTGCTATTAGGGCTGTGTAGGTTTGCCTCAATCGACAAGAATGGATTATGCCTTTCCGGGCCGGTGCGCTTCGTTTACAGTTACCTTGATAAGAATGACGAAAACGCCTGGGATTGACGTTGTTGGTGTGGGATTGAATGCCACGGACACACTGATACCTGTGTCACGGTATCCCGCGTCCGGTTCGAAGGTAGAGTTTCGCTCGGCGAGCGTGATGCCGGGCGGCCAGGTCGCCAGCGCGATGGTTGCTTGTCAGCAGTGGGGGCTGCGCACGCGATACGTTGGAAAGCTGGGCGACGACGGCGCTGCGGATCTGCATCGATCGGAGTTTGCCAGGCTGGGAGTGGAGACCAGGATCCTTACTGCTCCGGGATGTGCCAGCCAGCAGGCATTCATTCTGGTCGATGATTTTGGCGAGCGAACCGTCTTGTGGAAACGGGATGACCGGCTGACGCTTCGGCTGGAGGAGCTTAAGCGCGAATGGATTGTGGACGCGCGCGCTCTGCACGTAGATGGGCATGACACGGCTGCGGCAACGGCGGCGGCGGGCTGGGCCCGGGCTGCGGGTATCCCGGTGATTGCCGATCTGGACGAATGCTACCCGGGTGTGGAGCGATTGCTGGAGAAGATCGACTACCTGATTGTGAGCCGA
Source organism: Acidobacteriaceae bacterium (assembly GCA_025355385.1). GTDB lineage: Bacteria > Acidobacteriota > Terriglobia > Terriglobales > Acidobacteriaceae > JANXZS01. The sequence goes on along the minus strand of JANXZS010000093.1, from coordinate 44,528 downwards.
GATATGCCGGAGCGGCTATTGGGCGAGCCCGACCTGAAGCGGTCTCTTCCGGCGCTACAGCGCAGGTATGGCTGCCGCTTTACTGCGGCGACGCTGGGCGAGGACGGTGTTCTGGCGTGCGATGGCGAGCAGCTTTACCACGCACCCGCCTACCGCGTTCAGGCGGTGGACACCACCGGGGCTGGAGATATCTTCCACGCGGGATTTATCTACGGACTGCTGCAAGGCTGGCCGGTGCAGCGCCAGCTCGACTTCGCATGCGCTGCCGCGGCCCTTAACTGCAGGGGAATCGGCGCACGGGGTGGGATTCAGCCAATGGAGCGCATTGAAGAGCTGATGGCAACGGGGACGCGCTATGCCCCCGTTGTTGAACTGGCGAGGGCCACGTAGAGCGGGCGGGCTTACGTTGCCATGCAGTTGCGTCCACCATCGTGCTTTGTCAAGCCCTGTCCTACTGCACCGATCCAACGATCACAAGACGCTTCACGCTTACAGAACTGCCCGAATGACACGTCGAACCAGCTCCGTCGTCGCGCCATAAACCAGGTGCGCCGCAAACGGGGTGGCCAGCGCAGACGGACGTTGTTCAGTGGGAGACTCCGAGAGGTTGAGGGCAGGCACAGCAATCAGATCTGCGCCGGAAAACAGGACGCTGCCAAAGGCTGTTCCGAAGCCCGTGGTGGCCAGGCTGGTGTATTCCGCCAGACCTCCATACAAGCCCCCCATCAGCGCACCGAAGGTATAGTGAACAACCGGACCGGCTTTCTCTTTCTGGTCCAGCGAGAGGTGCCGACCGCCGGTTGCCGCATTGACCAGGGCATCCGCCACCTTCATGGTAGCGTCGTCCTTGGGTTGGCCGCTCTGCTCGCCGTCTTTCTCATGTGCCTGCTGCGGCTGGTTCTCATGGTCAATTTGTACAGCTTGTTGAAGTTTCTGGCCGGGACCCGCAATGAACTGGTTCATTACCCAGGCGGCCACCAGACCTCCGGCCGCACCGGCCAAAATTCCCCGAACCAAATGTTTATCCTCCTGTGCCATGTATCTCTCCTCCCCTATCGAATGTAAGTGCGCGCTGTGCCATTTGCAGGCCTAGAAAATGTTATTGATGCCACTCTTTGTTGAGATCGGAGGCTTAGAGCAGAAGCAGGGATCGTGTGATGTATCCAGCGTCAGCGATGTAGGCATTTTCTTGATGAAAATGCCTGCAGCGGTCTGTGGCTCACCTTGCAGTAACCCTGCTTCTGCCCTAGCGGATCGCATCCGCAAAGCTGTTCCTGCAGGCGCAGCGAAGCCAATAAAGCTGCGCCTTCCGCAGCGCTGCTTTACCGACGGATTTACAGCGGGGTGTTCAACGCCGCAGAAATCCGAGTAGATCCGCGTTCAGCCTGTCGGGTACGGTTGCGTTCAAGCCATGGGGCTGGCCATCATATTCAATCAGCTCGGCGTGGGGAATCATTGCGGCCGCGCGCCGCCCCGAAACCTCGATTGGAACCGTTGCGTCGGCGGTCCCGTGGATGACCAGGGTTGGCACCGTGATATGTTTGAGGTCGTCGCGGAAGTCGGTCTCGCTCCATGCCCGAACTAGGTCGATCGTGGCCTTCGGCGACCCAGTCATTGCCATGGAATGCGAAAAGTCAAGAAACGCTTCGGAGACGGTGTGATTTACCATGGTCCGGCCATAAAACTTCTGGCCGAACTGCCGCAGAAATGCCGGCCGGTCTTTCTTCAAGTTTTCAATTATGTCGTCAAAGACTTTTTTGTCGACACCTTCGTGATTGTCGCTGTTCTTTAATAAGTACGGCGTCACCGCCGAAATCAGCACTGCCTTCGATACCCTCTTCGCCCCGCATTTCCCGAGATAGCGAGCCACTTCGCCGCCACCCATCGAAAACCCGACCAGCGTAGCGCCGCGCAAGTCCAAGGTTTCCATCAGCGAGTTAAGATCGGCAGTTAGCGTGTCATAGTCGTAACCGCCCGAAGGCCATCCGCTGCGGCCAAATCCACGACGATCATAGGCGATCGCGCGAAATCCACTCTCCGCCAGTACACCCGCCTGATACTCCCAACTCGCTGAGGTCAGCGGCCAGCCATGAATCAGTACCACGGGCGCGCCCGCGCCCCAGTCGTAATAGTAGATCTCGGTTTTATCCTTCGCCTGCAAAAACGGCATCTGTAACCCCCCCTTTTGAACCATGAGATGCCCACATTGAGGGTGACGCGTTACTTTGACTCTGGCGACATCAATAATGGGTTCAGCCCTATCGGCAGTCGGAGGCGCACTGTCGTCCCATGCCCTCCCACGGACTCGATGAGGATTCGGCCTTGGTGCCGCTCCGCAATCTCGTGCGAGATATACAGGCCGAGGCCGTTTCCCAGGTCCCCCTTGGTGCTATAGAACGGCCGGAAGAGGGAGTGCTGTTCCACAGTACTCATTCCGACTCCATCATCTCTAACCAGAAGCTCAACTTCGTTCTGCAGTTGCTCTGCTTTCAGCCACACTTTGCCCCCAACGGGGACCGCATCGAGTGCATTGGAGACGAGATGGGCGACGATCTGCCGTAACTGACCTACTATTCCGCAGAGCGGAACCTCCATTCCACCCTCAATGCTAACGTGTATGCCACGATTCCGGATCTTAGCCACGAAGAGTCGAAGGACGTCATCGAAGAGTGACCCGGCCGTGGTCCAGCTCTTCTTATCGGAATTCTCTGAGCCCCAGCGCAGAGTCTGCTTGACGATGCCGGAGATCCTCTCAAGCTCATCGTCTACGGTCTCAAAATACTTGTCGGTGGCAGCATCCTGAGGAAGGCCCTTCCTAAGTAAATATAAAATATTCACGATGGCTTCGAGCGGATTGTTAATTTCATGGGCAAGGAAGCTTGTCATCCTGCCGGTAAGAGTCAACTTTTCAGCGATACGCAGAGCAGCCTCTCGCTGTTTGCGCTCTGTCAGGTCGATGCAGGATCCAATCCAACCAGCTACTTCGGCTCCCTCTCGACGGAAGGGGACGAGCCGCACCAGGTTCCAGCATTCCGCGCCGGACCTTGGAGTGACCAGGCGAACCTCTTCTTCAAATTCCGTCTCCGCTTCTACAGCGCGCTTCCATGAAGCCGCACTGCGCGCGGTATCGTCGGCAATCAGTCCTGCGCGCTCATACCATAGACCTTGCTCTCCATGGCCCTCATCCTTCCAACGGTCATTGACGTAGGAGAGCTGTCCATCGTCGGTTACCGCAAAGATCTTCATGGGGAGTGCATGTGTAAGCTTGTTGAAGCGAGCCTCGCTCAACGCCGCTTCTTCTTCTGCGCGCCGCAGGGTGATGGTTGTAAGCGCTCCCCGGAAGTCACGCGCGGATTCGATTTCCACGGAACTCCACGGCGTGCTCTGGCCCCGCAGCGTCTCTTTCCATACCTCAAACGAGGTTCGGGGATGCAGATTCATCGTCTCGTCTACCTGCTTGAGTGGTTCGCCCGCCCAGCGCACGGTGCGGACCACCTCAGGCCGGAACCACAACACATACTGGCGTCGGACATCCGAGATGCGGATCGCGAGCAGGCCGCTGGCAACGGCGGCGAGGCCGGCTGTCCAGGGCAACTCCGAACTGAGGTGATTCGTCTCGTAGAGATCGAGACCGGAACGGCTGTCGAGCCACTCGATAAGCGGCCGCAGTACGTCTACCTCCGGCGTCTCGCCGATGCGGTCGAAGTGGCCATCGACCGCAAGCACAGCGCCCTCGGCGGCCGTAACTTCCATCAGAGAAGCCATCTGCGTGGCGATAGCAGACCTGTAGTTGTTCTCGGCCGCGATCTGAGTCAGCATTCTCCTCTGGACTTCGTGAAAGTGCACCATGGTGCGGAACTTCGAGGCACTTCGAAACGCAGTAAGGTGCGCAGCCACCATCTTCGTGAGCATGTCGCACGCGCTGCGCACGAGATATGGCACCACGCAGGCCTGGGCGTGATGGGCGCTGATCAATCCCCAAAGCCGCCCCTCGGAAATGATGGAGACGGACATGGACGAGCTGGTTCCCATGTTCCGCATGTACTCAAGATGAACCGGGGAGACGCTGCGCAGAACGCAGAGTGACATGTCCAACCGCTCCGGCGCCTCCCCGGTTAGCCCGCGGATGGGAACGGCGGCATAGTTGGCGTTGGGGATGATTCTGACAGTATTCGAGACGTAGAGAGCCCGTGCCTGGGCAGGAATATCACTAGCCGGAAAACGCAGATCCAGGTAGCTGGGCAGGACCCCGTTATTTTCCTCCGCAAGTACTGTGCCGTGTCCGGCAGAGTCGAAGCAGTAAAGCAGCACTCGATCAAAGCCGGTGAGACCCTGGATCTGCTTTGTGATTGCCTGGCACAGATCTGCCTCTGTTTCCAGCGTGCTAAGAGCTCCTACGAAATTCGTGATGACCGCATTCATCGTCTCCGGGCCGACAAGACGATCCTGTCGTTCAAATTCAAGGACACGGCGGCCGCCAACACAGTGGGTGATAACGCTACAGAGCTCCCCTCGCACGGGGAAGGTGCCGAGATAACTGACGAGTCCATCCGGATCAATTGCACATCTCAGAATGCGTACAGAGGCCAGAAGCTCTCGCTCGAGAAATAGGTCGAGGGTTGCGCCGAGCAGGAGCTTCAGTGGAATGCCGAGGAAGTCTTCCGCATTCTCACTGGCAAAGATCACCCGCTCACTCTCGGGGTCCAGCCCCAGAAGAAATCCGTGGGGCTGCACGCTACCCGGCATATGTATAGGCTCATCTGCACACGGCACTTCTCCTGCCAATGTGGCATTCGCGGGTTTCTGAATCCATGTCGTGTTGCCGGGATCGACCATGCCACTCGCTTCCTCATGCATATGTCTATTTCGCTCCCATGGTCTCGTTTTCCAAGCTGTCAGCGGGTTTTAACTGGCGCATCCATTCTCCGAATGCCGCAAACATCTCCCTCGCACCAGCGATCACATCCTCAGCCTCATCGTCGTGCGCTTCCTCAATGACCATTCGGAACTGCCGCCACATGGATCCAGTCCGGTCGCCGTGCCCTCTAAAGTAGGAGTCTCCCTGACCCGGCAAGAGGCCGAGTGCTTTCTCAACATGGCCGGCAATGTATTGGCCACCGAGCGTCGACCCTTCAATCACATACATCGCACCCAGGAAGACAGCCCGAGACGGGGTGCCTTGAATGGGAGGGGTGTAGTGGAACTCCGGTAGCTGCTCCCCGAAGTAGCGGAGATCAGCCTCGAGTAAACGACTCCGCCTCCTCTCGAGGAGCATAGGACGCAGATCCTCGGGCGCGTTGGCCGCTGACCAGACTTCCCAACTGTGTACGAACTCGTAAAAGCGTCGCAGTACAACACGGTACTGATCCTGGTGGAGCGTAGCGCTCATGAGCGGCACGAGGCTTTCCATGCGAGTGTGTTCGGCGGCAGTGGCGTGCTTCAATCGCGCAAAATTCATCTTGAAGTTCTTTCTGCATTAGGCGCCAGGCGAGCGATTAGTCCTTGCAACACAGATTGCACGGAGTAAAGTCATGCGGTGCAGAACTGGCTACCCTGGCACCGTTATCGCCGATCAGTCAATAGCGAGAATGAGTGACTGATCCGTCTGCGCAAAATGTACACGAACTTTGTTGGAATGGGGGTACTGCTGGCGAGCAGGGAACGCGCCGGGCTATTTCCCCATTAGGAATTCATCCTTTTAAACTTGTCCAGAATACTCTGTTCTGAGGACGCGGAGGTGCGCCAACTCTACGAAGCACGGCAAACGCGAAGGCAATGAAGCCCTTCGGAGATACCGGATCACCGGCGGGGCGTAAGCCCATCAATGCGATGCCTGACGGTAATATTCTGATTCTACGACGACACACCCCCGCACCCTACGCGAAAACGGAGGAACTGATCGCGCTGGCTGTCGAAGCGGCAAAATCCGGCGGCATCTACGCCACGCATATGCGCAGTGAGGGCGATAAAGTGCTCGAATCGATCGATGAGGCCGCGCGCATTGGCCGTAAGGCGCAGATTCCGGTTGAAATTTGGCATCTCAAGGCTGCCGGCCCGCAGCCATCCAGATTGCCGTGGTTCAGAACCCCGATTTACTTTCTATACACGGTAAGCGTCTCTCCGAAGTGGCCAGTCTATGGAAGGAAGATCCCATCGACACACTCTGCGACATTCTCATTAATGACAAAGCTTTCACCAATGTTGCCGTTGTCGGCATGCAGGAGTCCGATGTACTACTGGCGCTCAAGCAGACCTGGGTCTCTATCGACAACGACTCACAAGGCACCTCGCCCGATGGTCTACTCGGCCAGGAGCATCCCCACCCACGCGCATACGGCACCTTCTCCCGAATTCTGAGCAAGTATGTTCGAGAGGAGAACCAGTTGACCTTACCCGATGCCATACGCAAGTTCAGTGCATTTCCGGCTCAACGCATGCGATTAACCGACCGTGGAGTGCTAAAGCAGGGGATGGCTGCTGATGGAGTAGTTTTCGATCCGTTGAAAATTCGCGATTTGGCCACATTCGAACATCCCAACCAGTTCTTCGAAGGAATGGACTATGTACTGGTCAACGGCGTCCCTGTGATCTCGGCCGGTAAGATGACTAGCGCACTCGCGGGCAGGGTTCTGCGTGGGCCGGGATATGTTCCATAACCTCATTGGCCGTCGTAACTGGACGCACGCCGGACATGTGAAAGCCGGACCATGCGTTGCCGCGATCCTGTCTATCGTAGAAACCTGCCGCCGACTCAACATCCACGTCCGTCAACATGTGGCCGCCGTGCTGCCCGGGAGCGCCAGCACATCCCATCCAACGCCTGCCAGAACTCACGCCCAACGTACGGTTGCCAGGGTCAAGTTTGCGCACCATGTACTGACTCTGCACCAGATCCCACTAATTCTGACAAATTGCCCTAGATGTCGAGATTTTTTACGTCGAGGGCATTCTCTTCGATAAATTTTCTGCGGGCTTCAACATCTTCGCCCATTAGAGTCGTGAAGATTGTCTCCGTGGCAGCCAGGTCTTCCAGTCGCACCGAGAGCAAGGTGCGCCGTTCAGGATCCATGGTTGTCTCCCACAGTTGCGTAGACGTCATCTCTCCCAGTCCCTTGTAACGCTGCACCTGGTAATCCTTACGACCTTGCTCAATGACGTAATCGAAGAGTTCGTGTGGAGTGTTTCGGGTGACAGGGTCGTGAACTGCCCGGGAAGCTTTTTTAGCGACGGGCTTGCTATCGACTGCAGCCGATACTGCATCGGCTATGGTGTCTGCGGTCGACTCTTCTTCGAGTTCTTCCGGCTCCGGCGAAGCAGTCTTGCTGGCGTACTCGATCTGGAAAGGGGGCTGCAATTCGCCACGGATCTGGAGATGCTTGGCCATCATCTGGCGGTACTCGGGCGAACTGGCAAGCGTCCAATCAATTCTTCGTTCCGCACCCTGGGCATCGGTATATCGTACCGACCAGGTCTGGTGCTCTTCGTCCTGCGCGGGCGCGAACACTGCCTTGAAGGCGTATTTGCGCGCCAGCAATTCCAGATCTTTATGCAGCTTGACGAGCTTGGACGGAGCCTCGCCTTCCTTTTCAGATTCGAAGTCGGAGCGATGCACGATTTCGAGAGCCGCGAGCTTTTCCGTCGCTTCTTCATTGCGCAGTCGCTTGTTCACCTTGTCGAAGAAGTCGAGGTAGTCGCGGAGCTGGCCCATGAATTTCGTCAGGACCGGGCCGTCGAGGGTGCGAGCGCCATTTCCGCAGCGCACCACCATGCCCTCAGAAGCGCGCTTGATCATAACCTTCACGAACTCACGATCATCCTTGATGTACTGCTCAAACTTGCCCTTCTTGATGCGATAGAGGGGAGGTTGTGCGATGTAGACATGACCGTGGCGAATCAGCTCCGTCATGTGGCGGAAGAAAAATGTGAGTAGCAGTGTGCGGATGTGAGATCCATCGACATCAGCGTCGGTCATCAGGATCAGCTTGCCATAGCGGAGCTTGGAGGCATCGAAGTCATCCTTGCCAATGCCGCACCCGAGGGCAGTGATCATGGCGCGAATTTCTTCATGGCCAAGCATCTTGTCATAGCGGGCCTTCTCCACATTGAGAATTTTCCCCTTTAGCGGCAGGATGGCCTGGAAGCGGCGATTGCGGCCCTGCTTCGCGGTGCCTCCTGCGGACTCGCCCTCAACGAGATAGAGTTCACAGTGATCGGGATCGCGTTCGCTGCAGTCGGCCAGCTTACCAGGGAGTCCGCCGCCATCGAGCGCCCCCTTGCGGCGAGTTAAGTCGCGAGCCTTGCGGGCCGCCTCGCGTGCGCGCGATGCTTCGATAGCCTTGTTGATGACCTTGCGCGCGACCTGCGGATTCTGCTCCAGAAACATGCCCAGCTTCTCATTGACGAAGGCCTGCACGATGCCGGCGATATCGGAATTGAGCTTGCCCTTTGTCTGGCCTTCAAACTGGGGCTGGGACAGCTTGACGCTGACTACGGCCACGAGCCCTTCGCGCACGTCGTCGCCGGAGAGATTTTCTTTCTGATCTTTGAACAGGCCCATCTGCGCGCCCGCGACGTTGATGGTGCGCGTGAGCGAGGTGCGAAAGCCGGAGAGATGAGTGCCGCCGTCGACCGTGTTGATGTTGTTGGCGAAGCTGAAGATTGTCTCCGAGTAACCGTCGTTGTACTGCAGAGCAATGTCCATCTCAACGCCGTCACGCAGCGCTTCCATGACGATGGGCTTGTCGTGTAAGACTTGTTTGCCCTTGTTCAAAAGCTTGATGAACTCAGCGATCCCACCGGCATATTTGAATTCTGCGCGCTTGGGTTCGCCCGTCTTCAGGTCAGTGGTGCGCTCGTCGGAGAGCGTGATTTCGAGTCCCTTGTTGAGGAAAGCCAGTTCACGCAAGCGCTGCGCAAGCGTGTCGTAGTTGTATTCCGTCACCGTAAAGATGGAGCGATCGGGGAGGAAGTGAACCTTGGTCCCCTGGCGCTTTGACGTCCCGGTCTGGCGTAGTTTAGCGAGGGCAGCACCGCAGGAATAGTCCTGCTCGTAGGTGTACCCGTCTTTCCATATTTCGACATCGAATGCCTCGCTGAGCGCATTGACGCAGGAGACTCCAACTCCATGCAGACCACCGGACACCTTGTAAGAAGAAGCATCAAACTTGCCGCCAGCATGCAGCTTGGTCAGGACTACTTCGACCGCCGACATGACGGTGCCATCGCTGAGGACCATGTCATCCACCGGGATCCCGCGGCCGTCATCGGTAACGGTGATGGAATTGTCCACGTGGATGACTACCTGGATTCGCTTGGCATATCCGGCGAGAGCCTCGTCCACGGAGTTGTCCACGACTTCATAGACCAGGTGGTGCAAACCCATTTCGCCCGTGGATCCGATATACATGGCGGGCCTTAGACGCACAGCCTCAAGTCCCTCAAGCACCTTGATGTTGTCTCCGGTGTAGGTGGCAGACTGTTTGGCGCCATTCGCCGAACGGGATTCTGAGGTCGAGGTTTGTTCTATTTCGGGAACCACAAGGTTCGCAACTGGGGCTGATTCTTTGGTGGACATGCAACTCCGGTAAGGCAAAGCGCGTAGAACGCTTCGCAGCTCGAGGTCTGATGGGGAATTAAAGGCCGAAAGCGAACAGATTTGATGCTGAACTACTCTTTAATTTTACCATGTTTCAAGCATTTTTCGATGCTCTCGAAGGCCTACCGGCTGGCGCTTGGGAAAGCGGTGTATGATGCGGGAACGATATCCAGATGGTATCTGGGTTACCATCGTAACGCAAGGCAGTGAATACAATCTAATATCGCTGAAAATAATATACTTATGAAGCGATTTGCATATACTGGAGGTAATCAAGTGGTTTTTATTCTCGATCCATAAATTTGTGAGGAGTAACTAAATATGAAAATCGCTATTCGTGGTTTTGCGTTGGGGGTTGTTTTGGCCGGCGCTGCCGCCGCTAACTCTATTCCGAAGAATATCCCATTCGCCAGCCACCAGGCATCGTCGGCGAGTGCGCCTCGGCCAGTGTGCAATCCGGACGGCAGTAATACCTGTGGGTTCCGGTAGTAATATCTTTAAAGTGTGGGAGTAACACTCTAAAGTTTGTAGCACAAATGTGCCAAGAGATAGATAAAACTATACTTGAGAACCCCTGCGAATCGCGATACTCTAATGCTTCGGACAGGTTGGTCTCATGGATTCTAGTTACATCGCTGAAGGAATTTCCGTCGTCGGAACCTGCGTGACAGCGGTGGCGTTATATGCCACGGTGCGTGGCAAGGCATATAAGCGGTATCCAGCGTTGGTTGGCTATCTTGCCCTGTGCTTTTTATTTGGCATTTCGTTCGGGATCCTTCCCTACGGACCACTATCTATTCGCGCTGCACAGCGCTACGTCCTCTATTTCTGGGGCTATTGGACCACCTACCTGGCCTGTGGCGTGTTGCTGTTTTTCACCATCCAACATATTTTCCGCGAAGTCATGGCGCCGCTGCCTGGCCTGAGCCGACTTGGCGTGCTGGTGTTTCGATGGGTTGTTGTCATCTCCATTATCGTAGCGGTCACTTCGAGCTACATACCTATCGAAGAGAGCAGGCATCCCCTGGTGATGGTTGCCATGGAGTTGATGCGGTGCGTCAGTATCATGGAACTTTGCTTACTGGCTTTTGTAACACTGGTCGCGCAGAGGCTCGGACTGTCCTACCAGTCCCGTCCCTTTGGCATTGCGCTGGGATTCGGAATGATGGCCGCAGTCGAATACGTTGCTACAGCGTTCGCCTTCCGCAGCCACTCCGTATTCCTGACATCCAACATCGTCGTGCAGATGTGCGACATTTTTTCAATTGGCATTTGCGCCTATTACTTCTGGCAACCCGAACCAGTCCGCAGGCCTGTCGTGATGGCGGCTACCGCTTCGCTGCTGCGTTGGAACGAAGTGGCGCTGGCGCTTGGCGCAACTGGTGCCCAGGCGGTTCCGGTCGAATCACCTTCCTTCTTCCTTTCCGATGTCGAGAAGGCAGTGGACAGGGTTTTGATCAAGAACGCGCTCAAAGGGACCAATTCCTAAAAGACAATCCACATCGGATCATGGCCGGATCTCACTGAGATTCGGCTTTTTACTTGCAGCGAAGGCGTGGGCAAGAGAAAGGGCCAGCCCGCGATGGACTGGCCCTTTCGACGTTGGGATTCGAGTAGAGCTATTTGGCGATGGGTTCTCCCGCGGTTTGCGCGACGATCACGGGATGCACAGCTATAAAGCGGCCAGTCTTTCCGCGGTCAATGAACTCTACCTTGCCGGTGATTTTGGCAAAGAGGGTGTCGTCGCTGCCACGGCCGACGTTGAGGCCAGGCTTGTGCTTGGTCCCGCGCTGCCGCACGATGATGGAGCCGCCCGTGACTATTTCTCCGGCAAACTTCTTGACTCCGAGCCGCTGTGCGTTGGAGTCGCGGCCGTTTTTCGAACTTCCTAAACCTTTTTTATGTGCCATTTCAAACCTCGCGCAAGAGGGAGCAGGGCTCCCGACAGAATATTCGGAGCCTACTTCTGGGCGCCGTAGGTGGTGCCATCGACCTGAATTTCGTTGATGCGAACCTCGGTGAAGGACTGGCGATGCCCTTGCAGCTTTTTGTACTGCTTCTTCCGCTTGAAATGGAAGACAAGAATTTTGTTGCCGCGGCCCTCGCCGAGAACCGAGCCAATGACTTTGGCAGAAGCTGGCTTTATGACGGAACCCGAGTCACTAGAGAAAGCGAGCACGTCGCTGAACACGATGGTTTCGCCTTCAGCCTCAGCCTTCTCGATTTTCAGAACGTCGCCGGGAGCGACCCGATACTGTTTACCACCGGTACGGATGACCGCGTACATAAATCCTCCAAAACGTCCTGGGTAAGGGCGCGATGCAATGTCTTGGCTGGGCAGATACATGCTTGCCCGGTTGCGAATCGCTCGAACCCACACAACCTTCTGCGGGTGAGCCGATCGCACCGGAGGTACGGACAGGATCGCCAACTTAGTAAGTGTAAAGGTGTTCGCGTTCCGGGTCAATGCCGCAAGCCTCGGGCACGGCGAAGACGGGTCAGAGCACTGGTTTCGGGCGTCTAGGAGATCCACTTGAGCAGGCGGATAGCGCCCATGGCGGCGGGACGGGAGTGGGCAGAGACGTTTGTCCGCGCATGAATTTCTTTCCTCTGGCTGGCGTAGTAGCGGTATCCCCGCACCAGCATCTCCTGATTATTGAGCGTGGGCCACCAGCCTAACCGCTCACGAATCCTGGTGGTATCGAAAATGAAGTCTTCGGCAATCATCCGGTAGTGGTAGGGGCCGAGTGGAGAAAGTTTCAGCCTGTGAGCCAGCTTCATCGCCGCGATGGTTGGGCCCTTGGGCAGCGAGCACACGCGGGAGGCGCTGCCGGCCTCGCGGATCACGGCCTCGTACACTTCCCGCAATGGCTTTACGTCATCCGACCCCACGTTGAAGACATCGGAGCCGTCATAATCCAGCGCCTTCAGGCAGGCCGCAGCCAGATCCTGCGCATAGATGAACTGATAGCGATTGGAGCCGTCTCCAACGACCCACACTCTCTTCCCGTCCTGAATGAATTCGTAGAGTATGGCGAGAAGTCCCAGGCGGCCGCTGTCGATGATGGTTGGACAGCGGAGAATGACTATGCTTAAGTCTTTGCTGTATCCGCCCAGAAGCTGCTCAGCCGCAAGCTTTGAGCGCCCATACAGTTCGACCGGTTGGGGTGGCTCTTCCTCCTTGACAGGATGGCGCAAATTGCTGGCCCAGAGGCAATTTGTCGAGATAAAAATGAGCTTGGGTACCGAGAACTGGCGGCATGCTTCGGCGAGGATGCGGGTTCCATCTACGTTCGACGTCCACAACAAATTGTCATCGATGGATTCGTGCGCCAGCATCGCCGCGCAGTGCATGACGGCGGAGAATCCGGTTTCGCCGAAGAGTCGGTTGATCAGTTCCTGATCGCGGATGTCGCCTTGAACGCTGCGTAAGGCGGGATGCTGGTCCCGGTCTGGCACGAGATCAATGTTGGTGCAAGAGAAACCTTCGGAGAGGAGCCGTTGCTTGAGGATTCCACCGAAGAAACCTGACCCGCCAGTGACAAGGATGTGAGGCACGGGAGAAGTTTAACGACCACGAGAACCATGGCGCAAGCTGGATAGACGGTGGAGCGACCCGTCCGGCTTGCGACCGCGACGGGTTGCGGACTGAAACAGGTAAACGCCCAAAACGACGAGGAGCGGTTCAATCGGGTGACGTTGACGTGCCTGCACAAAAACGAAGTAGTAGACCAGAGGCACCACCAGCAATGCCATGGCAAAGAGCGCGGAGGCAGGCACGCGGCGGTGCACTGCTAGCGCCAGTCCGAGCAGTCCGGCAACGCTGGCAAAGCAGAAATTGAGATTGCGGCCATACTCGATCCAGGGGGCGTCGAATGCGCTGTGCGGAACTCCGGCCCAGTAGTAGTAGACGCGCCGCAGGGAAAGGGCGAGGAAATGACCGCGATTGCGGCTGATGTAGGCAATAGCCTCTCGCCCGCGAGTCTTGGCGTAGGCAATTTCGCCCACCTCCTGATAAAAGTGCATCTGGCTGGGGAGCGCGACGGGGGCGCCAATGAGCAATCCGTTTGCGCCGGGACTGTTGCCCATGGCGAACTCCGCTCCAAAGTTCGCCCGCATGGGAACGAAATGGTGGAAGACACACCAATTTCGATAAGACCAAGGCGCGATCGAAGCGAGGCACAGGCAGGAGGCAAGGACCACATTGGAGGTCTGTCGCTTCCAGTCCGCGGCGCCGGCTAGTATCCAGAGGCCGCAGAAGGGAAGGAAGAGCAGCAGGGAGGGGTTACTGAGTGCGATGAGTCCCCAGAGCAGGCCGAACCATGCCCAACGGCCGCGAGTCATCGCGGCGGCCGCCTGTTCGGGCGGGCCACCAATGTTTCGCATCCGTAACGCCAGCACCAGCACCCAGGAGAAGAGGAAGGCGGTAATGCTCATCTCCCACACCCAGCGCACCGCGTATTGCAGGGCCGCGGGATAGAGCGCCCATATCCAGGCTGACCATCTGGCGACGCTGGGGTTGAAGCAGCGAGCACCCAGTTCCCACGTTGTGCTCACCATCAATGCGGAAAAGACGCAGTTGATGGCCAGCAACAACCAGGCGGATGGCGCCGTGTACACACCCAGGACTTTGAAGACGCCTCCGATGAGAAGGGGATAGAGCGGCGTGACCCAGGCAGTGGGACCGGTGTGGCTGCCGAATGGATCAGCAAATCCATAGCCGGTGGCGAGTGCGCGGCCGATGCGGCCCATCTCCCATCCAAACTGGAAATGATCGCCATAGGGGCGAATTCGCCAGGTGTGGGCCAGCGTCATATACGCAATGCGCAGCAGAAACGCGACCCAGACGATCTTCCACGGAGCGGATGCCGGGGCACTCTTACGGTCTTGCTGGGTGGCCGGCACGGATTCTCCTGGTGCGTGGTTTTGCCGCTTCGGCTTTGATTCTAATCTCCGAATGAGGCGAAGCCGGAGCGCGTTCATCTTGCCGAGAGGGGACGACTTCGGCTACACTAAAGTTTCGGCAGTCAGGTGGGTGACTATCTCTCCCGCCTTCCATCGCACACGATACAGCGTTCAGGACCTGGTCGAGGCATATCGCCCCACAGTCCTGTCTGGCGAAAAGTTTAAAAATTGGAGTAAGTCATGGCTCAGGTCTGCAATATCTGTGGCAAGGGACCGCAGTTCGGCAATAACGTTTCGCATGCGCACAACGTCAGCCGCCGGAAATGGAGCGTGAATTTGCGCCCGGTCAAGGCAAAGGTTGAGGGTGGCACAAAGCGCATTCGCGTATGCACGAGCTGCATTAAGGGCGGCAAGGTCGTAAAGGCCTAGAAGTCCCCTCTCCCCGTCGCTACAATCATTTTCTAAACTCAAGAGCCCCGCTGCCCGTACAGCATGCGGGGCTTTTAGTGTGTTCGGACCGCGTTCCCTGTTATGGGGAACCACTAAAACCGCCGAATTTTTCTCCCGGCTCATTCATTCCTATTGAAAATCCAATGCTCTATGGAGCATCCTGCCATAGTCAAAGTCCGGCGGCCAACCCTCTGGTTTTTGCCTGTCCGCTTCTAGATCGTTCCCGAGGAGGATCCTGTCTTGAAATCACATTTGGTTGCAATAGCGCTTCTTTCCGCGGCCGTCAGCATCGGCAATGCCGCTGGCGATAGTCCCTTCACGGGCACCTGGAAGATGAACCAGGAGAAGAGCAAGCTTGCCGGGCACACCATGAGTTTTGCATCCGCGGGAGCCGGTGGCCTGCGCTACACAGACTCCACCCAGAGCTATACCTTTACCACCGACGGAAAGAAAGCTACCACCCCCATGGGCAGCACCGTCGCGTGGAAGCAGAGCGGCGACAAGACGTGGGAGAACACTTCCACGCGGAACGGGATGTTGATGGTTACCAACACTTGGAAGCTATCCGACAACGAAAAGACCCTGACGGTTGATTCCAAGGGGACAAAGCCCAATGGAGAAAACTTCAGTGATACAGCCGTGTATTCCCGAACAGCAGGCGCGAAGGGAATCACCGGCTCCTGGGTCAATAAGGAAATCAAACTCAGCGCGCCGAACACTCTCGACCTGAAACCGAATGGAGACGATGGGTTGATGCTGGAACTCTCCGAAATGAAGGCGACCGTGGGAACGAAGTTCGATGGCAAGGATTATCCGGCGAAGGGCCCGACCGTTCCTGAGGGAATCACGCTGGCGTTGACCAAGACGGGACCACGAAGCTTCAAGATGGTGGAGAAGATGCGCGGCAAGATCATCTTCCTCGGTCAATATGAAGTGTCCGCCGATGGCAAAACAATGACGGAGAAGGATACGGATGCGATGGGGAAAGAACCTTCGACCATAATGTGGGAAAAAAAGTAATTCCCACGTCTCAACTCTAAGCCCCCGCGCCATGCGGGGGCTTAGAGCAGAAGCAGGGAAAGCGTGATGTATCCAGCGTCAGCGATCTAGGCATTTTCTTGATAAAAATGCCTGCAGTGGTCTGTGGCTCACGTTAAAGTGACCCTGCTTCTGTTCTAGCCATAAGCGGCAGGCAATTTGCTGATCAGCCTTGGAGACGTGCAGCGCGGACCAAGGGTGTGTGACGAGGTCACTTTTTGTCCTTATTCTCAAACTTCAAGGACGCGGAGTTGATGCAGTAGCGCTGGCCGGTGGGCTTGGGTCCGTCGGGGAAGAGATGCCCGAGATGGCCGCCGCAACGGGCGCAGGTTACCTCGACACGACGCATGCCATAGCTGAGGTCGTCGTGGGTTTCAATCGCGCTTTTGTCGGCTGGCAGAAAAAAGCTCGGCCATCCACTACCAGATTCAAACTTGGCATCGGACTTGAAAAGTTCGGCTCCACAGGCGGCGCAGTGGTAGGCGCCATCGGCGTGGTTCTGGTAGAGCGCACCGGAGAAGGCGGGTTCCGTGCCCTTCTGGCGCAGGATGGCATACTGCTCCGGCGTCAGCTCGTGGCGCCACTCTTCTTCGGTCTTCTGAATCTTGCTGGTCTCGGCCATGACACACTCCTAATGTTTATTGGATGAGCGAGCGCGTCTTTTGGTCCAGATTCGGTTGGCTATACCGTCGCAATCACTTCAATTTCGACCAAAGCATCCTTGGGCAGGCGCGCTACCTCGACGGTTGAGCGCGCGGGTGCGACGGTGCCCTCCGGCGCCAAATACCTGCCGTAGATTTCGTTCATCGCGGCGAAATCGCCCATGTCTTTGAGGAAGACTACCGTCTTGACGGCGTTGTTCAGGTCTGACCCTGCAGCGATAAGCACAGCCTTCAGATTTTCAAGCACGCGCGTCGTCTGCTCGCGGATGCCACCAGTGACGATCTGGCCGGTAGCGGGATCGAGGGCTACCTGTCCCGAGGTGAAGAGCAGGTCGCCCACGCGAACTGCCTGTGAGTAAGGACCGATGGCGGCGGGGGCATCCTTGGTGGACATTGCGATCTTTGTCTGGCTCATACAGCCTTATTCTAAGCTGTGTCGGTCTCTCGCAGCTCGATCTCAATCCCCTAAACAGAGAGCCGCGCTTAACCATGATGCTTACTATTCGAGGCGCTTCGACGGTTCGGGCGATTGCGTTGTCATTCGTTGCTGGTTGTTGGTACCATCGCGGGTTCCCACAAACCCTCTTTCAAGGATCGCGCTCATCGTGAAATCTATTCGTGTCGTCCTGTTATTGATCCTCGCGACTTTCGTCGCGACGTTAGCTTGCGCTGTCCCACTGTCTTACGCGGCGACGAGGGATAGTGCGCCCGCCACGAGCGGGGCGCAGACGGAGTGGCCTGCCTCGGTGCGCTTCGACAACATACTCTACGGGGCGGCCTACTACCACGAGTACATGCCGTACGAGCGCCTTGATAAAGATGTAGCGCTGATGAAGCAGGCGGGAATTTCCGTGGTCCGCATGGGCGAATCCACGTGGAGCCTTTGGGAACCGGAGGATGGTCACTTCGACTACGCGTGGATGGACCGCGTGGTGGATGCCATGGGGAAGGCCGGGATCAAAGTGATCATGGGGACGCCTACCTACTCGATTCCGACGTGGATGTATAAAGCGCACCCCGAGGTACTGGCGCGGCCGCTGGGCGGCGGAGAGGCGTTCTACGGCATGCGGCAGAACATGGACACGGATAGTCCGGCGTATCGTTTCTACGCGCAGAGACTGATCCGCAGCCTGGTGGAGCACTACCGCAACAACTCCACCGTGATCGGCTGGCAGGTAGACAACGAGACTTCGTCATACGGAGCCAGCAATCCCGACGTCTTTGCGGGATTCGTAAATCACCTCAAAAAGAAATTCGGCACCACCGACAACCTGAACAAGGCTTGGTTTTTGAACTACTGGGGCCAGGACGTGAACGGCTGGGAGAACATGCCGACGCGGGACAGCGCCACCAGCACCAGCTACAAGCTGGAGTGGAGCCGCTGGCAGCAGATGCGCGTGACGGATTTTATATCGTGGCAGGCAGCGCTGGTGCGCGAGTATCGCGGGCCTAAGCAATTTGTGACGCAGGACTTTGGCGGGGCGATGCGTCGCGATGTGAATGAATTCGCAGTGGGAAAGGTGCTGGATATTGCGGCACAGAATCCTTATCACGGCACACAGGAACATATGGATGGCGCCTCACAGGCGGAGGCGGGCGACTACACACGCTCGCTGAAGCACAGCAATTACCTGGTGACGGAGACCAACGCGCAGACGACCGACTGGACTTCAGCGAATCAATACCCTCCCTACGATGGACAGATACGGCTCGACGTTTACACGCATGTTTCGAGCGGGGCAAACATGGTGGAGTATTGGCACTGGCACTCCATCCACGCGGGGCAGGAGACCTACTGGAAGGGCGTGCTATCGCATGATCTGGAGCCGAATCGTGTGTATGCAGAGGTGACGCGCACCGCACATGAGCTGCAGAAGGTAGGTCCGCGACTGGTCAACATGAAGATCAAGAATCAGGTGGCGATACTGTACAGCGTGGACTCGGCCAACGCCATCGACTTTATGCCTTTCACGCATACTGGCGCGCAATGGAGTCCGGGTACAGCGCCAGTAGATTACAGCAGCTTGATTCATCAGTTTCACCACGTGCTCTACAACAACAACGTTGGCGTGGATTTCGTTTTTCCTGATTCCACCAACTTCTCCGACTATAAAATGCTGATCGTACCGGCGCTCTACATTGCGGACGATGCGCTGTTGACGAAGATCTCCGACTACGTGAAGCAGGGTGGACATGTGGTGATGACCTTCAAGAGTGGCTTTGCCAATGAGAACTCCGCGGTGCGATGGGTGCGGCAACCGGGACCGCTGCGAGAGGCTGCGGGGTTCAGCTACCAGGAGTTTTCGAATCTGGAAAAACCGCTGGCATTGAAGGGCGATCCGCTGAAGGCTGGAGACGGGAACAAAGTCTCCTACTGGGCGGAGTTCCTGATCCCGGAGCATGCGCAGGGGGTCGCGTGGTACGAGCATCCCTTCTTCGGTAAATGGCCGGCGATTACGCGCAACACCTATGGCACGGGCACGCTGGCGTACGAAGGCACATTTTTGAGTGACGCGTTGCAGAAGAATCTGCTGCTGGAGGAATTAGGAACGGCTGGACTAGCTGGGGCGGATCAGCAGTTGCCTTCCGCGGTGCGAGTGAAGCATGGGGTGAATGACTTCGGCAAGCAACTGCATTTCTATTTGAACTACTCCAGTGAAAAGCAGAGCTTTGCGTATGGGCGCGGCGCGGGGACGGATCTGCTTACGGGTAAGGCAGTAGCCTCGGCGCAAGAGGTGACGCTGGAGCCTTGGGATTTGGCGATTGTGGAGGAAAAGTAAGATTGGCTGCAAGATCGTGCATCGCTGAAACCCAGGTCGCAGAATCGAGACCTGGGGCACCCGGCACCCGGCGGTGTTCGACAATTTCTTACCTCCGCCTTACCGGAACATCACTTACCATTGGCAACAGTGGGCAGGATGTTTAGCGGCAATCTCCCTTCAGCTCAACGTCGTCAATCATCTTCTGCTTCTTCCCAATAGCAACGGTTGAACCGAATTCAGCGACTCAGGAGCTTGCGCCACTCTTAATTGTCTAGTGACTGTTCCGCACTTAGAGCTTTTGCGTGCGCTGCACTTCTCTTACGCCGGGGATGCGGCGGAGGGCGGTGACGAGGCGGTTGAGGTGGCGGACGTCTTCAGCATCGATCACGAACTCGACGATGGCCTCGCCGGTCTCCTGCGATTTGGAATCGACGCCGCGGATGTTGGTGCTGTCGTCGCTGATAATGGCGGTCATTTCCTTGAGCATCCCGGCGCGGTCGTCGCAAAAGACGGTCAGCTTGACGGGATAGGTGAGGCGGTCGTTCTTGTCGGCGGAACTGCGCGCCCACTCGACCGCGATGCGACGATCGGCTTCGTAAAGCAAATTCTGCACATTGGGACAACTGCGCGCGTGCACGGCTACTCCCTTGCCCCGGGTGACGTAGCCGACAATTTCTTCGCCCCGAATGGGATTGCAACAGCGCGCCCGATAGACGAGCAGATCATTCTGCCCTTCGACTTCGAGTGAGTCCGACCGGGCGTTGAGGTGCAGGCGCTTGACGGCGTCGGACATGCCACCGGGGTTGGCCTCCACACCGGGGGCCGCGTCCGCTTCAGCATTCTGCGCAGCAGTGATGCCGGGAGAAAGCTTGTTGAGCACCTGGCGGGCGGAGAACTTTCCGAAGCCGATGGCCGCCATCAGGTCGGCGGCGGTGGCTACGCCGGACTCACCCGCGATGCGAGCATAATCCGCATCGTTGAAGCGACTTAGAGCGATCTTGTACCTGCGGCCTTCGCGCTCCAGCAGCTTCTTGCCGATTTCAATGGCGCGGACTCGTTGATGTTCGTTGAGCCAGTGCTTGATCTTGTTGCGGGCGCGAGGACTCTTGGCAAAGGTGAGCCAGTCGCGGCTGGGGGTGTGGCCGTTCTGGGTTACCACCTCAACGATGTCGCCGTTGCGCAGACGGGTGCGCAGTTGCACCATGCGACCATTTACCTTCGCACCTACACAGGTGTTGCCCACCTCGGTGTGGATGGAATACGCAAAGTCGATAGGTGTGGAGTCCTTGGGCAGCACGAGGACCTTGCCCTTGGGGGTGAAGGTATAGACCTCCTCAGGATAGAGATCGATCTTGAGCATCGAAAGGAACTCGTTGGGATCGGTCATCTCCCGCTGCCACTCGACGAGCTGCCTTACCCATGCCAGCCGCTGCTCATCGCGGGCACTGATGGGGGAGTTACCCGCCTTGTATTTCCAGTGCGCCGCGATTCCCTCTTCGGCGATGCGGTGCATTTCTTCGGTGCGGATCTGCACCTCGAATTGATGCCCACCTTCTCCCATTACTGTTGTGTGCAGTGACTGATACAAATTGGGCCGCGGCATGGCGATGAAATCCTTGATGCGGCCGGGCACGGGACGCCAGATGCTGTGTATGAGGCCGAAGACCGCATAACAATCCTGCACGCTGGCGGTGATGACGCGGATGGCGAGCAGATCGTAGACCTGATCGACCGAGGACTGTGCCTTCTGTAACTTCTGGTGGATGCTGTAGAGGCGTTTAATGCGCCACTCGACGCGCGCCTTGACGTCGCTTTCGCGCAGCTTTTCCTTGAGCGTCTCCTCGACGCCCTTCAAAAATTGTTCGCCCTCGATGCGGCGCTCTTCCACCGACTCATGCACCTGCTCATAGCCGATGGCGTCGACGTAGCGGAAGGCGAGATCCTCCAGCTCACCGCGCACCTTGCCCATCCCGAGGCGGTGGGCGAGGGGAGCATAGATGTCGAGAGTCTCGCGGGCGATAGACTCCTGCCGCTCCTGCGGAAGGTGCTCAAGGGTGCGCATGTTGTGCAGGCGGTCGGCCAGCTTGATAATGACGACGCGAACATCGGTGACCATAGCCAATAACATTTTGCGAACGTTTTCGGCCTGGCGATCTTCGCGGTTGGCGAACTCGATCTTATCGATCTTGGTGAGACCTTCGACGATGTGAGCGACCTGCTCGCCAAAGTTCTCCACGATGTCTTCGGTAGTGACCGTCGTATCTTCGACGGCGTCGTGCAACAGCCCGGCTGCGATGGCGGTCGAGTCGAGCTTCATCTCGGCCAGAACCTGGGCCACTTCGAGGGGATGGATAATGTAGGGCTCGCCGGAAGCGCGCAGTTGGCCCTGGTGGTGATGGACGCAAAATTCCCAAGCCTTGCAGATGATTTCAGGGTCGTCGTTGGGGCGATGGGCGTGCACCGTTTCCAACAGCGTGCGGAATTTTGCCGTTGTCGGGTCAGGGACCTGGTCGGAACCCACAGGGGATGGGTGCAACGTCGCCATACCTGATTATAGGCTGGGACGCGATTGAAGTCCGTTACCTTATCCCAAGCTGATCGCCCGCCAAAACTCCAACGTCGATGCAATCGTACTGCGCTGGTAGACCTCGGCTATGTTTCGCCTTGGGCAACGGGCGGTAGCTGGTCGATTCATTTCAGAAATGACGGACTCGCCCTGGAAGGCTCGGAACTTTGCGGGGGCTGAGAAGGTAAGCCCGAGCCCACGTGCAAAGATGGGTTTGAACCGATAGTCTCAGTGCTATGCCAAAGCGTGAAAAAGAGAAGACAGCGGCAAGCGAGCCAGCGGGCAGGACCACCTCCCGGCCGCGCTCAGTTAAGGCGACCAGTAGCGGTCGAGCGACCAAGCCGGCGGCGGTATCGGCGCGTGAAGTGGAACTGAGCGCTCCAGCAGCCGTGATTTCGCGGCGTGCCTGCGACCGCCTGCGCCTTGGGCACGTGTGGGTATACCAGTCGGATATCGAGCAGGTGGTGGCCCCGGAAGATGACTCCAATCTACTGCCGGTGCTCGACAACCGCGGCATCCCTATGGGCACGGCGCTTTATAGTCCGTCGTCGCAGATCGCTCTGCGGCTGATTTCGACAGACGTCATTGGGGATGCGGAATGGCTGGTACTGCTGCGCAGCCGGTTAAAAGCGGCGATCGATCGCCGGAAGGGGATCCTTGCGCTGCACGATACGGATGCCTGCCGGCTTGTCTTCAGCGAAGCGGACGCGCTGCCCGGGCTGATTGCGGATAAATACGGAGACCTGGTGATTCTGCAGTTGCTGACCAAGGGGATGGATCGTGCGGAAGTGCGTCGAGCGATTGTGGAGGTTCTGCGGGAAGAGCTTGCGCCGGTGGCCATTGTGGAGCGGCCAGACGCGCGCATCCGCGAGTTAGAAGAGCTTGGCGCGCCCGCTCCGGGCCCGCTCTTTGCAGAAGACCCGGAACATGCGCTGACCGCTACCATCTTCAAGCTGAACGGCCTGCGGTTTCACTACGACTCCAATTCAGGGCAGAAGACTGGAGCATTTCTCGATCAGCGGCAGAATTATGTTGCAGCGGCCACTTATGCGCACGGGGAAGCACTGGATGTTTGCTGCTATCAGGGCGGATTCGCGCTGCACCTGGCGCGGGTTTGTAGCCGGGTGACCGGGATCGACGCATCGCGCAGCGCGCTGGAGGTGGCAGAGGAGAATCTGCAACTCAACGAGAAGCATGTAGGCGGGGGAAGCGTCGATTGGATGGAGGCGAACGCCTTTGATCTCCTCCGCGACTGGAGCAGCTCCGGCTCAGCCTACGACACGATCGTGCTCGACCCTCCTGCTTTCGCCAAATCTAAACGCGCGGTCGAAGGTGCTGTGCGGGGATACAAGGAATTGAATCTGCGGGCCATGAAGATGCTCCGCCCGGGTGGAACGCTAGTGACCTGCTCCTGCTCGCAGCACGTTTCGCAAGACGAGTTTACGGCGATTGTGGCAGCAGCGGCGGGGGATTCTGGGCGGCAGGTGCGACTGCTAGAGCGCCGGGGAGCATCCGGGGATCACCCCGTCCAACTCACGATTCCCGAGACAGAATACTTGAAGTGCCTGATTTGCGAGGTGGGGTGAATTTAGGCTGGCGATTTTAGGCCTGTGATACAAAAAACGTGCCGACTGAGGTGCACCCCTCAGACGGAAGTCCTTATTTCCAATGCGATAGCTACATTTAGAAATCCCTAGCTCAATATGACACAGGAACGCGCATATTTTATGCAACGCTTACGCTCTACCTCGCATCCATAGAACTGAAGTCTGAATCCAGCCAATCATTTTTAGCTTGGAGGTACAGAAATGGCGATTACCCGTTGGGATCCTTTCCGGGATGTAATGTCTTTGCAAAACCGCATGAACTCCCTTTTCCAGGATTATTCCCGCGCGCAAGGGGAAGGCGACGCGATGACGACGGCAAACTTTATGCCGCCCGTCGATGTGTATGAAGATGAGCACAAGGTGGTCTTGAAACTGGAAGTACCCGGCATCAAGCAGGAAGATCTGTCGATCCAGATGGAGAACAACACTCTGTCGATCAAAGGCGAGCGCAGATTCGAACAGGAAGAGAAGGAAGAGAACTTCCAGCGGATTGAGCGCCGCTATGGCAGTTTCTATCGTGCATTCACGCTGCCGACGACGGTGGATTCGGAGAATATCCAGGCGAGCTATGAAGCCGGAATTCTGAAGGTGGAGTTGTTGAAGCGTGCGGAGACCAAGCCGAAGCAGATCAAAGTATCGATTGGGCCATCGGGGAGCGCAGAAAAGCAGCCCCAGGCCAAGCAGGTTGAGGGCACACATAATCCGCAGGTCAAGAGCCAGCCTGCGGCGTAAGGTCGCCGGGGCGGAGTTGAAAGAGCCTCGGATGGGCCATATAGATTGACCTATAGGCGGGGGGAGGCGGTACGTGATCGCCTTCCCCCGCTTGTTATTGCAATTCGATTTCGATGAAGGAATTGGGCGAACGACATGGCGATTCGTTGGGATAAGTTCACGGTCAAATCGCAGGAGGCTATCCAGAGCGCGGGCGGGCGGGCCACGGACAACGGCAACCCCGAGTTTCTGCCGTTGCACTTGCTCGCGGTTTTGCTCGGCGACAAAGAAGGGATCATTGTCCCCGTTCTGCAGAAGGTGGGAGTGGCTACCGACCAGTTGGGGACCGACGTCAACCGTGCGGTGGAGAAGCTGCCCAAAGTCTCGGGGGGGGCGACGCAGGCGACAATGTCGAATGCCATGCAAAACGTTCTCGACCAGGCTTTTAAAGAAGCCGAAAACTTCAAGGATGAATACGTATCAACCGAGCACTTGTTGCTGGCGCTCACCCGGCAGAAGAATGATCCGGCGCAGTTGGCGCTGGCGGCGCACGGCGGAACCCACGACGGGATCCTGCGGGCGTTGACCTCGGTTCGCGGAACGCAGCGCGTAACCGATCAGAATCCCGAAGCGAAGTACCAGGCGCTGGAACGTTATGCCAAGGATCTGACGCAACTGGCCCGTCGCGGCAAGCTGGACCCGGTGATTGGCCGCGATGAGGAAATTCGACGCGTGATCCAGGTGCTTTCGCGCCGCACCAAGAACAATCCCGTGCTGATTGGAGAACCGGGTGTGGGCAAGACGGCGATCGTTGAGGGACTGGCCCGGCGCATCGTCTCAGGTGATGTGCCCGAGAGCCTGAAGAACAAGCGCGTGATCTCGCTTGATCTGGCCTCGATGCTCGCCGGGGCTAAGTATCGAGGAGAGTTTGAGGACCGCCTGAAAGCGGTGCTCAAGGACATTGAAGATTCGAATGGCCAAATTATTCTATTCATCGACGAGTTGCACACGCTGGTTGGAGCGGGCGCGGCGGAGGGGGCCATCGACGCCAGCAATATGCTGAAGCCTTCACTGGCGCGGGGTGAGCTACGGGCCATTGGCGCGACCACGTTGAATGAGTATCGCAAGTACATCGAGAAGGATGCGGCGCTAGAGCGCCGCTTCCAGATCGTTTACGTGGGCGAGCCGAACGTAGAGGATACCATCGCTATCCTGCGCGGATTGAAGGAGCGCTACGAGGCCCACCACAACGTTCGGATCAAGGATTCGGCAATTGTCGCGGCCGCCGTGCTGTCGCATCGTTATATCTCGGACCGGTTTCTTCCGGATAAGGCCATTGACTTGATGGATGAGGCAGCGGCCTCGCTGGCCATCCAGATCGGCTCCGTGCCGACCGAAATCGACCAGATTGAGCGTGCGTCAACATCGTTGGAAATTGAACGTACGGCATTGAAGCGGGAGACCGACAAGAACTCCAAAGAGCGGATGCAGGCAGTAGAGAAGGAACTGGCTGAGCTCAAGGAAAAATCAAGTGGATTGCGGGCTCGGTGGCAGAAGGAGCGGGAAGCGATCACCAGGCTTAGCACGCTAAAGAAGCAGGTTGAAGCTTTGAGGCTCGAGTTGGAGGAACAGACGCGCCGCGGAAATCTGGAACGCGCAGGGCAGATCCAATACGGAGAATTGCCCAAGCTCGAATCCGAGCTGGCGCACTTGAACGCCGCACAGGATGGAGTGGCGGGTGCGGAGCGGATGCTCAAAGAAGAAGTGGATGAAGAAGACATTGCGCGAATAGTCAGCAAGTGGACGGGCATTCCGGTGGCCAAGATGCTGGAAGGCGAAGTACAGAAGTTGGTGCATATGGAGAGCCGTCTGCGGGAACGTGTGGTCGGTCAGGACGAAGCGCTGGTTACGGTTGCAAACGCAATCCGTCGCTCGCGCGCGGGTCTTAGCGATCCCAAGCGCCCAATTGGTTCGTTCATATTTCTCGGGCCTACGGGCGTTGGCAAGACCGAGACGGCGCGGGCATTGGCTGAATATTTGTTCGATGATGAGCAGGCAATGGTACGCATCGATATGTCTGAGTACATGGAGAAGCACGCTGTATCACGGCTGATTGGCGCGCCTCCGGGCTATGTGGGCTATGACGAGGGCGGGCAACTTACTGAAGCAGTGCGCCGTCGTCCCTATTCGGTTGTGCTCTTCGACGAAATCGAGAAGGCACATCCTGATGTCTTCAACGTGTTGCTACAGGTCCTGGATGATGGCCGCCTGACCGACTCCAAGGGCCGCACTGTGGACTTCAAAAACACGGTACTGATCATGACATCGAATCTGGGGTCCCATGTTTTGCAGGCAGAGTCCCTCGAGACCGACGCAGCATTTGAACTCGCGCGCGAACAGGTGATGGACATCTTGCGACAGAGCTTCCGGCCGGAGTTTCTGAATCGGGTTGACGATATCGTGATCTTCAGGCCGCTTGGAGAAGAGCAACTGGTTCACATCATTGATCTGCGCCTGGCCGATTTGAAGAAATTATTGAGCGACCGAAAGATTACTTTGGAGCTGACGGACGAGGCACGCCACGTTCTGCTGGTAGTGGGGTACGACCGCGCGTACGGCGCGCGGCCGCTGAAGCGCGCCGTGCAACGATTGATCCAGGATCCGTTGGCATTGAAGATTCTCGATAGCGAGGTACGCAACGGCGATCATCTTCGTGTGGACGCGGATAGACAGACCAATCAACTCCGCTTCGAAGTGGTAGGACGGGAAGCTTCTGGGTGACCGGGTTGAATATTGAAGGGAAGAGGCCGCGGGGGCAATCCGTCCTGCGGCGTTTCTTTTTTGCGTCTGCGGAATTGAGTCAGTCTGAGCAAGATTTTACGATGCCCAGCGGGCGCAGGCGACTCGCGGAATGCCCTGCAGATCCGGCACAAACGTAACGTCGATCCAGCCTGCGAGCAGTGCTTTAATCGCAGTCTGTTGGCCGTAACCGACCTCCATCAAGAGCCAGCCAAGGGGCTTGAGAACGGCATGCGCCTGGGGAATTAGGCGCTGGTAAAACTCAAGTCCGGATGGCCCGGCGAAGAGCGCGGTGGCTGGTTCGAAATCGCGCACTTGGCTGCTGAGGGTGGCGCGATCCTGCTCGGCAACGTAGGGAGGATTGGAGACAACAGCATCAAAACGCTCGTCCCCTACGGCGAGGAGAAGATCCGATTGCAGGAATCGCACTCGATCCGCGACTCCATTCAGCAAGGCGTTGCTTTGAGCGAGTCGCAAAGCAGTGGCGGAAATGTCGAGGGCTGTCAGGCTGGCATGCGGCAGGTGAAAGGCCAGCGCGATGGCGATTGCGCCCGATCCCGTTCCCACATCGGCGATGGCGAGTGGCTCGTTTATCGGCACGCGATAGAGGAGTGATTCAACAAGGTGCTCCGTCTCGGGGCGCGGGATGAGAACGTTGCGATCCACCTTCAGTGGTAACCCATAAAACTCCGCGCTGCCGAGGATGTATTGCACCGGCTCGAAGTTCTCGCGCCGGGAGATATATTGGAGGTAGGTACGCTGTTCTTCCGCGCTTAGGTTTCGCCCCGGATTGGCGAGAAGGAAGGCGTGGTCACAGCCTAGCGCGTGCCTCATGAGTATCTGCGCATCCTTACTTGCGGTAGCCGAGTTCTGGGTTTGCGCCAGGCGTTCCGCTGATGCCGCAAGGTTATGGCGAATGGTATTATCCGAAGGCATTGTCAGCCGATATCGGCGGTCTCGGCCTTCAGCCGCTCTGCCTGAAAGTGGGAGCTTAAAGCATCGATAGTGGGCTGGAGCTTTCCTTCCATCACCTCGGCAAGCTGATGGTTAGTAAGCCCGATGCGGTGATCAGTCAGGCGATTCTGGGGGAAGTTGTAGGTCCGGATCTTTTCGCTACGATCGCCGCTTCCTACCTGCTGCTTGCGTTCCTTGGCCAGCTCCGCATGCTGCTTCTCCATCTCCTGCTCATACAGGCGCGCTCGCAAGACCCGCATGCCTTTCTCACGATTCTTGATCTGCGATTTTTCGTCCTGGCAACTGACCACGGTTCCCGTAGGCAAGTGGGTGATGCGTACGGCGGAGTAGGTAGTGTTGACGGACTGGCCGCCGGGTCCAGAGGAGCAGAAGGTATCGATACGGAGATCCTTGGCTTCGACCTTGACGTCAACCTCCTCAGCTTCTGGCAGCACGGCCACGGTGATGGCGGAGGTATGCACGCGGCCCTGGGTCTCCGTTGCCGGCACACGCTGGACGCGATGCACGCCGCTCTCATACTTCATCTGCGAGAACACGCGATCGCCTTCAATAATAGCGATAACTTCCTTCAGGCCGCCAATCCCGGATTCCGAAGACGATAATACTTCCACCTTCCACCGATGCTGCTCCGCAAAGCGGGAGTACATGCGGAAGACTTCGGCGACGAAAAGCGACGCCTCATCGCCGCCCGTGCCGGCTCGCAGCTCGATGATGACGTTTTTGTCATCATTGGGATCCTTGGGCAGCAGCATGACTTTGAGCGCCTCTTCAATTGTGGGCAGGCGAGCCTCCAGTTGTGCGAGTTCGTCGGCAGCCATCGCGCGAATCTCAGGGTCGCTCTCATTGAGCATGTTTCTGGCATCGTCCGCTCCACTTTTGATCTGCTTGTACGCGCGGAACTTTTCGACCGCGTTCTGAAGGTCACGGTGCTGCTTCGCGATTTTCTGGTATTTCTGCTGGTCGTTGACGAGTTCGGGATCGGCTAACTGGGAACCCAACTCTTCGTAACGGGCTTCCATCTGCTCCAGACGATCAAACATAAGTGCCTTTCCCCGGGACCAATGGCCGGGCGACTGCATGGATTGGAGAGGAATGAGAAGAAGCGAAGAGAGAGATAGAGTCGGCGGCGGGGCCGCTAGAGGAGCGCGTGGCAGGATGTTCGGAATGTCTGCCCAATCATCACCCTTACATCCTATCCGAAAACGCTAAAGCGGATCTTATCCGAACTGCTAAAACCATCCTTATCACGAGCACGCAAAGAGTGCCCCGATTTCCTTTCGCCAGGGCAGGCGTGATCCTGACGGATTGCCAGTGCATCTATAACTCACATGGCTGCTGCATTTCTGGAGTTAGCGCGCTTGTCAGAAGCACTGGCCCAAACCAGCAAAAAGCTGCAGAAACGGGCGCTGATCGCGGACTGGTTGTGCACGCTGGCGCCGGAAGAGGGGGCGTTGGCAGCGCTGTATCTGGCAGGACAACCGTTTTCTGAAACCGACAGGAGAGCGCTGAATCTCGGTTCATCGCTGCTGACAAAAGCGGTTATGCAGCAGACTGGAGCCAACACGCACGCCCTGCATGAGGCTTACCTGCGTCATGGCGATCTCGGCGCTGCGGCGTTTGAGTTGTTGCAGCCGGAAAGTGCGGCGCAACCCACGCTGCTGCTGGGCGACATCGAGGCAGCCTTCACGGCTATTGCGGCTGCCCGCGGGGGCGCGGCGAAGCTTGCCATCCTGTTGCCGCTGCTGGCGAAGACGACTCCTCTGGAAGCGAAGTACCTGATCAAGCTGGCGCTTGGGGATATGCGTACTGGGGTGCGCCAGAGCTTGATTGAGGAGGCAATTGCGTCGGCTTTTGCCGCAGAGGCGGCTGACGTGCGATGTGCCGTGATGCTGGTGGGCGACCTTGGCGAAGTTGTCCTGATGGCTGCGGCTGGTGGGTTGCGGGATGCCCGCATGAAGTTGTTTCATCCGCTTGGCTTCATGCTGGCGAGTCCGGTGGCCAGTGTCGAAGAGGCCATGGCGCGGTTTGCCGTGGAAGTTGAGAAGGAGCAAGCCACGCTGGGCGGAGGGGAGGACAACGCGGGAAGAGTCGGAGTGGCGGGTCCCTCGACTTCGCTCGGAATGACAAGAAGCGTAGCGTTTGGCAACCCGACCGGGGGTGAGCCCAGTGGAGGGGTGACCGGAGAAAACTGGACAGCGGAATTTGGGGCTACTGGCGTGGGATCTGCGGACCCGGAGATCGCGCAAGTGCTATCCCAGGCGATCATTGAGGATAAATACGACGGTATCCGCTGCCAGCTCCACTGCGGCGAGGGGCCGGGCCGCGTCGCACTGTTCTCGCGGACCCGGGAAGATCTGACTGCCAGCTTTCCGGAACTTGTCACAGCCTTTGTTACGATTCCCGAGCCGATGATTCTGGACGGCGAAATTCTTGCGTGGGATCCGCTCAACCAGAGGGCTCGACCCTTCGCATCGCTGCAATCGAGGATAGGCCGCAAGAAAGTTTCACTCGAGATGCAGCGTGAAATTCCGGTGGTCTTTATGGCATTCGATGTGCTTTACGCGCAGGGGGAACTGATGTTGGAGAAGCCCTTGTGGAAGCGGAAGCTGGTGCTGGAGGAATTCGCCCGCGAGCATGAGCGATCGACCATCACAGGAGTTGTAAATGAGGGGACCCCCGATCAATCGTTCTTGTTTATCGCGCCGCGGGATGGGAGCGAGTTTCCGCGCCTGCGGCTGTCGCCAGCCGTGAATCTTGACTCCCCCGAACAACTAGAGCAAGCGTACATGGACGCGCGAGGACGTGGCAATGAAGGGGTCATGATCAAGTCGCGCAACAGCGTGTATCAACCGGGACGGCGTGGTCTGGCGTGGCTGAAGATGAAGCGCGAGCTGGCAACGCTGGATGTGGTGGTAACGGCAGCAGAATTCGGGCACGGAAGACGCGCGAGCGTGCTGAGTGACTATACCTTCGCGGTTCGCGATGGAGAGAGCCTTCGCAATGTGGGCAAGGCGTACTCAGGATTGACTGACATGGAAATCGATGAGCTAACCTCGTTCTTCCGCGAGCATACGGTGGAAGATTACGGCAGGATCCGCAGCGTGGAACCGCTGATCGTGCTTGAGGTGGCATTCAATAACGTGATGCGATCGGAGCGGCACGACAGTGGATTTGCGCTGCGTTTTCCGCGCATACTTCGCGTTCGCCCGGACAAGCCAGTGAACGAGATCGATTCCTTGCAGCGGGTGGAAGAGATCTACGCCAGCCAACCGGACAAGCCGCAGGAGGAGGACCCTGGGGCTAGATCGGACCTATAGGTATACGCCCAAGCCATCGCATAAGACTCGGCCTTCCGCGACTCGCGCTGCTCTGCGATAAACAAGGCGGGCATAGCCCGATTTAAAGCAGAAGCAGGGAGGGTGGGATGTATCCAGCGTCAGCGATGTAGGCATTTTCTTGATGAAAATGCCTGCCGAGATCTGTGGCTCACCTTACAGCAACCCTGCTTCTGCTCTAGTGAGAGTGCGAGTGGCCGTGGTGGTGCGGGTGAGCACCGGAGAGATCGACAGGGATAATGCAGCCGTGGGCGATCTCGCATTCAGCATCTTCAAACTGAATGGTGGTGTGGTGGATGCGGAAGTGGTCCCGCAAAGTGGTATTGATCTCGGCCAGGATCCGGCCACTTTCCGATGGCGGAATGTCGTCGATGGTGACGTGACAGGCAAGTGCGTTGGTCTGCGAACCGAGACACCACACATGCAGATCATGAACGTCGAGGACACCTTGCACATCCTGAAGACTGAGCCGGATTTCCGGAATAGAGACTCCGCGTGGCGACCCTTCGAGGAGAATGTTGAGCGTCTCCTTCACGATGGCAAGGGACGTCCACAGAATGAGCGCCGCGATGACGATGGAGAGGGCGGGATCGATCCAGTTTCGCCCGGTGAGCAGGATGCCGAAACCGCCCGCGATGACAGCGGCGGTCGAAAGCGTGTCTCCGAGCATGTGCAGAAAGACGCTACGAATGTTTACGTCGTTCGCCACGCGCCATAGCAGGGCGGCAATGACGCCATTCATCAGCAGGCCTGCGGCAGCGACGATCATCATCAATCTGGGTTGCACGGCAACCGGCGCGCTGAGGCGATGGACGGCTTCAATCGCAATCCAGCCGGCGATGACAATGAGGGCCAGTGCGTTCAGGAAGGCGGCAAGCACGCCTGCGCGCTGGTAGCCGAAGGTCTTCTCATCGGTAGCAGGACGGGAATGGAAATAGACTGCGATGGCGGAGAGTAGTAGCGCGAGGAAGTCTGAGACATTGTGTCCCGACTCGGAAATAAGGGCGAGCGAGTTAGCGCGAACTCCAGCGAAGAAGGTGAGCAGCACGTAGGCGAGCGTGGCGACCAGGGAGAAGCGCAGGACGCGTTGCATGCTTTGCGTCGTTGCCTTATGGACATGCATGTACCTAGTTTAGTGCAATTTGCGCGTCTGCTGTTTCGCGCTGGGAAATAGCAATGTCCATCTTTTGATGACGCAAAGCCGCGCGTCTAAGTACATAGGACGCCCTGAGGCTTACTTGGTAGCTTTACCCGAAACGAAGCCGTGGCGGTCGAGGCGCTGGTCAGGAGGGCCGAAGTTGATGGCTGCTGAGTTGCGCAATCCTGTCCAATTCTCGGCCACAATGATGCTGTTTTCAGGGTTGTGGGCGTCGTAGCGTATGGAAGCCGGAAAGCTGAGTCGGCACTGATAAATGTCCACAAGGCCAGTCATGTGGGTCACATCCTGGGAGCAGTTGTAGACCACTCCGGAAATCTCATAGCGATAGAGAATCAACTTCAGGCCTTCGGGACGGCCGCTTTCGCCGGGATTGAGATCGGCGATGTCCACCACCGTGCCGTCTACTATCCGCCCTGCCCTGACCAGGCTAAGGCGACGCTCCCGCTCAATCTCCTCTTCGCTCTTACGCTTGCGCCTGAGTGTCCAGGCGGCGACTGCGCTTCCCACAAGGATTGCGGTAGCCGTCAGGGCTTCAAGCATTACGGGATTGCGAAGGGAAAAGCTCATGTTCAGTCTTCCGGCTCCCGGCTGTTGACGCAATATCGGGCCATACCCGGCGCGCCAACCAAGCATAGCTTGAGGATACCGCAAGCGGGCGGTCCACCCTTGGTGGTTGGGCCCCTTTTTGAGCGACAATGCGACCATCGACGTCCCTCCACCCTGCGTTATACTTAGATAAAGTATGCTCAACCGTTCGTCTCTACTGGCGGCCCAGCCCGGCGCCTCTCATCTCTCCGACTTCCCTTCGCGTCTTGAGACCTCTGAACCACCAGAGGTTCAGCACGCTGCTCCCACGACTGCCTCGTCCCGGATCAGGATTCGCTCCACCACTGTTTTGTGCGTTCGCCGCAATGGCAGCGTCGTGATGGCGGCGGATGGACAAGTCACCCTGGGTGAAAGCGTCATAAAGCACTCAGCGCGCAAGATCCGGCGGCTTTACCAGGACAAGATTCTGGCTGGCTTTGCCGGTTCGACGGCCGACGCCTTTTCGCTATTCAGCCGCTTCGAATCCAAGCTGGAGCAATATGCCGGCAATCTTGGCCGCTCGGCGGTGGAGCTGGCGAAGGATTGGCGCACAGACAAGATGCTGCGCAACCTCGAAGCCCTGCTGGTAGTCGCCAATGTGGAGCAGACGTATCTGATCAGCGGGGCCGGGGACGTGATCGAGCCAGACGAGGGCATTGCTGCGATCGGCAGCGGCGGCTCCTATGCGCTGGCTTCGGCACGGGCGCTGATGCAGAACACGGAGCTTCCGGCGCGGGATATTGCCGAGAAATCGCTGCGCATCGCCGGCCAGATCTGCATTTACACCAACGATCAAATCACCATCGAAGAACTGCACGCTTAGAGGGCTCCGAGTAGCGCCTCCGGCCACAGAAGGAGCCAGCATTATGGCCATTTATTTACCAGGAACGGCGGAAGATCAGGAACTCGCGCTGGAGGACCTGACACCGCGCGAGATTGTTGCGGAACTGGACAAGCACGTCGTAGGACAGAGCGCGGCCAAGCGGGCTGTTGCCGTGGCCTTGCGCAATCGCATGCGCCGCCAGAAGCTGGCGCCAGATTTAGCCGAAGAGATCATGCCAAAGAACATCATCATGATCGGGCCAACGGGTGTGGGTAAGACGGAGATTGCCCGGCGCCTGGCAAAGCTGACCAACTCGCCATTTCTGAAGGTCGAAGCCTCGAAATTCACCGAAGTCGGTTATGTGGGCCGAGATGTTGAGTCCATGATTCGCGACCTGATGGAGATCGCAATCGACATGGTGCGAGAGGAGAAGCTGGAAGAGGTGGAGGACAAGGCAGAGTTGAATGCGGAGGAGCGGCTGCTGGATCTGCTGCTGCCGCCCGCAACCAGCGCTGCCACTGCGGTGCCCGCCCCGGCGCCTGTGAACATAGACGGAGCGCCCACGACCCTCAGCTTTCCGGCACCAGCCAACGAGTCGCACAACCGGACCCGGGAAAAGCTGCGCCAGCAGTTCCGCGAAGGAAGGCTGGATGAGCGCGTAGTCGAGATCGACGTGCGCGAACGCAATGCGCCTTCGTTTGAAATCATCTCCAACCAGGGCGTTGAAGAGATGGACATCAACCTCAAGGACATTCTGCCCAGCATCTTTGGAGCGCGCACCAAGAAGCGCAAGATGAAGGTGGGCGAGGCCTTTGAATATCTGGTGCAGGAAGAGGAGAGCCGCCTGATCGATATGGACCAGGTGCAGCGCACGGCAACGGAGCGGGTGGAAAATTCGGGCATCATCTTTCTGGATGAGATCGACAAAATAGCCGGGCGCGAAGGTGGACATGGGCCGGATATCTCCCGTGAAGGGGTACAGCGCGACATTCTACCGATCGTGGAAGGCACGACCGTCAACACCCGCTACGGCATGGTGCGAACTGACCACATCCTGTTCATCGCGGCGGGAGCCTTTCACGTTTCCAAGCCGAGCGACCTTATCCCGGAATTGCAGGGGCGCTTCCCTATCCGAGTTGAACTGCAATCGCTCACCGTCGAGGATTTCATCCGCATCCTAACCGAGCCGAAGTCATCGCTGACCAAGCAGTACGCGGCGCTGCTGGAGACGGAAGGGCTGAAGCTGGAATTTACCGCTGAGTCACTGGCGGAGATGGCTCGGTTCGCCTTCAGCGTCAACGAGGCAACGGAAAACATCGGGGCACGTCGCCTGCACACCATCATGGAGCGGGTGCTGGACGAAATCAGCTTCTTGGCTCCTGACTTGTCGAAGGCACACAAGGGCGACTCCACCATTGATTTGGCCGCAACTGCCAGGGAAAATGGCGCGACCGTGGCCCTGCCGGTAAGCGAGCGAGAGAATGCGACTGGCGATCGGGAGATGGTGGTAGTCATTAGTCCTGAATATGTGCGCCAGATGGTGGCTTCGATCGTGAAGGATCAGGATTTGTCGCGCTACATTCTCTAACGACAGTGAGAAGTTCTCAGACCCCAGTAAAGAGCCTCCGACGCGGGCAGAGTTCAGTCGTCAGTGCAATGCTTCGCAACTGACTACTGAACTAACTACTGACACCCTTACATCAGGTAGTTGGGCTCCTGCGGCGGGGGCAGGGCTCCCGGGCTGCGCCGGGCCAACTCTTCGCGGACCAGCGTAAGACCGTAGATGCAGCGTTCGAAGTGGCGGGAGAGACGCGCAAAGAGCGCTGCTTCGTCGGCGTATTCAAACAGGTCAAACTTGGAAACGATGTAGTAGCTCTCCTTGCCTGCGCGGACCATTTCCACAAAGCTCTCGCTCTGTCGCGATCTCCACAGATGCATCGACTGGGGATACATACCGGTAAGAAAAAGCGTGTAATCGCCGATATGTTTGCGAATTTCTCGCTCGGCATCAAAGGATGCGGCCGTCCCGTGGACCGGATCGGAGGCAACTAGCATCTCGCCCACCTCCCTCAGCGGGCGGCCTTGGGCATCCCGTACTGGATAAAGTCGGTCGCTGTTACAGAAATCGGTGAGTATTCGCGAGACGTAGCTTGCAAGCTCATGATCGAAGATCCCGATGTGCCCGTAGGTGTCCGTGACCAGTTCGTGGAAGAGCATGCGCAAGGGATGTTCTTCAGGAATCATCACCGCCTCCATCGAAACCCACTACCTCAGCGACATGTCCGCGAGGTATCCATTGGACTGCGACGTTACCTCGGATGTTGCCGAGGTGCCCAAAAAAATGTGCGACGGCCATGACTCTTCTGGCACTCGTGCTCCGAGACTGCGCAGACCGACGATTTCGTAACCGAAAGGGAGGCAGCGAAATTGCGCTACATGGAGCCGGCAAGCGCGGCCAAACCGGGAACCATGATGGGCACTTCCCGCTTTCCAGAGTAAGCCCTAGCATAAGGATCTCTGGCATTCTCCGCGGTCCCGCC
Organism: Acidobacteriaceae bacterium; assembly: GCA_025355385.1. Taxonomy (GTDB): domain Bacteria; phylum Acidobacteriota; class Terriglobia; order Terriglobales; family Acidobacteriaceae; genus JANXZS01. Next base: position 8,016 of record JANXZS010000093.1, on the reverse strand, counting down.
CATGTGTCGTTTTGCACTGTTTTTCGCACTTATGTGTGCGATGTTTTCTGTTACGGCAAAGGCGAACGTTCCGCGTCACAACTTCGCTTCTTCCCACGCCCACAACATCAAGGTGAGGTCGACCCACTCTGTGGCGTCGGCACGGCGTGGTTCTGCGCATGCAAGAACGACGAAGCACAGGAATGCAAAATCCGTGCACGCCGAGGTTCGACACCAGGCAGTCGCGCGAACCAGCCGCCCCTGCCGGCGTGGGCGGCACTGTTCCTCCTCGCGAGAGGTTGCATTGACGCCGCAGCATAGGACGCCCAGAGTTATCCTGCGCACGATACCGCTGCAGCATGTGAAGTTTGCGCTGCCACCCCCGATGAAAGGCTCCCACGAATCGCTGCTCCGGCAAAATGTGCGTGCCGATCAGGATGGGCTGAAGCGAATAGAAGATGATGCGGATTTGGCCAGCATGCTCCGCTCGCGGCAACTAGTCTCACTGCCGGTGAACAATGGGCTGACCATCGACTCCCGGCTTGCGGCGAGCCGTCGCTACTGTCGCGAATGGACGGCGAACTTCCTTGGCGACATGGCCCGCGCCCACTACAGCCGTTTTGGTGTGCCGCTGCAGGTCAACTCCGCCGTACGCACGGTGGCATATCAACGTCATCTGCAGGGCATCAACGGCAATGCCGCTCCTTCAGAAGGTGACATCGCCTCTCCCCACCTGACCGGCGCAACTATAGATATTGGCAAAAAGGGATGGTCCACCTCCCAGATCGGCTGGATGCGGGCCTATCTGCTGCCGCTGCAATCCACCGGGAGAATCGATGTGGAGGAGGAGTTCCAGCAGGCGTGTTTCCACATCACGGTCTACAAAAACTATTCCTCGAGGCCTCTACCCGGCGCGGTGCCATCGGGGCATGGTGCAGTTGATGCCATGTTGGCGGCCCGCGTGCGCTGATTAGTTCTACTCCCGGTGGATCGGATGCAACATTTCTCCAGGATCTCATTCACCTGATGATGTACCGGGATAGAATCACGCACGGTTGTTCTTTTGATTGAGGGCTGCTGAAAATGATGGATGGAGCTGTGTTAAATCCTCTCGCTGCTGAACACGATAGTCCTGGACTGACGCAAGTCCAGCGAACCATCTGCACCTTCACGTCACCCGCGAAGACCTTCACAGACATCCTGAGGAATACCAGTTGGTGGGTGCCCTTTCTGTTGAGCGTCATCCTCGGCTACTCGTTTGTTTTTCTCATGCAGTCGCGTGTGGGCTGGGACAAGATCACGGAAAACACCATGAAACAAAACCCCAAGGCTGCCGAGCAGATGGCCAGCATGCCCCCGGCCCAGCGCGCGGGTGCGATGGAGATCAGCAAGAAGATCACTAAAGTCATTACTTACTCAATCCCGATTATCTCCCTCCTTTTCGCGGCCATCTGCGCTCTGGTACTTTGGGGCACGATCAACTTCCTCGTCGAGGGTCATGCCACTTACGGCCAGGTCTTCGCCGTTTGGATCTACGGCACGCTTCCGCTGGTGCTACTGGGAGTATTTGGCGCCATCTCAATGTTCGCGGGAGTGGATGCGGACACATTCAATCCGCAGAATCCGGTGGGCAGCAATATTGGCTACTACCTAAGCCCTGACGTCCCGAAGTGGCTGAGCACCTTCGCATCAGCGATCGATATCTTCTGGATCTGGTCGTTGATCCTGGTGGGAATCGGGCTAGCGATCGTGGCCAAGGTGAAACGTTCCTCGGGACTGATCGCGATTTTTGGCTGGTGGGCTATCGTTCTGCTGGTGCGCATGGGTTTTGCAGCGATCAGCGGTTGAAGCAGTCAAGAGCTACGAGGCCGCCGCGGTCAGGGTGGCCTTTTCTATTTGTAGCTGAAGTTGTTTCCTCTAAAGCAAAAACAGGGATAGTGTGAAGTATCCAGCGTCAGGGATGTAGGCATTTTCTTGATGAAAATGCCTGCAGAGATATATGGCTCACCTTACAGTAACCCTGCTTCTGCTCTAGCGATTTCCTATTGCTAGGTATCATCCGACGCCGTCCCGTGCGGCTTTCTCGACGGGATGCGGGGCGGGCCCGAGCGGCTTCGGCGCACAGCCGAGCAGGAGGTAAATCTGCTCTATTCGGTCCACCGGCGGAACATGAGGGAGCCGTTGGTACCACCGAATCCGAAGGAATTTGAAAGCGCGACATTGAGTTTGGCAGCCTGCGGCTTGTTAGGGACGTAGTTCAGATCGCAGACGGGATCGGGGTCTTCCAGATTAGCCGTAGGTGGAACCATCTGGTTTTGCAGCGCCATGATGGTAATACCTGCCTCGAGACCGCCGGCGCCACCCAGTAGGTGTCCGGTCATGGATTTGGTAGAGCTGACGAGCAGAGTATGGTTGGTGGCGCGTTCGCCGAAAAGCTTCTTCATGGCTGCGGTTTCAAGCGCATCCCCCAGCGGCGTGGAGGTGGCATGAGCATTGACGTACTCAATATCGTCGGGGGTCAAGTTCGCGCTCTTGATCGCGTTTCTCATGGCGCGGAAGCAGCCCTCTCCCTCCGGAGCCATTCCGGTGATGTGGTAAGCATCGGAACTCATGCCGTATCCGACGATTTCGGCGAGAATCTTGGCGCCGCGGGCTCTGGCAAATTCCAACTCTTCGAGGATGAGTATTCCCGCGCCTTCTCCAACCACAAATCCGTCACGATCCTTGTCAAAGGGGCGGCAGGCGTGTTCGGGGTCGTCGTTGCGCGTGGATAAGGCGCGCATGGCGGCGAATCCGCCGACACCCATGGGGGTGATGGCCGCCTCCGCTCCGCCCGCGATCATGGCGTCGGCGTCGCCGCGCTCAATGGTGCGATAGGCATCTCCCACGCTGTGGGCGCTGCTGGTGCAGGCGGTAGCGGTAGCCTCGTTGGGTCCGCATGCGTGATAGCGAATGCTTACTTGTCCGGCAGCAAGATTGACGATGGCCGCCGGGATGAAGAACGGCGAGATTTTGCGCGGGCCGCCAGCCAGCATGGCGCTGTGCTCACGTTCGATGATGTCGAAGCCACCGATGCCGGAGCCGATGTGAACGCCGACGCGCTCGCTGATCTCCGGTGTGATCTTTAACCCGGAGTTCTCCATCGCCTCAGATGCCGCAGCGAGGGCGAAGTGAATAAAGCGCCCCATCTTGCGCGATTCCTTCTTGTCCACGAAGTTGAGGGGGTCGAAGTTCTTCACCTCCGCCGCAAAGGTTACGGGAAAGTCGGTGGCGTCGAAGCCGGTGATGGGGGCCATCCCGCTCTTGCCTGCCAGCAGATTTTTCCAGACTTCGGGCGCGGTATTGCCGACTCCGCAAAGAAGCCCGATGCCGGTGACTACGACGCGCCTGGGCAAATTACTTGCCGCCCTTCGCATGCTTTTCGATGTATTCGACTGCATCTTTTACGGTCTTGATCTTCTCGGCGTCTTCGTCGGGAATTTCCAGGTCAAAGGCTTCCTCGAACTGCATCACAAGCTCTACTACGTCGAGCGAATCTGCGCCAAGATCTTCCTGAAAAGACGCGCTGGGGGTGACTTCGGCCTCATCTACCAGAAGTTGCTCGACAATAATCTGCTTAACCTTTTCTTCCACTGCGGCCATGCGTATCTCCTGTCATGTGAAACGGCAAAACCATCATACGGGCAGAGGGGCTTTTGCTCCACTACGCGCGAGTGCAAATTGTTGAGACCGGGCGAGGTCCAACCCGGAGCGCACCTGGACCAGCGCTCCGCTTTCGATGCAGTGTTTAACCCGGAGCTTCAAGTCTACTGAGCCCTAACGACGGTGTAAAGCGAGGCACCGGGAAAGGTACGTCTCAAGGTTCCTGTTTGCCCCGGCTGCCGGCGAAAGCGAGTAAAGTTGAAGGAAGGAATCCGCCATGATCGTTACCTTGCCACTTGTGATTTTCGCCGCGTTGTTGGGATTGGCGTTGGGTGCGCTGCTTGCCTGGTTGGTCGCTTCCAGCCGGGCACGAAACGAGGAGTACCAGCAGCGTGCGGAACTTGCCCAGCTCAAGGAGCAAGTACTGCGTCTGCCGGAGCTGAAGCAGGAACTTAATGAGGCTCGCGGGCATAAGGACAGGCTGGACACGGAAGTGGGAGGACTGCGCCAGAGTCTGGGGAGCTACGAATCCAGCAAACTGGCCCAGCAGCAGCAAATTGCCCGCCTGGACCGCGAACTGGGAGACATTAAGGACAGATACGACCAGGCGATGGCTGAGCAAAGGATTCTGGGCCAGCAACTGGCCGAAACGCGGATGGCGCTTGAAGCCGAGCGCAGCCAGACAGCGGAGAAGGTGGCACTGCTCGAGAACGCGAAGGAGCAGCTTTCCAACCAGTTCAAGGCGCTGGCGAACGACATTCTGGAAGAGAAGACGAAGCGATTCACGGAACAGAACCGAGCGAATCTGGGGCAGTTGCTTGACCCGTTTAAGGTGCAATTACAGGAGTTTCGCGGGCGCGTGGACGCCGTGTACGTGCAGGAGAGCAAGGACCGTTCGGCGCTGACGGAACAGGTGAAGCAGTTGATGATGCTGAACCAGCAACTGTCAGAGGACGCGGATAACCTGACCAAGGCGCTTAAAGGCTCCTCGAAAGCCCAGGGAAATTGGGGAGAGTTGATCCTGGATCGGGTGCTCGAAGCGGGTGGCCTGCGCAAGGGCGAAGAATACTCCGTCCAAGACAGTCACGCGCGCGAAGACGGCTCCCGCGGGCAGCCCGATGTGGTGATCAACCTGCCGGAGCAGCGCCACCTGGTGGTGGACGCCAAGGTTTCGCTGACCGCATACGAAGAGCACGTCAACGCGGAGAGCGACTTGTTGCGCGAGGCGGCGCTGGCTCGCCACATTGAATCGATGCGCTCGCATATAAAAGGGCTTTCAGGGAAGACCTATCAGGATCTCTACGGGCTGGAGACGCTGGATTTCGTTATCATGTTTGTTCCCATCGAGCCTGCATTCATGCTGGCGATCTCGCGGGATCCAAAGCTTTGGCAGGAAGCCTGGCAGAAGAATGTGCTGCTGGTAAGCCCCAGCACGCTACTCTTCGTGGTGCGCACGGTCTCGCATTTGTGGCGCCAGGAGAAGCAGAATCGCAGCGTGCTGGAGATTGTCAGCCGGGGAGCGCAGCTATACGACAAGCTTTGCGGCTTCGTGAACGATCTCACCAGCGTGGGAGACAAGCTGACCAGGGCGCGATCGTGCTACGAAGACGCCTTCAGAAAGCTATCGGGCGGCACCGGGAATCTGATCTGGCAGGCGGAGAAGCTGAGAGACCTCGGTGTGAAACCAAGCAAGACACTCCCCTCACAACTCGTGGGTCTGGCGAACGGGGAACCGCTGCTGGTTGAAGAAGCGCTGCAGATCGAATCCGACACCGGGGAATCACAACTGTCCTTGGCGGCGGCGGGGGACATCGAGAAGTAGCGCCGCCGCTCGAAGGCGCTGCTACTTTTTTCTGCTAGGCTCCACATCTGACGAGCCGGTCGCATGCTGGCCGGCTGGGAGATCCGGTTCAGGCTGCGCCTGTGGTTTGCGGCCGTCCTTGCGGTCGGCGCTTGTGTTCTGCGCCAGCAACTTCCGTTGTAGCGAGCCGCTGGCTCCAATCAGGTGGGCATCCTGCGGCTCCACCGACTGCACCCCGGCTGGAGGCTGCTGCGCAGAAGCAGCGGGCTCGGTCGAGTCCTCCCCTTTCGCCGGAACTGCGTCGGCCTTGGCGACCTGACTCCGGTCTGCCCCAGCGCTACTGGCCCCTTCATTGTGTCCTTCATGGTCTAACACAGGGTTCCTCAAATTCGACCGGCGGATACGGCCTTACGTTCCGGACATTCCCGCCCTTCAAAGTATTCAGATGCTTTCAGTCCGGGAAGCGAGGAAGGCGGCGCGCATCTTTTCCCAAGTGACGTCGAGCGTCTCCGGCAGGATGCGGGTCTCGCCGATAACGGTCATGAAATTGGTATCGCCCTGCCAGCGAGGCAGAGCGTGCAGATGCAGGTGTCCGGCCACGCCCGCGCCCGCGGCTTTACCCAGGTTCATCCCCAGATTAATGCCATGAGGGGAGTACGCGCTTTCGAGAATCCGCACACTCTGCTGGGTCAGGTCCATGATTTCGCGCGCCGTCTCAAGCGGAAGCGCCGACAACGAAGCCTCATGAGCGAAGGGAATCACCATGACATGGCCGGAGGTGTAGGGGTATGCATTGAGGCAGATGAAGCAGCTCTGGCCGCGCAGGACGATGTGTGCGGCGCGTTCTGCCTCCTCCGCCGGCATGCCGTGAGCCACGGCGTAGTCCGCCGACGCGATCAGGTTGCAAAAGACGCAATGTTTGTCTCCCGGCCAGGCGGCAAGCTCAGGGGGAACACCCTGACGCTGTTTGTCTGCATCGACCTGAGTGATGTAGGTGTAGCGCCAGGGTGTCCATAGTTGGTCCATGTCTCAAAAGTGTAAGCCATGATGGGCCTTGCCGCGCGGGGTCACTGTGTCGCCCGCAACCCACCTCTCAGAAGCAAGATGTGGGAGACCCACCTTGTCGAGGCTAAGAGAGGTGGATCACCATCTTGCCGGTATGGCTATCGCCGGAGCGCAGCAGGCTGCTGAAGGCGGCGGGTGCGTTCTCGATTCCTTCGATGACGGTTTCGTGGCTCTGTAGTTTGCCGCTCTTCAGGGCAGGCCCTACTTCGGCGAAGAACTCGGGAAAGTCTCCAATGTGATCGGAGACGATAAAGCCCTCGATGCGGAGGCGCTTTCCGATAACGATTGCCAGGTTTCGAGGTCCGGCAATGGGTGTGTTGTAGCCTGCAATGGCTCCGCACATGGCGATACGCCCGCGGGGCTTGAGCGCGGAGAGTGCGGCCTCAAGCTGCGGACCCGCAGTGTTGTCAAAGTAGACGTCGATGCCCTCTGGCGCGGCTTCATGCAGGTGTTGTAGGGGGTCGCCATCGTTGTAGTTGAAGGCGTAGTCTGCGCCAAACTGATCGCGCAGCATGACGACCTTTGCGTCGGAACCCGCGCTCGCGATGACCTTCGATCCACGTAGCCTGGCGAGTTGGCATACAGCGGAGCCGACCGCTCCAGCGCCACCGGAGACGAAGACGGTCTCGGCTGGCAGCAGCCGCGCCACCTTCCACAGTCCTACCCAAGCGGTGAGGCCGGTAACGCCGAACAGGCCAAGAAATGCGCTGGGCGGGGCCAGCGTAGGATCGAGGACCCTGAGAGTCGCTGCCGGTGCGACAAAGGCCTCCCTCCAGCCGAAGGTGCTGCATACCAGCGCACCAACCGGAAGAGCGGATTGATTGGAGGCGGCCACTCTACCCACGGCGGCGCCCTCCAGAGCCGCGCCGATGACAAAGGGTGGCACATAGGACTTGCCTTCATTCATGCGGCCCCGCATGTAGGGATCGACGGAGAAGCAGAGGTTTTTTACCAGGACTTCTCCGGCAGCTGGTTCCTCCAGCTCCACCTGAGCAAGGGCAAAATCTTGGGGCTTGGGTTCTCCGTGGGGGCGCGCCGCCAGCCGGATTTCTCGTGACTTCGTTGTCATCTGCTACCTGTTTCTCTTTTCAATGGTTCGATGCGAGCGGGTTCGAGCAGTGTGCAAAAAGATGCGAGCGGCGCTACGAGCAGTGTCTTGACAGAAGGACGGCGTAATCTCAGCGGCTCAGGGGGGGCAACCGTGTACGGCGTACGTTTGTTGAGGACTCATTGAATTCCCAGCGAAAAGCCGAATCGTTCGTTGACTACACCAGGGGTGATTGCTATAGTTACAGTGTAGCTCCGCGCCGGGATTCATACGCGGGGCTGCGGCCGCTACAGTTGCTCATCCCTGCCTGCCGGATGCTCCCGTTCGGAGACCGACGTAGTGCCGGGCCACTCATCCTGGCCACACTCTCCGTCTCCCCGAGAACACTCGTTTTGACCATGGAAGAGCTTGTACGGTGCCCGGCACTTCGCGGATCTGCAAGCACGTAGGGCCCTTCCAGCGAAGCAATCTGCAGCATCAG